>DASXVK010000510.1:0-25547 GCA_036504295.1 Polyangia bacterium
AGCTGGCGGTAGGCCTCCTCGAGCTTGGCGTTGCCCTGGCGCACCTCCTCGCGGCGCTGCGCCTCCTTCTGCGACAGGGCGCCGGTCACCCAGCCGACGACGACGTAGAGCAGCATCTCGAGGAACTGCTCCGCGTTCGTCCACGGCGTCTCGTGCCACTGGAAGAGGACGTGCGGGAGGAAGACGATCGAGACGACGATGGCGGTGCCGAGGCCGCCGCGCAGGCCGTACCAGAAGCCGCCGAAGATGATCGGCAGGTAGTAGAGCCGGCGGTAGATGTCGTGGGCGTGGTGCCAGTGGAGGCCGGTCGTGTAGTGGCCGGCGGTCACCAGCGCGACCGCGATGGTCAGGAAGAGGAGGCGGCGGGCGTTCTGCGACATGCGGCCCGTATAGGATGCCCGACCCGCGCGCCGGGAGAAAGCTACGACGTGGGCGGTTGCAGCCCCAGGACGAGCTGGGCCAGCTCCACCCGGGTGTGGCAGCCGGCCTTGCGGTACACCGCCTTGAGGTGCGCGCGGACGGTCGAGTCCTGCAGGCCGAGCGTCGTGGCGATGACGGTCGTGCCGAAGCCGCGGGCGACGAGCAGCGCGACCTGGCGCTCGCGCGGGCTCAGGGCGGTGAGGCCTGCGGCGCGGTCGGGCGGCGCGTCCGTGCCGCTCAGGATCATGAAGCCGATCTCGAGCGCCGGCTGGCCGTGCCAGCTGATGGGTCCCACGGCGCAGAGGGCGAGGAGCTGCCGCCCGCTCCGGTGCATCATCATCCGCGGCAGGTTGACGGCGTTCTCCCCGGTCCTGAGCAGGCGGCGGCCGTTGGCGAGCGACGCCGGGCGCTCCGCCGGGGCGACGAAGCTGTACCCGTCGCGGCCGAGATACTCCTCGGGCGGCGCGTCGCCGTAGCCGAGCGCCTCGATGGCGGCGCGGTTGGCGAAGACGAGCCGCTGGGCCGCGATGATGACGATGGGCACCGGCGAGCTCTCGAGGGCCTCGCGGGCCGCTGCCGCATCGAGGGCCGGAGCACGGTCTCGCGGTATGCGGCCGCCGCCGCCCCGCTGCAAACGCTGGGTGGTTGCCACGACTCATTCCTCCCCACCCGTCACAGTACCGCGAGGCCAGAGTCGTCGCAAGCGCGCGTTCTGCCGGGCCGTGACGCCGAGGCGCCGGCGCGGCGTATACTGCGCTCGTGAGCGGGCACGACACGGGTGCGACGCGACGCGGGTTCCTCGCCGGGCTCGGCGGGGCCGCGGCGCTCGCCGCCTGCGGCGGACGCCGCCGCGGCGCGCCGTCTCCGGCGGCGGCCACGGGCCCGACGATCCGCGAGCTGCGCTTCGACGACGGGCCCGGCGCCCCGCAGCGGGTGGTCGTGCTCGTGCCCGAGGGGGCCGCCGCCACCGCGCGCGTCCCGCTGCTGATCGCGCTGCACGGCCGCGGCGAGGCCCACCGCGGCCTCGCCGCGGGCGCGTGGGGCTGGGTGCGCGACTACCGGCTCGACCGCACCGCGGCGGCGCTGCGGCGGCCGCCGCTCGGCGCGGCGGACCTCGCTGACGTCGCCACCCGGGCCTCGCTGGCCGCGGTCAACGCCGCCCTCGCCGCGCGCCCCTACGGCGGCCTCGTCGTCGCCTGCCCCTTCACGCCCGACGTGCTCGCCGACCGCGATCTCGACGGGGCGGCGCCGTTCGGCCGGTTCCTCGTCGAGCGCCTCATCCCGCGGCTGCGGCGCGAGCTGCCGGTGATCCCGACGCGCGCGGCCACGGGTATCGACGGCGTGAGCCTGGGCGGGCGGGTGGCGCTGCTGGCCGGGATGGCGCACGCCGACGCGTTCGGCGCGGTGGGGACGTTGCAGGCAGCCTTCGCCGGGGACGAGATCGCGGCCGTCGTGGCGCCGGCCCGCGCGATGCTCCAGCGCGCGCCCGCGCCGCCCCGCCTGCGCCTGCTCACCAGCGACGGCGACTTCTTCCGCGGCACCCTCGTCGAGCTCGCCGCGGCGCTCACCGCCGCGGGCTGGCCCGCCGAGCTCAAGGTCGTGCCCGGTCCGCACGACTACGCCTTCAACCGCGGCCCGGGCGGCGTCGAGATGCTGCTCTGGCACGACCGGGTGCTGCGCGGCGGGTGACAGCGCCCACCTCGTCGCGCACTTTTCCGGCCTCGCGCGAACCGCTGGTTCTCCGTCGCTGCCCCGATCGCGTCGGGCATCCAATGCGCGCTGGAGGAGGCGCCCGGCCGCGAGCAGGCGCCGCCTCCAGGTCAGCGTGGAGGTGAAAGTGGCCGGGAGCACGCTCGTGGAGAAAGCAGAGCGGGGGGTCGCGGCGTTGCGGCGCGAGGGGCCCGTGCAGGCGGTCCTCGGCCGCGTGCAGCGCGTCATCGCGCCGGTGGTCGCCTGCCATCCGTATCACGTCTATGACACCCCCGTGCCGGCGCTCCCGCGGCCGTTCGGCGTGCCCGCGACGGTGGGCCTGCGCGTCCACCAGGGCCCGGCGGACCTCGAGGCCGTGTGGGACCTCCTCGGCCGCGGCGGCGAGACGCCCCGCGACCGCGTCGCGCGGCGGCTCGAGCGCGGCGATCTCGCCGTGGTCGCACACGCCGGCCCCGAGCTGGCCGGCTACACCTGGGTCGCGCTCGCCGACGCCTGGGTCCCGGAGCTGCAGCTCGTGATGATGCTGCGCTCGGGCGAGGCCATGCACCACGACGCGTTCGTGCCGCCCGCGTGGCAGGGCCAGCGGCTGCACTCGATCCTGGTCGCCGCGGCCACCGAAGCGGCGCGCGCCCGCGGCTGCACGCGGGAGCTCGCCTACATCAGCCCGCTCAACCGCCGCGCCATGCGGCTGCCGGTCCGGCTCGGCTGGCGCCGCGCGCTCACCATGGTCTGCGTGCAGCCTCGCCACGGCCGCCCGCGGTGGCTCACGCTCGGCGGGGACCCGTGGCAGCGCTTCCGGGAGCCGCACCTGCGGCGCGCGCGGACCGAGCTCGCGGCCGGCGTGGCGTAAAGGGGGGCGGCGGGCTGGGCGCTACGGCACCCGCCCCGTCTGCCACCACTCGCCGAGCGCGAGCTCGACCGCCGCGAAGGGCTCGGCGCGGACCACGTCGTCCTCGCCGTGGACCGCGAGCTCGACCCAGTGTCCGTCGACGAGCTTGCTGACCGTCAACGTCCGCGCCTCGAAGTCCACGAACCACAGGTAGCTCACGCCGATGCGCGCGTAGAACGGGCGCTTGATCCGCTGGTCGAGCGGTCGCGTGCTGGGCGACAGGATCTCGCAGATCCAGTCGGGGACGACGGTGATCGGGCGGTCGGCGAAGAGCTCCGGCATCCGCTCGCGCCGCCAGCCGGCGACGTCGGGCGAGAACTCGGGGGAGTCGGGCAGTTGTATGCCGGGCTCGACGCGGCGAGGAGCTCGTCGGCGGCGGCGGTGCGGTCGCGCGCGACACGCAGGCCGTCGCCGCGGGCGCCCTCGTAGGTCCGGTGCACCACCTCGTAGGCCGCGACCCGGTCGTGCGGGCGTGCCGCCGCTCCACGATCTGTCGCGCGGACCGCGCCCCCGCCGCCCGCCCGCCCCCGTCATCTCATCTTCCATGCGCCCGGCCGGCCTCGGCACCGAGGAGTGGTCGTGCCCGCTGCACCCCGCGATCGTGCAGCCGGAGCCGGGGGTGTGCCCGATCTGCGGCACGCCGCTCGAGCCGCGGACCCTGATGGCCCTTGAGCGAGCTTGTTCAATATACTAGAATCGAGTCCGGCATCATGAACCACCGCCGGGAGCTCTCATGCACGTCCGCGACACCATCCTCGAGGTGATCGGGCACACGCCGCTCGTGCGGCTGCGCCGCCTCGGGGGCCACCTGCCCGTGACCCTGCTCGCGAAGGTCGAGCCGCTCAACCCGGGCGGCAGCATCAAGGACCGCATCGGGCTCGCGATGATCGAGGATGCCGAGCGGCGCGGGCTGCTCGCGCCCGGCGGCACCATCGTCGAGGCGACCGCCGGCAACACGGGCGTGGGTCTCGCGCTCGTCGCGGCGTGCAAGGGCTACCGCTGCGTCTTCGTGATGCCGGACAAGATGAGCGAGGACAAGGTGGCGCTGCTGCGCGCGTACGGCGCCGAGGTCGTGATCACGCCGACCGCGGTCGCCCCCGACTCGCCCGAGAGCTACAACGGCGTCGCCGACCGCCTCGCCCGCGAGATCCCCGGCGCCTGGCGGCCGAACCAGTTCGGCAACCCCGAGAACCCCGCCGCCCACTACCGGACGACCGGCCCCGAGATCTGGGAGGACACCGACGGGACGGTCGACGTCGTCGTCGCGGGCATGGGCACCGGCGGCACCATCTCCGGCGTGGGGCGCTACCTCAAGGAGCGCAAGCCCGAGGTCGTGATCGTCGGCGCCGACCCGGCGGGCTCGATCCTGTCGGGCGACGCGCCCGGGCCGTACCTCGTCGAGGGCATCGGCGAGGACTTCATCCCCCGGACGTTCGACCGCCAGGTCGTCGACGAGATGGTCCGCGTGACCGACGCCGAGTCCTTCGCCGCCGCGCGGCGGCTCGCGCGCGAGGAGGGCATCCTGGCGGGCGGCTCGGCCGGGACCGCGGCCGCGGCGGCGATCAAGTTCGCCCGCCGGCTGCCCGCGGGCGCGGTCGTCGTCGTGATCCTCCCCGACAGCGGCCGCAACTACCTCACGAAGATCTACTCCGACCGCTGGATGCGCGAGCACGGCTTCTCGGACGTCGCGCCCGAGACGACGACGGCGGGCGACGTGCTCGCCCGCAAGCGGCTGCCGGCGCAGCTCATCGCCGTCGCCCCGGGCGACGCGGCGATGGCGGCCGCGCGGCTCATGGAGCAGCACGGCATCTCGCAGCTCCCGGTCCTCGAGGGCGGCCGCACCGTGGGGAGCCTCAACGAGGTGACCCTGGTCAAGCTCCTGCACGACGGCGTCGACCTCGCCGCGCGCGCGGTGCGCGACGTCATGGGGCGGCCGCTGCCGGAGGTGGACGAGGCCACCGACGTCGCCGAGCCCTACCGCCTGCTCCTCGCCGGCTACGGCGGGGTGGTCGTCACCCGCGCGGGCCGCGCGTGCGGGTTCCTGGCGCGCATCGACCTCGTGGACTACTGGGCGCACCCGGGGGAGGCGCGCCGTGGCTGACCGCTTCGAGACGCTCGCGATCCACGCCGGCCAGCCGGCGGACGCGGCGACCGGCGCCGTCATGACGCCGATCTACCTCACCTCCACCTACGCCCAGACCGGCCCGGGCGAGCACCGGGGCTTCGAGTACTCGCGCACGCAGAACCCGACCCGCTCCGCGCTCGAGGCGAACCTGGCCGCGCTCGAGGCCGGCGCGTTCGGGCTGGCGTTCGCGTCCGGCTCCGCGGCGGCGGCGACCGCGCTGCACCTGCTCGCCCGCGGCGACCACGTCGTCGCGGGCGACGACCTCTACGGCGGCACCTACCGGCTCTTCGAGCGCGTCTTCCGCGACCTGGGCCTCGACTTCACGTACGTGGACCCGCGGGACCCGGCGGCGTTCGCGGCCGCGCTCCGGCCGACGACGCGCCTGTGCTGGCTCGAGTCGCCGACCAACCCGCTGCTCAAGCTCGCCGACATCGCGGCCGTCGCGGCCGCCTGCCGCGCGCGCGGCGTGCTCGTGGTCGTCGACAACACCTTCATGACGCCCTTCTTCCAGCGGCCGCTCGAGCTCGGCGCGGACCTGGTGCTCCACTCGACGACCAAGTACCTGAACGGCCACTCCGACGTGATCGGCGGCGCGCTCGTCGGCCGCGACCCGGCGCTCGGCGCGCGGCTCACGTTCCTGCAGAACGCGATCGGCGCGGTGCCGAGCCCGCTCGACTGCTTCCTCGTGCTCCGCGGCACGAAGACGCTGCCGGTGCGCATGGAGCGCCACGCCGAGAACGCGGCGGCGCTCGCCGTCTGGCTCGAGGGGCGGCCCGAGGTGGAGTCGGTCATCTACCCCGGGCTCGCCGCGCACCCCCAGCACGAGCTGGCGCGGCGCCAGATGCGCGGCTTCGGCGGCATGATCACGCTCACGCTGCGCGGCGGCCTCCCGGCGGCGCGGGCGTTCCTGCGAGCGGTGCGCCTCTTCACCTGCGCCGAGAGCCTGGGCGGCGTCGAGTCGCTCGTCGAGCACCCCGCGCTCATGACGCACGCCTCCCTGCCGGCGGCGAACCGGGCCGCCCTCGGCATCGGCGACGGCCTGCTCCGGCTGTCGGTGGGCCTCGAGCACGTCGACGACCTGCGCGCCGACCTCGAGCGCGCGCTCGCGGCGGCGGCGGCGGTGGGATAGCGGGGAGGGTCAGTCGACGTGCGCGGCGGCGCCGCCGGCGGGCGCGTGGCCGTGGCCGCCCGCAGCCTGGTAGACGCGCTCGACCCAGTGCAGGTACTCGACGTAGGCCTTCACCGACTCGCGACCGGCGGTCACGGAGCCGCCCTGCGCGGCGCGGCGGGCCTTGAGCGCGCGCATGTAGCGGTCGTGCAGGCCGTCGTGGATCGCGGTCGTGAGCAGCTTCATGAGCTGCCCCGGCGACCCGCTCTCGAGGGCGCGGTCGGCGCTCGGGATCGCCGGCCCGACGTCGCGGCCCGCGGGCTTGAGGCCGGTGTACGGCGCGCCCTCGCCGGCGCGGTGGACGCGCACCAGGGTCTCGAAGAAGTACGAGTCCGCGACCTGGCGGGCGTCGCCGCCGAGGCGCCGCACGGCGAGCGCCTTCTGGAACGCGGCGCGGATCTCGGCCTCGTCCTTCGCCTGCACCCACATGAGCACCGGGTCGACCTTGCCGGCCGCGAGCGCCTGCCGGGCGCTCGTCACGACCGGGCCGTCCACGCCGTCGCAGTGGGCGCGGGCCGGCCGCGGCACGACGAGCGCCAGCCCGAGCAGGATCGCCATGACACCGAGAGTCGTCAAGCTACGCATCGTCTCCTCCTCTATGCGGGGTCCGTCATGCCTCCATCCCCGACCGTGCCGGGGGAGAGCAAGGATGGTGCCACCCTGCAAGTCGCGGCGACGACTCGCAGCCGGCCCGGGCCGCAGCCGGGCGCACCCATATGAAGGTGTCCCGGCCACCGCGATTTCGGTGTCACCGAACCAGCGTTGCGCGCGCGGCCGTCAGTACCGCGTGGTCCAGAGCACGTCGAGGCCGCCGATGCCGGCGTCGCCGTAGACGGTCTCGAGCACCCAGTGGCGGCCGAGGCGGTACAGCACGTGCGCCTCGTTCGTGTTGCCGTACTCGGTCACGCCGAAGACGTGCACGTAGCCGACGTAGATGCGGTCGGTCACGTTCGTGCCGACCTCGACCTTGGTGGCGAAGCCGCCCGCCTGCGCCGGGGTGAGCGAGCCCGGCACCGGCGTCGTGCCCTGGCCCTGGAGCTGCGCCTGTGACACGCGCTGCACGCGCAGGACGTCGATGGGCAGGCTCGGCGCCAGGCGCTGGGCGAGGGCGCCGAGGAGCGCGGTGGAGACCGCGCTCACCGCGCTCTCGGTGATGTCGCTGCCGCTGCCGGGCGGGGCGCCCGCCTCGCCGGTGAGCACCAGCGCGACGAGCTGCGGCTGAGTGTAGCCCGGCGGCTCGCTCGAGAAGGTGAGCCGTGGGGCGCGGGCGGGGCCGTGGACCTCGAGCGCGACGAGGACGTCGGGGAACTGGCGCGTCAGGCGCAGGTCGAGCGTCGGGTTCGCCGGCGGGCCGTCGAGCCACAGGACGCGCGCGCGGTCGATGGTGTAGCGGTTGCCGAAGAGCGCGATGGAGCCGTAGCCCGCCTGGATCTGGCCCGCCATCACGGTGGCGGCGTCCTCCGCGCGCACGACCAGGTTGGCGTTGACGCGCACGTCGACGTCCTTGCCGCGCAGCTCGAAGTCACGGACGTCGGCGGTGAGCCGGAGGCGCTCGGGGAGGCGCGCCGGCGCGGCTCGCGGGCGCGCCGCGGCGGCGTCGCGGGCGTCGACGAAGCGGACCTCCGGCAGCGGGCTGAGGCGCTGCAGCTCCCGCTGGCGCTCGAGCCGCGGCAGGCGCAGGCGGCCGCCGCGGACGCGCAGCCCGAGGTCGAACTCGCCGCCCTTCAGCGCGCCCCGGAGCGTCGCCTCCGCGGTGACCGTCGCGCCCGGCAGCACGAGGACGCCGACCGGTACGTCGGTGAGGCCGGCGCGCGCGTCGAGCGCGGTCGGGGTCCAGCCCCGCAGGGTCACCGTGCCGGCGAGGCGCACCTCGCCGCCCCCGTCGGCGCGGCCGCGCAGCCGCGTCAGGGTGAGCCGACCCGGGGCGAGGCGCGCCCGCACCTCGAGGCCGCGCAGGATGGGCAGCCCGAGCATGCCGAGTGCCCCGCGGGTGACGGCGAGGTCGCCGCGCCACACCGGCTGGGCGACGGTGCCGCCGGCGCTCAGCCGCGCCGTGAGCAGGCCGGCGATCTCGTGCAGGTCCGGGCTGGCGGTCCGCAGGAACCGCAGGTCGAGCCCCTGCGCCTCGAGCCGCGCGGCGAGCGCGCCGGCGCCGCCGCGGCCCGCGGCGACCGCGGCGCGCACCACGCCGCCGCCGAGCTGATCGGCCATCGCGCTCGCGCGCAGGCCCCCCGGGTCGAGCGAGCCCTCGACCGTGATGGTGGCGAAGGGCACGCCCTCGATCACCGGGTGCAGCGCGGTCAGGCGCACCTGGGCCGCGGGGTGCGCGAGGGTGCCGGTGACGCGCGCGTCGGCGGTGGCGTACCCGGCGAGGCGGCCGAGGCGGGGCCAGGCCGTGCCGAGCGCCGCGAGGTCGACGCGGGGCAGGGTGGCGTCGGCGACCACGCCGGCGTCGCGCAGGGCGGCGCCGGGCCGCGCGAGCAGCGCGTCGAGCCCGGTCAAGAGCCGCGCCCGGGCGTCGGCGAGGTGGGTCCGGCCGAGCGTCACGGTGGCGGTGGCGTCCACGGCGCGCGGGTCGGCGGCGGCGCGGACGAAGACGGCCACGCCCGCGAGGCCGCCGACGCGCCCGTCGCGCAGGAGCCCCGTCACGCGCGCCGCGGGGCGGGCGAGGTCGCCGCCCAGGTGGGCGCGCAGGTCGAGCGTGCCGCCGGTGAGGCGCGCGCGGGCGCGGGCCGCGGCCGGCAGCGCGGCGACCGGGAGCGCGTCGACCGCGAGGTCCAGGCGGACGGGGCCCGCGCTGGCCAGGCGCGGCGCGCCGCGACGGCGCAGCCGCACCGGCACCCGGGCGTCGACGGTCACGGCACCGCCCGCCGCGAGCCGGACCGCCCCCGTCCCCACGAGCTCGCGCGCCCCGAGACGCAGGTGGGCCTCGCCGTCGAGCGCCCCGGGCAGGATCCCGGCCCGGAGGCGGCGCGCCGCGAGGTCGGCCTCGAGCCGCGGCTGGAGGCCGGCCCGCGGCCGCCACACGGCGCGGCCCCGGACGGTGCCGCCGAGGACGGCGAGGTCGAGGCCGTCCACCGCGATGAGCGCGTCCCGCTCCCAGCGCACCCGGGCGGGCGCCGCGAGCCGCGCCGTGCGGTGCCGGTACTCGAGCGCGAGCCGGTCGACGGTGACGTCGGCGGCGCGCGGGCTGGCGGTGCCCCGCAGCGCGAGCGCCGCGCGCCCCGCCGGGCCCGTGGCGTCGGCGGCGAGCGCGAGCCGCCCGGCCCGGCGCGAGAGGTCGAGGCGGAGCACGTCGACCAGCGGCGCGTCCGGCCGCACGCGCACGCCGCGCGCGGTCGCCGTCACGCGGCCGGACGGGTCGCCGACCGGCCCGGCCACGTCGACGACGGCGTCGACCGCGGTGGCGGTGCCCGTGCCGGCGCGCAGGCCGCGCGCCTGCACCTTCGCCCGCAGCGCCGCGGCGTCGGGCAGCGTGCCCGTGAGGTGCGCCGTGACGCGCGCCATGCCGCCGAGCCCCCGCGGGATCGCGGCGCCCGCGCTCGCGCGATCGAGGTGGGCGGTGAGGTCGAGGTCGACGCTCGCGCCGCGGCCCGCGCCCGCGGCCTCGACACGCAGCCCCGGCGCCCGCGCCGCGAGGCGCTCGAGGCGCCAGGCGCGCCCGGTGAGCCGGGCGGCCGCCTCGCCGGTGAGCGACGCGAACGGGCCCAGCCGCGACGGCTGCAGCGCGACGGTCACGCGGGCGTCCCCGGCCCCGGCGAGCGGCACGCCGCGTCCGCGCGCCGTCGCGCGCAGCGTGACGCGGCCGGTGGGCAGGCCCCGCGCGACCGCCGGCGGCCGCACGTCGTCGAGCGCGACCGCGAGGTCGTACGGCGCCCCGCCCGTGAGGCCCAGCGTGCCGCGCACCGCGGCCGCGCCGCCGCCGGCGAGCGCCGCCGCCAGGGCGACGCGCAGCCGGCCGGCGCGCCCGCGCGCGGTGCCATGGGCCGTGACCTCGCCCGCGGGCGTGAGGCCGGTCACGCCGAGACGCGCGAGGGTGAGCTCCATCCGCCCCGGGGCGAAGGCGGCCGCGGCCTCGAGCCCGAGGTCGAGCCAGCGGCCGGCGAGGCGCGCCCGCGCGTCCACGCGCGCGGCGGCGTCGATCCGTCCCCCGGCGATGACCAGGTGGCCGTCGGCAAAGGCGCCGGTCGCGTCGCCGGGCCCGCTCGTGAACGCGCCGTCCACGATGCGCACCCGGGGGAAGCGCACCTGCCAGCGCGTCGGCGGCCCCGGCGACGCGGGCGGCGCGAGCCAGAGGCCGGCGAGGTTGACGCGGCCGTCGGCGCCCCGGCGCGCGTCGACGCGCGGCCGCACCAGCGTCACCTGCTCGAAGCGCACCGTGCGCCCGAGCAGGCGCAGCGGGTCGAAGCGCGCCCGGATCTCGGCCACCCGCAGGGCGGCGCGGCCCTCGGCGTCGCGGAGCACGACGTCGTGCAGCACGACCTCGCGGGGCAGCGCTCCCTCGACGCGCGCCACCTCGAGCCCCGGCACGAAGCGGCGGGCCTCGGCGAGGAGCGCGCGGCTGGCCAGCGCGCGGCCGCCGGGCCGCCGCAGCCACACCAGCACGCCCGCGGCCTCGAGCGCGAGCCCGAGCAGCGAGCCGACTGCGACCCCGGCGATCACGCGGATCGCGATCCGCCACCGGGGGCGGCGCGGCGGTGGGGGCGTGGTGGGTCGTGACATGAAGCCCGTGCGACGGTGACGGAGCGGCAGGCGCGGGGCGCGCCTAGGAGCGTGCGGGGAAATGCAACACGGAGACGCGGAGGCACGGAGGATGACTCTGGATATTCAGAATCGTTACTCCGTGTCCCCGTGCCTCCGTGGTGCCTTTCCCCACAGCCTTTCTTACGGCCGCAGCAGCACGTACACCACGGCGTCGCCGCGGCGGACGCGGAGGAGGTGGCCCTGCGGGCGGGTGGCCTTGAGCCGCTGGGCGGCGTCGCTCGCGCCGCGGACCGGCTGTCGGTCCACCTCGACGATGAGGTCGCCCTGCGCGAGCCCCGCCTCGTCGGCGGGGCTGCCCGGCGCGACCTGCGCGATGATCGCGCCGTGGGCGCGGCTCGGCAGGTGCAGGTGCTCCGCGAGCTCCGGCGTGAGGTCGCGCAGCTCGAGCCCGAAGCTCGACGGCGCGTTCCCCCCCTGGCCGCCGCCCTGGGCGTGCCCGGTCTCGCCCGGCGCCTCCATCGTCGTCGCGGCGAGCGTGAGCTGCTTGCCGGCGCGCCAGACGCCGAGGTGCACCTGCTTGCCGATGCGCTCGTCGAGCACCGAGCGCTGCAGGTCCTTGCTCGTCGCCACCGGCCGCCCGTCGATGGCGGTGACGATGTCGCCGGGCTGCAGGCCGGCCTTCGCGGCCGGGCTGCCGTCCTGCACCTGCGCGATCAACGCGCCCTGGGTGGGCGCGCCGCCGCCGAGGCCGCGCGCGAGGTCGGGCGTCATCGTCTGGATGCTCACCCCGAGCCAGCTCCGGCGCACGCGGCCGTGGGCCCGCAGCTGGTCGATGACGTTGCGGGCCATGTTCGCGGGGATCGCGAAGCCGATGCCCGTGTAGCCGAACTGCGACAGCTTGATCGCGGTCGTGATCCCGATCACCTCGCCGTTCAGGTTCACCAGCGGGCCGCCGGAGTTGCCGGGGTTGATGTTGCAGTCGGTCTGGATGAAGTCCTCGTACACCGGGCCGCCCTCGAGGTGGTCGCGGCCCTTGGCGCTCACGACGCCGGCGGTGACGGTGGCCTCGAGCCCGTAGGGGTTGCCGATGGCCATCACCCACTCGCCTACCTTGAGCGCGTCGGAGTCGCCGAGCCGCGCGGCGGGCAGCCCGTGCGCGCCTTGCACACGGATGAGCGCGAGGTCGGTCTTCGGGTCGGTGCCGACGACCTTGGCGGTGAAGGTGCGGCTGTCCGAGAGCGTGACGCGGATCGAGTCGGCGTTCTCGACCACGTGATTGTTCGTCAGGATCTCGCCCGCATCACCGACGATGACCCCGGAGCCGAGCTGCGCCTCGCGCGGCGCGGGCTCGGGCTGCGGGCCGCGGAAGAACCACTCGAAGGGATCCTCGCCGCCGCGGCCGCCGAACGGCTGCTGCTGCCGCCCCCTGAAGGGGTTGCCGCGGCCCCGCGGCGTCGGCTGGGCCTTGCCGCCCGTCATGGAGACGATGCGCACCACCTCGGGCGTGAGGTCGGCGGCGACGTTCGTGAACGCGGTGGAGAAGCCGCGTCCGCCGGCGAGCGGCGCGCCGCTCGAGCTGCCGCCGCCCCCGCGCGCATGGCCGCCGGGCGGCGGGGCCGCCGACGCCGGCGTGCCCCGGTGGCACGCCTCCTGCGTGAAGAGCGTGGCGGCGGCGATGCCGGCCGCCGACCAGGCGAGCAGGGCCGTGATGATGAGCGAGCGGGGCAGCGGACGCATGGAACTCCTCCCGGATAAGGCGCGCCGGGAGTTGGATGCCCTCGGGTAGTGGCGGGTGGGGCGGGCGCGGGCAGGGACCGCGGTGACGCCCAAAAAATGCAGCGCTGCTGCGCTCGCGCCGTCAGGGACGCAGGATGCCGCTCTCGCTCGTGACCTCGGTCTTGAACTGCTTGCGCATCGCCTTGAGCCAGGTGCGCAGGGTCCGCCGCGACAGCGTGTCCTGGGCGGCGACGATGGCGTCGAGGACCGGCGCCGGGCTGTCGGTGTACGTGATGGTGAGGCCGAGGAGGCCGGGCGGCTTCTTCGTCGCGAGCTCCATCGTGATCGAGCTGAGCGTGCCCTTCGCCATGTACTCGACGGCGAGGCGCAGCGGGCCGCGCTCGTAGGTGAGCCGCGTGACCGGCGTCTGCGGATCGAGGCCGGCGCGGGCGCGCGGGCCCCAGAACCGCTCGATGTCGGCCTTCTTCGCCGCCATCCCCGCGGCGTCGCGCGTCCAGCCCGCGGCCTCGAGCGTGCGGGTCACGACCGCCGCGACCTCGCGCACTCGCGCGAGCCAGTCCTCGCCGCTCGCCTGCCGGTAGTACACGAGCTCGCCGCCCTCGAAGCTCGCCTTCCAGAAGCGCCCCTCGTCGTCCTCCATCAGGAAGAACGAGCCGTCGCGCACGAGCCGCGCGATGGGCGCGAGGAGGTCGAAGGCCCACTCGTCGCCGCCCTGGGCGAGGCCGGTGACGTTGCCCCGGCGGTCGTGCGTGAGGCCGTGGACGCCGGCCTGCGCGAAGCACTCGTCGAGCGACTCCGCGGTGGCCACGTCGGCCCACGGCTCCGCGCGCTTGCGCCGGCGCGCGTGGGCGACCAGGATCTCGTACGCCTCGGCGAGCGTCTCGCGCGGCAGGAAGAAGGCGCTGTCGACGACGCCGGCGAGGTAGAAGTCGAGCTCCTTGACGCGCATCATCCGCGGGTTCTTGGCGCGGAACCGCGCCAGCGCGGCCTTGCGCTCGGCGGCGGTCATGATCGCCCCTGCGTCATGCCGGGAGAATAGCGCCACCTGCGCGCGGGTTCTACCGTGCCGCCGGGCGCGGCGGGGCCAGCGCCAGCGGCTCCAGCCGCTCCGCCACCCAGCGCGCGGCGGCCTCGAGCACCCGCGCGTCGGCGGCGGAGAACGCCGCGGGCCGGTTCGACTCGAGGTTGAGCATGGCCCGGACCGCGCCGTCGACGAGCACCGGCGCGGCCAGCTCCGACCGCGTCAGCGCGACCGCCGAGTAATAGTCCGGGTCCTTGAGCACGTCGTCGACGCGCTGCGTCCGGCGCTCCCGCGCCGCCCGCCCGACGATGCCCTGCTCGATCGGCAGCCGCGCGTACTGCGGCGTGCCGGCGAGCCCGGGCGCGAGCCCGGCGACGCAGGTGACGGCCGCGTCGTCGACGGTGCCGATGATGCACCGGTCCGCCTCGAGCGCCTCGGTGAGCGCCACCGCCAGGCTCGCGCGGCGCTCCTCCGCCGTGCCGGCCTCGCCCATCACGCGGTCGAGGTCGGCCAGCAGCGCCTCCTCCCGCGCGCGGGCTGGTGTCGTCACGCCGCTGCATTGTACGCCGCCGCGGGCCGCGACGCGAGGTGCGCCGTCGGGGCTGACGCGTGGATGACCGCAACAGGGAGACGGGGAGACGGGGAGATCCTCTGTTTTGGCTCACGATGCCCGCGTCGTGCATGACGCCAGCGTCGGCGCGACCCGACCTGACCGACTCCCCGTCTCACCGTCTCCCTGTTTTCCTGTCTGGCGTGGCCCGACGGTGCGGAGCTGCCCTCACCGCCGCCCGAGCGCGCGCAGGAGCTGCGCCCGCGCCGACGACAGGTTGTAATCGGCCTGCACGCGCTGCGCGGCGGCGTTCGTCAGGGCGACCTGCGCGTCGCCGAGCTCGATGATGCTGCCGGCGCCGGTCTGGTACCGGCCCTCGGCGAGGCGCAGCCGCTCGCGCGCGTTCGTGAGCGCCTCGCCCGCGGCGGCGAGGCTGGCCTTGGCGGCGCGGACCCCGAGGCGCGCCTGCTCGAGCTCGACGCGCACCTGCTGGCGCAGCCCGTCGCGCTGGGCCGCGAGGGCCGCGAGCTTGGCGCTGTTCTCGCTCACCTGCGCCCGCGTGAGGCCGCCCTGGTAGAGCTGCCAGGTCAGGGTCACGCCGCCGCTCCAGTTCCACGTGAGCGCGTCGAGCCCGGTGCCGGCGTCGGTGATGCCGGTCTGCACGCCGAGGGTGGGCCAGTACGCGCCCTTGACCGCCCGCAGCGTGAGCTCCTGGCCGCGGAGCTGCTGCTCGAGGCTGCGCAGGTCGGCGCGCGACTTCACCGCCTCGGTCACGAGGTCGTCCGCCGGCAGGTCCTCGCCGGCGACCGCCGGCAGCACCTCGTCGGCCACGTCGTACGCCGTCCCGCCCTCGATGCCCATGGCCTGGTTGAGCTGCGCCTTGGCGACGGCGTAGGCGTTCTCGGCGCCGATGAGCTGCACCTGGGCGTTGGCGCGGTCGGTGCGCGCCTGGGCGAGGTCGATGGCGGGCCTGGTCCCGACGTCGAACCTGCGGCTGGCGCCGCTCCGCCGTCTGCACCGCCTGGTCGAGCGTGAGGACCTGGGCCGCGAGGCCGAGGACGAGCACCGCCGTCGTCATCATTCGTACCTCAGGGCGTCGATCGGGTCGAGGCGCGAGGCCTTGCGCGCGGGGTACAGCCCGAAGCCGATGCCGACCAGGGCGCTGAACCCCACCGCCACCACGATGATGTCGGGCCGGATCAGCATGGGCCAGCCGAAGCTCGACGCGAGCCGGCCGGCCCCGAGCACCCCGAGGGCGACCCACGTCCCCCATGCGGTACACCTTCGTCACGCCTTCGAGCTGGATGAGCGTCGTCACGGCGTCGCCTCCTGAGGCCGCGTGAGTGCTGGCGGGCTTGGCCTGCCAGCACTCTGCGCGGGGGGTCGAAGGGACCCTCCCAGGGTCCCTTTCCTAAAGGATCCGCGGCCCGCGCGGGCCGCCCATGCCGGCGCCGCCGCCGCCGGGCCGGCCGCCGCCGGCGGGGGCGCCGTGGCCGCCGGCGCCGAGCGCCTCGATGATGACGAGGTCGCCCGCCTGCAGGCCGCCGCCGGCGACCTCGGTCATGGTGCCGTCGGTGGCGCCGGCGGTGAGGCGCACGGGCTGCGGCTGCCCGCCCTGCAGCACCCACGCGGTGCGCTGGTCGGGCCGCTCCGGCGCGCGCTTCGCTGGCGCCGCCGCGGGCGGGGCGCCGCGGCCGGCCGGGCGGAAGCGCAGGGCGGCGTTCGGCACCCGGAGCACGTCCTCGCGGTCGGCGTAGACGAAGCTCGCGTTGGCGGTCATGCCCGGCTTGAGCTTGAGCTCGCCGTTCGCGACGTCGATGACGGCGTCGTAGGTGACCACGTTCTGGACGGTCTGGGGCGCGTTGCGGATCTGCCGCACGACCCCCTGGAACCGCTCGCCGGGGTAGGCGTCGACGGTGAACGTCGCGGCCATCCCGGGCCGCAGCCGGCCCACGTCGGCCTCGGCGACGCTGGTGTCGACCTGCATCTTCGTGAGGTCCCGCGCGATGGTGAAGAGCGTCGGGGCCTGGAGCGCCGCCGCGACGGTCTGGCCGACGTCGACGTTGCGCGAGATGACCACGCCGTCGGTCGGCGAGACGATGGTCGTGTAGTCGAGGTTGATGCGGGCCTGCTTGAGGTTCGCGCGGGCCTGCTCGAGGGCGCCCCGGGCCGCCGCCACCCCGGCATCGGCGCCCTCGGCGTTGGCCTGCGCGGTGTCGCGGTCGGCCGGCGCCACCAGCTTGCGGGCGGCGAGCTCATCCTGACGCGTGAGCTGCCGCTTCGCGTCGGCGGCCTGGGCCCGGGCCTTCGCGAGGTTGCCCTCGGCGGCGACGACGTTGGCCCGCGCCTGGGCGACGGTGGCCTGGAACAGCTCGGGGTCGATCTTCGCGATCACCTGGCCCTTGGTGACCGCCGAGTTGAAGTCGGCGAAGAGCTGCTGGATGCGGCCCGAGACCTGGCTGCCCACCTGCACGGTCACGGTGGCGGAGAGGGTGCCGGTCGCGGTCACCTTGGCGGTGACGCGGCCGCGCTCGACGGTGGCGGTCTGGAACTGCGGCTGGCGCGCCTCGGCGCGCCGCGAGTAGGCGGACCAGCCGACCGCCGAGCCGGCGATGACGAGGGCCAGGATGCCGAGGGTGATGCCGCGCTTCAGACGACGCATGCGAGGTCTCCTTGGGTCACCTCATCAGGGTGACGCCCCGGCCTCGCCCGTCGATGTCGTGGCTGTGAAGAAGTGTTACCGCAGCCGCACGGTCGCGATCGCGCCGTAGCGCGCCGCGTCGAGCGTGAGCGTGTCGCCGGCCGGGCCGAGATCCTCCAGGTCGCGCTCGGCGGCGTCGACGCGGACGGCGTGGCGCCCGGCGAGCGCCGGCCCGAGCCGGACCGTGGCCGGCCCGGGGAGCAGCAGCGCGCGCAGGATCACGCCGTCGCCGCGGTCGGCGGGCTTGAGGGCGGTGAGCACGCCGTCGCCCTCGAGGGCGGCGAGCGACTGCTCGGCCGGGAGGTCGGGGGCGGCGGCCGGCGGCGGCGCCGCGACGACCACCACGGGGCGGTTCCAGGTCTGGGCGGCGGCCTCGGCGAGGGCCGCGGTCTCGGCGCGGACGAGGCGCCACTCGACCTCGTGCGCCTCGGGATCGCTGCCGGTGCCGCCGAGCAGGTCGCAGCGCTCCTGCCGCGCGTCGCGCAGGGCGAGCAGCTCGAGCGTGCCCTCGGCGCCGAAGCGCACGCCCGTCGCCTGGCGCAGGAGCACCGCGAACGGCCCGGCGGCGGCCCACGCGACGGCGGGCCAGTACGTGGGCGTGTAGACCCGCTCCGGCGTGCGCTCGAGGAAGCCGCCCGGGGCCGAGGTGCGCAGCGGCGCGCCGGGGTCGGCCGCGAACGCGAACCAGACCGTGCGGGTGGTGCCGACCGCGGCGCGCCCGGCGTGGGTGAGGGTGAGGCCCGCGTCGCCGGCGTCGAGGCGCGCGGTGCGCCGGGTCGTCGGGGTGGCGAAGACCACGCGGGCCGTGAGCGCGCCGCTCTCGTCCGCCGTCACCGTCTCGGTCTCGGCCGCCGGGGCGAGCGGCGTGAGCGCGCAGCCGGGCATCTCCTGGCCGAGGCGCCACAGGCCGCCGTCGTCGGCGTAGTCGGTCGTGAAGAAGGAGTCGGCCGCGAGCGCCTCGGCGCCGTCGATGCTGAGCGACGTGAGCGCGAACCCGGCCCCGGCGGCGGCGAGGTCCCACTGCGCGCGCACGCGCTCGTTCTGGAGCACCACCCGCACGACGGCCGCGCCGCTCGCGGGCTGGCCCGCCGCGTCGAGCAGCGCCACCGTGGGCGCCGCGGTGGGCGCCGCGGCGCCGGGGACGAGGTCGATCGCCCGCCAGGACCACGGCCCGAGGTCGCGCACCGCGAGCCGCAGGGTGGCCGCGCCGTAGCCGCCCGCCGCCGGCGTCGCGGCGACCACCTCGAGCGGCACCGGCGCGCCGGCGGCGCGCGCCTGGAGCGCCAGGTCCGCGACGGGGGGCGCGAAGGCGACCACGACCTCGACCACGTCGCTGCGGGCGACGCCGGCCGGGTTGAGCGCGACCACCCGGCCGACCGCGCCGGCCGCCGGCGGCACGCGCGCGGCGAGCGCGGCGGCCACCTCGGCGAGGGCCGCCTGGCCCGCGGCCTCCGCCGCGTCGAGGAGCGGCAGCTGCTCCGCGGCGACCACGGCGTCGGTCGAGGTGCCGGGGATGAAGTCGTGGTGGTCCGACCAGGCGAGCCGCGCGAGCGCCGGCCGGAGCGCCGCCGCCCGCGCCGCCCCGTCGCCGCCGAGCGCCACCGCGAAGGTCTCGGCGGCCCAGAACGGCCGCGCCGCCTCGCGGATGCGGCGCTTGAGCCCGGGGCGGCTGCCGTAGAAGCCCATGAAGTACGGCGACAGCTCCGCGTCGATGACCGGCAGCTCGGCCCGGTGCGCGCCGACGAGCGCGGCGTAGTCCTCGAACGGCGCGGCCACCGCCCAGACGCCGGTCTTCGGGTACTGGCGCCGGTTGTGACCGTCGAGGTACTCGATCAGCCGCGGCTTCGGCGACTGGAAGTCGCACCCGACCGGCACGAAGAGGTAGGGCGTCCGCGCGGTCGGGCGCAGCGCCGCGACGTAGCCCGCGATCATGCCGTCGGTGTACGCGGGGTCGTCGCCGCGGAAGGGGCCGAGGTGGCCGCCGGGGTACTGCATGGGCTCGTCGTAGTCGATGGTGTCGCCGGTGCAGTACAGGCCGGAGGCGAAGTAGTGCGCCAGCACCTCCCCCCCGCCGGGGCCGCGCCACACGAAGTCCGCGCTGCCGGCCGCCATCAGCTGCTCCAGCGTCGAGCCGGGCTTCGGCGGTGCCCCGGGGTGGTCGAGCTCCTCGTAGAAGGTCTGCGCGCCGTCGATGCGCGCGAAGGCCACGCTGTCGTAGCCCGCGGCCGCGAGCACGTCCGGCGCGGTGCCCGAGTGGCCGAACGAGTCCGGCAGCCAGGCGGCGCGCGGCCGCACGCCGAGCGTCTCCTCGGCGAAGCGGGCGCCGAGCAGCAGGTCGCGCACCAGCAGCTCGGTCTCGGGCAGCATCGTGTCGGGGCTGGTGACGCCGCCGCCCACGATGCGCAGGGCGCCGCGGGCGGCGTGGGCGGCGAGCGGCGCCGCCTCCTCGGGGTGGACCTCGAGGTGGTGGGCGAGGAACGCCATCTCGGCGACGCTGTAGAACGCGCGGGGCTGCTCGTCGAGGAGCCGGCGCGCGTCGAGGAAGATCTGCTCGACCCAGGTGCGGTAGTAGTCGTCGAAGGTCTTCTGCCAGTCGATGTCGAGGTGGGCGGTCTGGCCGAAGACGACCACCTGCCGCGCCCCGGCGGGCACGCCGAGCCGCGCCCGCAGCGCCGCCTCGGGCGTCGCCGGCGGCGCGGGCTTCGCCTCCTCGCAGCCGACCGCCGCCGCGAGCGCGAGCGCCAGCAGCGCCAGTGCCCAGCGGCTCATGCCGGCACGCTGTGGGGAAATGCAACACGGAGGCACGGGGACACGGAGTAAGGTTCTTGAGTAGCCAGAATCATCCTCCGCGCCTCCGCGTCTCCGTGTTGCATCTTCCCCGCACGCTCCTAGTGCCGCCGCAGCCGGAAGTCGCCCTTCATCTCGATCGTGCGCGTCCGGCCGTTCGGCGTCGGCGTCGGGAAGCTCGCGGTGAAGACGCCTTCGTCGAGCTCGCCGGGCTCGCGGGCGAGCTTCTTGAGGGTGACGCTGCACGAGCCCTCGCGCCGGTCGCCGCCCATCCCGGTCCACTGGGCGAGGCGGCAGCGGAACTGGTTGGGCCCGGTCGCGTCGAGGTAGATCGAGAGCTGGGCGCGGCCGCCCTCGCGGCCGCCGAAGAGCGAGAGCACCTTGCCGTCGTGGGACCGCACCGTGGTGAGGTGCCGGTCGAGCTCGAGGCTCCAGTGGTCGTCGTAGGTCGCCTTGAACCAGACGACGTTCTTGGTCACGTCGCCGAGCTCGCACCAGGGCGTGCGCTTCGCGTAGGCCTGCATGTCGCCGACGGAGCCGCCGACCTCGAGGTACTTGCGGGTCCAGGCGCGGTAGCTCGCGCAGTCCTCGTGCACGGCCGCCGTGCGCGCGAGGCTGCCGTAGACGTAGGCGAAGGCGCTGCGGGTCTTGACGCCCACCTTGCACGCCTTCTCGAGCTCGCCCGCGTGCACCGCGAGCGCCGCGAGGCCCAGGCGGACGAGCTTGCGGTGCAGCGTCGCGTCGCCGACGCGGATGTCCATGTCCTTGCAGTCCGTGAGCGCCTTGGCCCACCGCTCGCGCGTGGAGCGCTCGTGGTCGTGGGTGGCGCCGGCGATCTGCTTGATGCGGTTCTCGATCCACTGCGCCCGGTGGCCCGTCGGGAAGGCATCCAGGATGCGCTGGTAGGCCGCGACCGCCGCCTCGTCCTGATCGAGGCGGATGAGCGCGGTCGCCTTCTCCTCGAGGGCGCGGGCGGCGCGGTGCTCGTGCTGCGCCTGCTGCGCGACCGGGGTCTTCGCGTGCAGGCCCATGGCGACGGTGACCTCGCGGTCGAGCAGCTCGAAGGCGGCCTTCTGCTCCTTGGGGTCGAGGTCGCCGAGCGCCGGGCCGACCGTGTAGGTGTTGTCGCCGTCGCGCACCCGGCCGAGCAGCACGAAGCTCACCAGGGTGGACACCGGCTCGTCGGAGAGCGAGCCGCGGCCGAGCTGGGCGTCGCGCACCAGGCGCTCGGTGTCGTTGTCGAGCTTCATGTCGAACCAGCTCACGGTGCGCTTCTTCGAGACGCGGCCGAGCTCGTCGATGAGGCGGCGGTGGTTCTCGGCGAGGGCGCGCATCACCCGCAGCGCGTCCTTCTCCTGCCCGCGGAGGATGAGGTACAGGTGGCTGCGCGAGGACAGGTGCTGCCGGAGCACCCGCCCGAGCACGCGGCTGCGCAGCAGCCGCAGCGCGAGGAAGCGCCGCTGCCCGGCCTCGTCGAGCGCGTCGAAGCCGCGCTCGTTCTTGAGCCCCTGGTCGCAGATCCGGCCGAGCGCGACGACGGCGCCCGAGACGAGCTCGGTGCGCCGCTTGCCCGAGGCGTCGAGCTGCTTGAGGATGCGCTCGCGCGCGTCCCGCGCCATGAGCAGCATCGGGTTGCGCGAGACCACCTGCATCATGGCCCTGTGCGCCTCGTCGAGCCGGCCCCGGTCGGCGAGGTCGACCGCCTTCGAGTAGGCGAGCAGCGTCTGGATGTCCTGCACCTTCGCGGCCCGGCGCTGGCCCGGGTTCTTGAGCCGCGCGTCGATGCCGGCGGTGATCTTGTTGACCAGCTCCTGCTCGAGCTCGAAGACCCGGTCCGGCGCGCCGCGCGCGCGCGCCGCGACGCGCACCGCCCCGGTCTTCACCTCGACGAGCTGCGCGTCGATGGCGAGGGTCTGGGCGGCGAGGTTCAGGGTGCCGATCAGCACGTACTGCGCCCCGAGCAGCTTGCCGATCTGCTGGCGCCGGGTCGCGTCGATGAACTTCGTCTGCTGCAGCTTCAGCTCGGCCAGCACCGCCTCCAGGCGCTCGCGCTCGAGGACGGTGACGCCGTCCCAGGCCGCGAGGTCGGTGACGATCATGTCGGCGAGGCCCTTGCGCAGCACGTCGTAGTCCGCCTGGCCGGTGCGGTTCTCGAAGTAGAGCACCGAGAGCGCCGGACGGTCGGCCGCGGCGGCGGGGCGGGGTCCCAGCAGCCCGGCGCCCACGGCGGCCAGCGCGACGAGCGGGGCGAGGAGCGGGCGGCCGGGGGCCACCAGGCGAAGCGGGCGAACCGAGCGCGGCATGTCGTCCTCGGCCTCGGGAGCGAGGCTCACGCGGCCGTCGATGGTAGTACAGTCGCTGCGAAGTTGGTACCCGCGGCGGGCGCCGCCGTCATGGTACGATGCCGTCGTGGTGACGGAGCGGGAGCCTTCGGGGACGCGGGACGCGGCGGAGCCGGTGAGCCGCATCTACCAGCTCGGCCTCGCCGCCAGCGCGGCCACCGATCTCGAGGAGCCGGTGACCGCGATCCTGCGGGTGATCCTCGACGCGACCGGCGCGGCGGGCGCCGCCATCGTGCGCGTCGACGAGGCGCGCGGCGAGGCGATCCTGCGCTGGAGCCTCACGGCCGCCGGGGGCATCCTGGGCGCGGGGGGGCGCGCGCCGCTCGCCGGGACGCTCGCCGGCCGGGCCGTGGCCGCCGGCCGCGCGGTGACGGCCGCGGCCCGCGACCACTGGCCCTTCCCGGCCCGCATCGCGCTCGCGGCGGCGGCCCCGCTCGCCATCGGCGCGCGCGGCCTGGGCGCGCTGGTGCTCGCGGCGCCCGCGCCCGCGGAGGCGCGGCTGATGGAGCGGCTCGAGCGCCTCGCGGGGCCCGTCGCGCTCGCGCTGCAGAACGTCCTCGTCCTCGAGGACGGCCGCCACCGCGTCACGCAGCTCGCGATGCTCGGGCGCGTCAGCCACATCATCACGTCGACCGTGGACCTCGAGACGCTGCTGCAGCGGACCGTCGACTGCATCCGCGAGCAGCTCGGCTACGAGGTGGTCGCCATCGGCCTGGTCGACCCGAAGCGCGAGCGCGTGGTGCTGCGGGCGGTGAGCGCCGCCCAGCCGATCACGGCCGCGATCGGGCACAGCCAGGCGCTCGGCGAGGGCGTCACCGGGGAGTGCGCCCGCACCGGCCGCAGCCGGCTCGTGCCCGACGTGCGCGACTGCGAGAACTACGTCGCGGTCACGCCCCGCGCGCGCAGCGAGATGTGCTGCGCGCTCAAGGTCGGCGACCGGGTGATCGGCGCGCTCGACGTCGAGAGCGACACGCCGGGCAGCCTCGACGGCCAGGACCTGATGGTGCTCGAGGCCATCGCCGAGCACATCGCGCAGGCGGTGCAGAACGCCCAGGCGCTGCGCGACGTGGCGCGCGTGCGCGAGGAGCTGGCGGCGATGCTGATCCACGACCTGCGCACCCCGATCACCGTCGTCGTCGCGGCGCTCGATCTGATGCGCGGCAGCGACCGCAACCTGCCGGCCGTGCGCCAGGCCCAGTCTGCCTGCGAGGAGATGCTGGTGCTGATCGGCGGCATCCTCGACCTGCAGAAGCTCGAGGCGGGCGCGTTCAAGGTGCACCCGCGCCTCGGTGCGCCCGGCGACCTCGCCCACGGCGTGCTGCGGCGCCTGGGCGTGGTCGCCGCCACCCGGCGGGTCTCGCTCGAGGCGGCGGTCGATGACGCCACGCCGGGCGCGCCGCTCGACGCCGACCTCATCGCGCGCGTCCTCGAGAACCTGGTCGTGAACGCCCTCAAGTTCACGCCCGCCGGCGGCTGCGTCACGGTCGAGGTGGCGCCCCAGGACGCGCCGGGCGCCGGCCGCGAGCTGCCCGGCGGCGGCCCCGCCGTGCGCTTCACGGTGCGCGACACCGGCCCGGGCATCCCGCCGGAGCACCGTGAGCGCATCTTCGACAAGTTCGCCGTGGTCGAGGCGCGCCGCGCCGGCGCCCGCCACTCGACGGGGCTCGGCCTCGCGTTCTGCCGCCAGGCCGTCGAGGCGCACGGCGGCGTGATCTGGGTCGACCCCGCGGCGCGCAGCGGCAGCGTGTTCCACCTGCTGCTGCCCGCGGGCCGGCCGCGCCCCGCGCCGCGCGCGCGCCGCCGCCCGCGCTGAGCGTCACCGCTCGCGCGGCCGCCCCTGGAGCCTGAAGCCTGGAGCCTGGAGCCCGGAGCCTCTTACTTCACGTACTTCGCGGGCTCCGCGTCGAACTTGCGCTTGCAGCCGGGGCAGCAGAAGACGTAGTGCTTGCCCGCGTGCTCGCTGCGCACGGTGGCGTCCGCCACGGTGATGATCTCGCCGCTCACCGGGCAGCGCGCGCGCAGGCCGACCGGCGGGGCGGCCGTGAACGACGCGGGCACGCCGGCGTCGGCGCGGTGGGCGTGGCCCGGCTGCTTGCAGTTGCAGCCCGCGTGGGCCGCCGGGGCGGGCGCGGACGCCGGCTGCGACGCGGGGGGCTTGGCCGGGCCGCCGCAGGCCGAGAGGGCGAGGAGCAGGGTCGAACCGATCACCGCGAACGCGCGCATGGGACCTCCGTGAGCCAGAGTGCGTAGCACATCGGCCCGGGGGCGCAAGGTGGGCAGGCCCGCGGCTCTGGCCCGGCGCATCAAACCAGCGGCGAAGAAGTGGAGGTCAGGCGATGGGCGGGATGGGGATGCTGCGGCGGGCGACGCTCGCCGGCGCGCTGCTGTCGTGGGCGGGTCTCATCGCCGCGTGTAGCGGCGATATTTCGAGCGCCAGCTCGGTGGCGGCCGCGGACTGGGTGACCTCGGGGTTCACGGGCGTCCAGCGCGGGCTCCAGGTGACGCAGTCCGCGGTGGTCATCTACCAGGGCGGCGACCCGGCCCAGGGGCTCGCGCAGCTGCACGTCGGGCGTCAGCTCATCAGCAACGGTCTCGGCAGTATGGAGTCCGGGCTGGGCATGACCGACCCGTCGGGCGCCGTGGCCCAGTGCCGGGACGCGATCCTGGCCCCGCTGCAGGCCATGCAGACCGGGCTCGAGGAGCTGAACGCCGCCCTCGCGCTGCTCGATGCGGGCGGCGACGCCGCCCAGGGCCTGACCCACGTGCAGTCGGGCGCGGCCATCGTGGATCGGGGCCAGGCCGACATGGAGGGCGCGCTCATGGGCTGCGGCTTGATGGCCATGGGTGACGGCGGCATGTGAGCTCCGCGCGCGGGCCGGCTGTCCCCGCCTACTTCTTCGGCTCGAGCTTCATGCCGCACTTGGGGCACGTGCCCGGCTTCGGCGCGAGGACGTCCTTGTCCATGGGGCAGATCCACTGCTGCACGGCGCCGCCCTTCACCGCCGGCGCGGCGGGCGCGGGGTCGGGCCTGGAGCAGGCGGCGGCGCCGAGGACGAGGCTGAGCGACAGGGCGATGGCTGCGAGGATGCGCATGAGGTGACCTTCGGTCGTGAGGGGACGCCACGGGGGGCCGCCGGAGGGGCGGCCGAGGGTCGAGCGCGACTAGCGCTTCTTGCGCGCCGGGGCCGGGGCGGGCTTCGCCGCGGGCCTCGGCGCGGGGGCCGGGCGGGCCGCCGGACGGGCGGCCGGGGCCGGGGCCGGACGAGCCGCCGGACGGGGGGCCGGGGCCGGGGCCGGACGGGCGGCCGGAGCGGGCGCCGGGCGGGCGGCCGGGGCCGGATGGGCCGCCGGGGCGGGCGCCGGGCGGGCGGCCAGGGCCGGATGGGCGGCCGG
>DASXVK010000511.1:0-10562 GCA_036504295.1 Polyangia bacterium
AACCGGGCGCCGCCCCCCGCCGGCGCGCTCGTGCCCGGCTTCGTGCCGCGCGCCCACTCGACCCACGCACGCGCGGCGCCGTCCCGCAGCCGATGACGCGCGGCCCAGGCCGCGAGCAGCGCGGCCGCCCCCAGCGTGGCCGCGATCCAGGCGCCGGGCGAGATGGCGTAGCCGAGCGGGATCGCGGCGCCGAGGAGCGCCCCGCCCACAATGGCGTACGCCAACCCACGGCTGCGCGGATGGGGGTCCCACCCCATGGCTCCCTCCAGAGCCCGTTCGATGCCCGCCGCGAATGCAGGTTCCCGGCCGCTAGTGATCGCGCTCGCCCGCGGCCGCACTTGCGACGGCGGGGACGATCGTTACCGGGACGTCGGCCGCGCCGGCGCCGGCGCGGGCGGCGGCGCGGCGCACGAGAGCGAACAGCCCGAAAGCGAGCAGGTAGACGCCCAGCGCGGCCAGCAGCGTCAGCCGGAACCCGATGAAGATCGAGAGCACGGTCGCGGCGATCCCACCGACCACGGTGAAGAGACCGTTCATCGCCCACGCCCAGGCGATCGCACCGGCCGGCTGGCGCGCGAGCGCGAGCACGCCCAGCGGGAAGGCCATCCCCAGGAAGAAGCCGAGCGGCAGGATCGCCGCCGCCGTGCCGGCGATCCTGCCGCCCGTCGACCAGCCGAGCAGCAGCTCGCCGAGCCGCGGGTAGCCGAGCCACAGCGCCGCGCCGGTGATCAGGATCCCGAGGAACGGCGCCTTCCAGCGCGACGTCGGGTCGATGCCCAGCCGCCGGGCGCCGGCGCTCCCCGCCCCGGCCGCCAGCAGCATGCTGCAGATCACCGTCGAGTAGGCGTAGACCGGGTAGGCCACCACCTTCATGAAGACCTGCACCAGCACGAGCTCGATGAGGACGAAGCCGAAGCCGAGGCAGGCGAAGTAGGCCATGGCGGCGGACCGACCGGGCCAGCGGGCGCGACCCGCCGGCGAGAACCCGAGCGGCACGATCACGATGACGAGGCTGAAGACGAGCGCGGCCAGGCCGAGCAGGACGAGGCTCATGCGGCTCGTCGGCGCCCACCACTCCTGCCCCATGCTCTTCGGCGTGAGCACGCGCATGGCGTGGTAGGGCAGGCCCGGCGCGTCCGGCGCGTCGGCCGCGGCGCGGAAGAAGCTGAAGTAGGGGCTGTCGTCGGTGCACGGGTGGCCGAAGACGGCCGCGACCGCGTCGGGCAGCTCGCCCGTGAAGAAGAACGGCGCGAGCGCCGTCTCCGCGCCGGCGCGCGGCTGCACGACGAGCCGGGGCGCGGGCACCGACGGGCCGTCCGCCATGGCAAGGAAGGTCCGCGCCTCGTCGACCTCGGCGGGGCGCCACGGCGACAGCTTGATCAGGATCGTCGGGTTCACGTCCACGCCGGGGCGCTCGAACACCAGCACGTGCCGCGCGAAGTCCGCGCGGCCGAGCCGCCTCCAGGCGGCGGCCGCGGTCGCGACGACGCGCGGGTAGTAGTTCTGGTTCACGTGGAGGATCCCGTCCTCCTTGAGGTGGCCGAAGTAGTCGCGGTACGCCTCGACGGTCTGCAGGAGCTCGGTCGTGCCGACCCCGTTGCCCATCATGAGGCTCGAGGTGGTGTGGTTGCTGTAGATCTGGATGACGTCGTAGCGCCGGTCCGTCGCGCGCAGGTAGCTGCGCCCCTCCCCGACGACGTTCGTGACGCGCGGATCGGCGAAGACGCCGCCGATGAGGCCCCCGTACCGCTCCCGCCCCAGCCGCACGACGGCGCTCACCAGCTCGAGGCCGTCGACGCGGCGCGCGTTGAAGAGCAGCGCCGCCTTCACCTCCTGGCCCCCGGCGCTGCCCAGCACCGCGACCTCGGCGCCGGAGTCGCGCTTGAGGTAGTGCGAGACCAGCACCGCCCGGCGCAGGAACGAGCCGGCGACGGGACGGCCGGCGAGCACCTCCGCGCGCAGCCGCGCCTGGTCGCCGTCGTACGGGAAGAAGTAGGTGCTCTGGTTGCCGCCGTCGTACGCGACGTGCCGCGCGCCGCGCGGCCCCCCGGTGGCGACGACGTCGATGCGCGAGATCGGGTCCCACTCGCGGTGCTCGACGCGCTGCTCCTTCGCCGCGCGGCTCACCTGCCGCTTGTTTTGCCACGGCCGGAAATCGAGGTAGCCGCGGCTGGCGAAGGGCGCGGCGACGAGCACCGCCGCGGCCACGACGGCGGCCGCGGTCCAGCGGGCGCGGCGCGCCATGAGGGCGGCGGCCACGAGCACGAGGGCCGCGCCGCAGAGCATGAGGCCCCCCGGGCCGATCCGCCGCATGAGCGGCAGGAACGCCACGCAGCCCACCGCGGCCCCGGCGAGGTCGACGGCGTAGAGGGAGCGGATGCGCGGCGCGAACGCGGAGAAGAGGTACGCGAAGCACACGCCGGAGAGGAAGAAGGGCAGCAGCAGGGCGAGGCAGAGCAGCCCGCCGCCGCCGACGCCCCGGGCCAGCCCGCCCGGCAACGCCGGCAGCACGTCCGGGATCGCGTTCAGCGCCGGGCGGAGCAGGACCAGCCAGGCGCCGAGGAGCACGAGGGGCAGCGTCACCCGCCGGCCGGGGTCGGCGCCGTCGCGCAGCGGCCGCAGGGCGGCGTAGAGCCCGGCCAGGCCGAACGCGAACATCGCGCTCGTGATGACGAGGTACCCGAGGCGCGGGCTGAGGACGAAGTCGAGCACCCGGATGAGCAGGATCTCGAGCGCGAGCGTCGTCAGCGCGACGAGGAACACGCCGGCCGACAGTCGCCACGCGGGCAGGGGCGCCGGGCCGTTCATGGCGCGAGGTAGCCGAGCGCCTCGAGCTGCCGCTTGAGCGCCGGGTCCAGCCGGCCGACGGCGGCCGGCGGGAGCGTCAGCGCGACCCCCGTGCCGGCCCGGCGCAGCGACTTGCGCGGCGTGGCGATCGCCTCGGCGAGGAGGATCTCGCAGTAGCGGCGGGTGACCGGCCGCGCCAGGGCCAGGTCGTTCTCCTCGCCGGGGTCCGCGGTCAGGTCGAAGAGCCGGGTGCGCCGCCCGTCGCGATCCACGATGAGCTTGAAGCGGCCGGCGCGCAGCGCGCGGCCGGACCCGCCGGCGAGGAACGGCTGGCCCGGCTGCGGCGGCGCGTGCCGCCGCTTCTCGTGCGACACGAGGACCGGGTGCTCGGCGACGGCGGTCTGGCCGCGCAGCAGCGGCAGCAGGGACGCGCCGTCCGCCGCGGGCAGGGGGGGCGCGGCGAGCGCGGCGACGAGCGTCGGCGCGAGGTCCGTGAGCTCGACCGGCGCCTCGACGCGCCGGCCGCGGCGGAGCGTGCCGGGGTGGCGCATCACGAGCGGCACCCGCGCCTCCTCCTCGTGCAGGCTGAGGTGGTGGCCCCAGGACCCGTGCTCGCCCAGGCTCTCGCCGTGATCGCTGGTCACGACGACGAGGGTATCATCGAGCCGGCCGTCCTGCCCGAGCGCCTGCAGGAAACGATCGAGCGCCTCGTCGTGCCCGGCCACCTCGCCGCGGTACCGGCCGCGGATCGCGGCCACGTCGGCAGGGCTGGGCGCGATCGTGCCATAGAGCAGCCGGCCCTGCTGGTTCATCTCGAGCCCGCGCGCGAACGGGCCGGAGTACCCCGCCGGGCCGTAGGGGCGCGCGAGGCGCTCGGCGGGGCGGTAGGGCGCGTGCGGCTCGATGGTGTGCACGACGAGGAAGAACGGGCGCTGGCGGCGCTGCTGGCGCACCCAGGCGAGCGCGTCCTGGAACAGCGTCGCCGCCGGCGTCTTCACGCTGGCGGGCGTCCACTGCTCCTCGTTGTCATGGTAGTTGTGGAACAGGTCCCAGTCCCGGTTGAAGCCGAAGCGCGAGCCGCAGATCGGGTTGGCGTGGAACGCGGCCGTCGCGAACCCGTTGCGCCGCAGGTGCGTCGAGAGCAGCTCGACCTGGGGCGGGATCACCGAGAGCAGCCCGTGCGTGCCGTGGGTCTCCGGGGCGAGCCCGGAGAGGATCGTGATCATCGACGGCCGCGTGCAGTTGGCGCTGGTGTGGGCCTGCGTGAAGCTGGTGCCCTCGGCGGCGAGCCGGGCGACGGCGGGAGCGTGCGCCGCGAGCGGCGCGCCCGGCGTCACCGCGTCGGCCCGCAGCGTGTCGACGACGACGAGGACGAGGTTGCGCGGGGCGGGGCCGGCGGGCGCGTCGCCGGCCGCGGCCGCCACCTGGTGGCGCACCTCGGGCTCGCCCCAGCCGGCGACGCCGACCGGGCCGTCGGCCTCGAGCTCGAGGCGCAGGGGGCGTCCCGCCGCCGCGCCGAGGTCGACCTCCGCCGGGCGCCAGCCGGGCGCCGACGTGGTCGCCTGCCACAGCTCGCGGACCGCGCCGTCGTCGGTCGCGGCGCGGACGGCGAAGCGCGTCGGATGCTCCGCGCCGTAGGAGAAGACGAGCCGCGCCGGTCCGTCGACGTCGAGGTGGAACGAGTAGCGCCGCGGCCCCGGCGCGCAGAGCGCCCGCCGCACCGCGCCGCCGAGCCGGAGCGGCAGCACGCGCGGTCCGGACGGCGCCGCCGCCGGGCCGCCCGCGGCGCGCAGCCACACCCAGTCGACCTCCGCCGCCACCGGCGCCGCGGCGCCGAAGCCCAGCTCGAGGGTGTTCGGCCCCGCGACCAGCGCGCCCGGCGGCACGGCCACGCGGACGGTCGTCCACGCCGCGCCGAGCGCCGCCGCGCCGAGCGGGCGGCCGTTGACCTGCAGCCGGACCACCTGGCCCCGGACCGCGGAGCGCCCCCGCAGCTCGAGCGCGGTGATGGCCGCGTCCGCGACCGGGATCACGAGCCGGGGCGCGGCGCCCACCGCCGCGGCGTAGGTCACGCCGTCCGGTCCGACGCGCAGCGGCCCCCACCCCGTCTCGTACCCGCCGAGGGTGTACTTGTGCTGGTCGGGCGTGCCGAGATCGACGAACGGACCGCCGGCCCACAGCTCGGCCCGGCCGACCTCGTCGAGCAGCGCGCGGGTCGCCGGGACGGTCGCGGCGGGCGGGGGCGCCGCCGGCGCCGCGGGCGCGGCCCGGGTGGCCGGGTCCCCCTCGGGCGCGCCGGGCGGGGCACGGCGCGCGCAGCCGGCGAGCGCCAGGGCGAGGACCAGCACGGCGCGCAGCGGCAGCCTGGGGTGGACGCCGAGGCTCACGAGCCCCCGCCGTCCGGCGCGCCGCTCGCGCGCGCCTGCGCGAGCACCTCGTTGAGGCGCCGCCGCCGCGCGACCCGGGTCGCGTACGGCGCGCCCCCGTCGTCCCAGCCCGCCAAGTCGGTGGCATCGAGCCGCACGACGCCGTACCGGCCGGGGTTCGCGTACAGGTCGGACCCGGGCGGGGCGGCGCACAGGCTCGCGGGACGATGCCCCCCGCCTTCGACGTAGGGCCGCAGCCGCGTCGCGAGCGCCACCGTGGCGGCGAAGTCCTCTTCGGTCTCGCCCGGGAAGCCGACCATCCAGTCGATGCCGACGCCGATCCCGGCGGCGTGGCACCGCGCCACCAGCTCCTCGATCGTGCGGGTCGGCGTCCGCCGATGGAAGCGCCGGAGCACCCGCTCCGAGCCGCTCTCGACGCCGATGCTGACGTGCGTGCACCCGGCGCGTCGCATGAGCCCGAGGAGGTCCGCGCTCATCTCCCGCGGCGACAGGAACCCACGCCACTCGACGGGACGGCCGACGCGCTCCCCGAGGGCCACCAGCAGTCGGCAGAGCCGCTCGAGCTCGGGCAGCCGCCCGTTCACGAGCAGATCGAGCAGCTCGAAGCGGAGGATGCCGTGGGTGCGCACCTGGTGCTCGAGCTCGGCGGCGACGCGCTCCGCCCGGCGCTGCCGGTGCGCCCCCCAGAAGCTGCAGTCGAGGCAGAAGCCGCAGCGGTTGATGCAGCCCCGGCTCGTCGCGGCGGAGAGCGCGTCGTAGTGCTCGAGCCGCAGGCCGGTGAAGTCGGGGAACGGCAGCGCGTCGAGATCCGCGAGCGACGCGCGCGGTCCGCCGTCCTCGAGCGCGCGCGCCGTCCGGACGATCGCCCCCGGGCGCCGGCGCAGTCCGCCGGCGGCGAGATCGGCGACGAGCTCGGCGAGCGTCTCCTCGCCCTCACCGACGACAGCGGCATCGGCGAAGCCGCGCTGGACCAGGTCCAGCGCGACGCCGCTCTCGCGCCGGCAGTGCGGTCCGCCGAAGACGATGGGCGCACGGCTACGCCGCCGGATCCGCCGCGCGAGGTGGGCGGTCGGCACGACGTTCGTGGCGTACACCGAGAACCCGACCACGTCCGGCGAGCCGCTCAGGACGCGCCGCTCCCACTCCCGCGTCGTGGGCCCGCTGGCGAGCCGCCGGACCTTCTGCGGGTCCTTCCAGGCCGCGAGGTTCGAGGCCGTGTCCCGGCTCCAGAACGTGCTCCTGAGATCGGCGTCCGCCTCGTGGTAGGTCGCCGCGTCGAGGTCGAGCAGGGTCACGTCGTGGCCCCGCGCGCGCAGGACCGCGGCCAGACAGGCGAGGTTGAGCGGCGCGCAGGTGACCCCGAACGCGGGCATCCGCACGAGCGTGATCTTCACCGCGCCACCGGCGGGCGCGGTCGACCCGCGCGATCACCCGCCGCCGGGACGGACGCGGCGCCCGCCGCGTCGCCAGACCGCCGCCTGTTCCCCCGACCTGCCCGGCCAACGCACCACCACACGACCGCTCGAGTATGCGACCGTCGCGCCGACGCGCGCAACCCCGATCTTACCGATCCAGCTTCACCGCCACCGTCTTTTCGACGCCCGCGGCGATCGTCACGGGCACGTCCTTCGAGAGCCCCAGCTCCGGGTTCACGAAGCGCAGCCGGTGCGTGCCCTCGGGGACCTTCGCGCGTACGACGGGGGTGTTGCCCGGCAGGCGCCGGCGGTCGAGATACACGATCGACCACGGCCAGGAGTTGCACGACAGGTAACCGACCTTGCGCTTCACCGCGACCGCCTTCGCGGACGGGGGCGGCGGCGCCGTTGGGCCGGACGCGGCGATGGTCGCGGCGCCTGGCGGCTCCTCGAGCACCTCCATCGTCTCCTCGGCCTCGCTGGCGAGCACGGCGCCGCCGTCGGCGGCCCGCACTGGCACGGCCGAGCGGCCGAGGCCCTTGATGATCGGGAAGGCGGCGAGCGCGGCGACCGCGCACGCGCCGGCGACGCCGCCGAGGATGAGCCGCCGGCGGCGGGTCGCCGTCGCGGCGGGCGCCGGCCCGACCAGCCCGAGCGCCGGGGGCGACGAGCCGCGACGCCGCAGCTGCCGCGTCGGCGCGCCCTCGCCCTCGGCCGCGGGGGGCAGCATCTCGGACCCCGCGGGCGCCGGGATCGACACCGTGCCCATGCGCAGCAGGTCCTCGTAGGTCGCGCCGTCGCCGTCGACGGAGACCTTGGCCCGGGCGAACTGGAAGAGGAGCCGGTCGCGCATGCCGGCGCGCTGCGACTCGCCGAGCTGCTCCGCGATCTCCCACGAGAAGAGGTCGCGCATCCACTCGGCCAGGTCCTGCGCCGTGTAGCTCGGCGCCGACTGGAAGAGCTGCCCCGAGAGGGCCACCTGCAGATCCGCCGCGCGCGGGTAGCGGTCCTTCGGATCGCGGGCCATGGCCTTGAGGACCACGTCCTCGATCACGAGGCCGAGGCCGGGCCGGTACTTCGACGGCGGCGTCACCTCGGCCTTGACCACCTTGGCCACCGCGGCGAGGTCGTCGGGCGCGTCGAACGGGCGCACGCCCGTCAGCGCCTCGTAGATGACGGTGCCGAGGGCGAAGATGTCGGCGCGGCCGTCGAGGTCGCGGCCCATCGCCTGCTCCGGCGCGAGATAGCAGGCCTTGCCGCGGATCTTGCCGTCCTGCGACGGGCGGCGGTGCAGGCTCGCGATACCGAAGTCCGTGAGCTTCACGGCGCCGTCGTAGGAGATGAGGACGTTCTGCGGGCTCACGTCGAGGTGCACGACCTCGACGCGCTCGCCGGTGGGCGCGATGAAGCTGTGGGCGTAGTTGAGCCCCTTCGCCACCTCGGACGCGATGAAGAGCGCGGCCTCGACGGGCATGCGCTCGCGGAAATCGATGCAGCGCTGCAGCACCGTCGCGAGGTCCTGGCCGTTGATGTACTCCATCGCCAGGAAGAACTGGCCGTCGACCTCCCCGAACTCGAAGTTCGCCGTGATGTTGCCGTGCGTGAGGGGGAGGGCGATCTTCGCCTCGTTCAGGAACAGGTGGATGAACTCGGGATCCGTCACCACCTGCGGCAGGATGCGCTTGATGACGAGGAACTTGTCGATCCCGCCGGCGGCGCGCAGGCGCGCCTTGAACACCTCGGCCATGCCGCCCTCGCCGAGCTTCTCGAGGAGCTCGTAGCGGCCGAAGGTCTGGACCGGGAGGGGAGCGACTTCCACGGTCCCGCATATTACCAGAGCCGCCACCGCGACGTCAGCCTCTCCGGAGGGAGTGCCCCGGCGGCGCGACCTACGGCGCGGGCGCGGCCTTCGCCGCCGCGTGGAACGGCGCGAGCGAGGGGAACAGGAAGCTCGGCACGCGCGACCAGTCGCCGATGAGGATGTGGGCGTTGCTGCCGCCGAGGGCCTTGAGCGCGTCGAAGCCCATGGCCATGACCGCGAGCGGCGTGAGCGCCCGGTTGGCGAGCCGGGCCTGCTCGGCGCGCGCCTGGGCCGAGTGCTTGGCGGCCTCCGCCTCGGCCTTGGCGCGGACGACGCGCCTCGCCGCCTCGGACTCCTCGCGGATGCGATCGACCTCGGCCTGGGCGCGGGCGAGCTCGGCCTCGCGCTGCTTCTGCTTCAGCGCAGCGTCGGCCCGCATCTGGTTCTGCATGGCCTCGTTCGCGAGCAGGGTCTTCTGGCGCGCGGCGTCCTGCTCGGCCGCGAGCCGCTCCTGGACGGCGCGGCCGATCGCGGGGGCGTAGAGGATCGACTCGAGCGTGACCGAGCGGATCTCGATGTGCTTGCCCGCCGTCCGCCGGCGCAGGTGACTCTCGATCTCGTCCTCGATCTGCTCGTTGCGGCGCAGCAGCTCGAGGTACGAGTGGCCCGCGAAGACGCCGCGGGCGGCGCTGCGGAACTCGGGACCGACGACCTCGTCGTAGTAGTTGAGCCCCTCCTCGGTGGCGAGCTGGTACAGCTCCGAGACGACGGGGCGGAAGCTGACGGCGATGCGGAGCTGCAGCGGCAGCCCCTCGGTCGAGGTGGTGTGGATCTCCTCGGTCTTCGTCGAGTAGGTGACGTCGAAGTCCTCGACATGGCCGAAGACCCCGACCCAGTGGCGTCCCTCGGCCAGGATCTGCCGGTGCAGCCCCTGCCCCGGGGTGAACAGGAGCCCGCGGTGCCCGGTCTGCACGGTGGCGCAGCCGGTCCATACGAGCGGCAGCAGGACGAGCAGCCGATGCATGAGACCTCCTCAGGGCGAGACGCCCTCCAGCCAGCCGGCGAGATCGCGGCCCATGCGCTCGAGGCACCGCGCCGCGACCGCCGCCGGCGCCCGCGCGGAGAACGTGTCGGTCTCCCGGCAGTAGCCGCGCGTCTGTCCGAGGTGGAGCTGGCCGGCCCGCGCGCTCAGCGTCACGCGCGTCTCGAGCTCCACCGTCAGCGCGCCGTCGCTCAGCCGCGCTCGCGCCTGCGTGAGCTCGACCAGCAGCCGCCACCCCCCGGGCCGCGCGTCGCGGTGGCGGCGCGCCCAGGGCTCCGCGGCCGCCGCGACGAACGCGCCGCTCGCGCGCGCGACGCCGCTGAACGCGAGCCCGCCGCCGGCCGCGGGGAGCGGGTCGGCGCCGCCCGCGACCTCGGCGACGAGCTCGAGGCCCGAGTCCCCGCGCGCGGCCGGCGCCGCGAGCGGCACGAGCCGTGGGCCGCACCCGGCCCCGAGCAGCAGCGCGATCAGCGCGGCCATCGAGCGCTTCGCGCGCGCCATGCACGCCGGGTTTGCAAGCGTGGTGCCAGGCGTAAGTCGGCAGGATGGCACGCCGGACCACCGCGCGGGTGCATGAACGGGTGAGTGGCGCCCTACAGATACTTCGGTCCCGCCGGGCTGCGGCCCGGTCGTGTGCAGTGTGGAGTCCGTGCCACGCCCGGCGTGGCATCGGGGCCCCGCCGCGCGCGGCGCCGTCCGGCTGCGCGCCGCCTGCGTGCCGAAATGCCGAATCATTCCAATCGCTCGGATCTCGCCGCGCGCGCCGCCGCGCCCTGCCGCCGCGGTTTGTGGACTCGACTCCCCACAGCTAAGCTGCCGTGATCACGGCTGCTACCGGCACGCGCGCGGATCACGCCCGGAGGGTGTGGAATCCATGCCACAGCGCCGCCCCCGCGGGTACTGCGGCAAGTAGCTGAAACCGCACTGTTTTGCCGGATCCGTCGGTGGCACGCCGCTCGCATGAGGACCCGACCGGACGCGGAAACGCAAGGAGGATGTCATGCGGCGCTTCGTGATTGGTTTCGGGCTGGTTCTGGGTCTCACGCTGCTGGGATCGCAGGCGGCCTACGCGCAGGCGGAGGGCGAGTGCTCGTCCGGGTTCTGCGGGACCCCGCGTGACGTGGGCGGCG
>DASXVK010000512.1:0-5541 GCA_036504295.1 Polyangia bacterium
TGCGAACGTCACCGGGGACCACGCCGCCAATAGCCCGGTCACTCCCGGGAGCCTCCCGCAGCCCGCCGATCACCGACCCGGCCATCAGGTACCGGCGCGTGCCGCCCAAGGGAAGGCGCCCCCACTTCTTGAGAAGTTACCCGCGGTCCCGATAACGCAACCATGCCCCCGAACTTGTCCCTGCACTCCTCCGCTGGTACGTTGATCGGAGCAATGCGTTGGCCGGACGTACGCGTGCTCCATCCCGAGCAGTGGCTCGTCATCGAGGCGGTGGAGGCGCACAGCGACGCCCAGCACCGCGTGCTCGATCGGATCGTCGTCGTCGAGGTGTGCGCGGACGGCGCGCACGCGCTCCGGCGCTACCGCGACCTCCGCCAGGAGCACCCGGACCGTGAGCTGTACTTCGTGCACACGCGGAGCCCGGAGCTCGACATCCTCGAGCGACCCTGGATGGGGGTCCGGCTGAGCGATGCGCCTCACGCTGCGCGGTAGCCTGCCGTTCGTGACGGCGACGGTCCACTATCGCGGCGCCAGCATGGACATCCCCGACGTGCTCGTGGACACAGGCTCTGCGAGCACCGTCCTCTCGGCCGACATCGTTGCGGCCCTCGCCATCGTCCGGCTCACCGGCGGCGTCTTGGCCGCTGCCTGCGCCGGGCGGTCCTCAGCTCGGCATCCTGCAGCTCACCATGCTCGCCCTCCCACTCCCGCACGGCTTGCAGCAGTCCCTCGACCCGGAGCTTGCGGCGTGCCGCGTCCGCGAGCCAGGCCGAGATCGGGGAGCGGCCACTCGCCCGGCGGACCGCCCTGGCCAGCTCGGCGTCGAACGAGATGGTGAAACGCGACACGGTCATGGTGCGACTGACGAGTCGATCAGCGCCCGTGCCGGTCAGTGGCACCCCACCCCGTTGCACGACGGCCCGAGGCCGCCCGTGTTGTTCGGGCCGTGGCACACGGTGCACGTCGAGGCGTTGCCGAGCTTGTGCTTCTTGCCGCCGCGGATCGTGGTGTGGTCGTCGTTGTTGTGGCAGGAGTAGCACGACGGGCCGACGCCGCCCTTGAGGTCGGCGCCGTGGCAGGCGACGCAGTTCGCGAGCGGGTCTTCCTTGCCGGGCTTGTGGCCGACCCCATTCATCAGATCGGTGTGATCGCCGGGCGCGATCCAGGCGTCCTGCCCGGCGGGCGCGTCGGCCGGCAGCGCCGCGTCCTGCGGGACCGCGCCGTCCTGCTGGATCGCCGCGTCGTCCGCGACCGCCGCATCCGCGCCGCCGGCGGGGGTGCTGCTGCCGCCGCAACCGATCATCGCCGCCACCGTCAACAGGAGCACCGTCGTACGCATCATGCCGGACCTCTCGCCAGAGCTCGCCAAAGGCGGACGATAGCATGGCGCGGTCGAGCTCGCGCGGAGCATGCCCCGGGAGATCACACGGGCCGGGTGATCCGGGAAGGGATGCGCAGGCATGTGGTCGCGGATCACGCCTTCGTGGTGATCTGGCGGGGCATGCTCCCACCGACGAGCCGCTCGTCGCCCAGGCAGAGGCGTGCGGCCTCGAGCCCACGCGCCGGCTGGCGCGCGAGGTGCCCGACCTCCCACCTGCCGACGCCGCAGCGACGGGCGGGCAGGCCCGTGTCGCGCCATCCCTGATGTCGCGCGAGCTGCACGAACAGCCGCCGGGCAGTGCGGTCGGTCGCGACCGCCGCGGCCGGGAGCCGCAGCGCCGCGGCGGCGGCCACCGCCACCGCCTCGAGCGCCACAACGGGGGTATCACGCGCCGGAGCCGGGGTCGGTGCCGGCGTGCCGCCCACCTGGACCGTGGGGTCGCCTGCGACATAGGCGTGCTGGGCGCGCGAAAACCCGTCGCGCGGAAGCCGCAGGGCCGCGGCCAGCCGGTCCGCCGTGACCCAGGGATCGGCGACCGCGCCCATGACGTCGCGGTGCGTGCTCCAGAGCCAGCTCAAGGGATCGCGACAGAGCCCCTCGCGACAGGGGTTGAGCGCCAGGTAACGGACATCCCGACGCAGGTGGCGCAGGTTGCGCACCGGATCCGGGGTCGGCACGGGGTCCCAGACCCGCCGCCCTCGGCGGCCGTAGGCCTCGCTGCGCGTGAGCCCGCTCAGGACGGCGCCCAGGCGGCGCCGGACGCCATCGGGATCGGCGACATCCACCAGGAGATGAGGTGGTCCGGCATGAGGACGGCGGCGAGCGCCAGCGGGTGTTCCTCTCGCAGGCGGCGCCACGTGAGGGCGGCGGCCTCGAAGGGCGCGAGGGGGGTGAGCCGACCAGCCGCATGAACGACGATGTGGCAGAGCATGCCCCGTTCCAAAGCAAGCCACGGGCCAGGGGCCGTGCCGGCCGCCGTGCGACGCCTCATACCGTCGACGAAGCGCGGATCGCGGTCGAGCGGCAGCGCCCGCGCTGCGCCCTCAGCGCGTCCGGAATCCGGCCAGCCGTCCGGGATTTCCGGACACCCCCCCGGCAAGCATCCGGCACCAGATCACCAGGGAAGCGTGATCTCCGCGGGCATGGGCGAGCATCCACATCGCGATCACGCGGGAATGGTGATCCCGCGGGGGATGGTCGCGCGGCACGCGCGAGCACGCACGGGCACGGGCACGGCCACGACCGCGGCGCGTGCCCCCCCGCGGCGCGATCGCGTTATAGTGCCTGCCTCTCGCTGCCTCGGAGGTGGCTCGGATCGTGGACGGGGTCGGACCGGTCGCGCCGCAGGTGACTGCGCGGTTCGAGCTGCTGCGGGAGCTCGGGACGGGCGGGATGGGGGTGGTGTACGAGGCGCACGACCGGGCGCTCGACGTGCGGGTGGCGCTCAAGACGCTCAAGCGGGTCAGCCCGGACGCGCTGCTGCGGCTCAAGGACGAGTTCCGCGAGCTGCAGGATCTGCCGCACCCGAACCTGGTGAGCCTCGGCGACCTCTGCGAGGAGGGCGGGCTGTGGTTCTTCACCATGGAGCTGGTCGAGGGCGTGGACTTCGTGAGCTACGTGCGGCCGCCGGTCGTCGCGAGCGACTCGCCCGCGCGCCCGGACGCGGAGACGACGAGCAACGACCCGGCGTCGACCGCGCCGCGGCGCGCCGCGGTCCGGGCCGGGGAGCTGCACGAGCCGCGGCTGCGCGGGGCGCTGCGGCAGCTCGCGCAGGGGCTCGCGTCGCTGCACGCCGGGCGCAAGGTCCACCGCGACATCAAGCCGTCGAACGTCCGCGTCACCCTCGACGGCCGCGTCGTCGTGCTCGACTTCGGGCTGGTGACCGGCATCGCCGCCGCGCCCGAGGGCCGCGTCCGCCTCGTCGGGACCATCGACTACATGGCGCCCGAGCAGGCCGCCCGCAAGCCCGTGGGGCCGCCCGCGGACTGGTACGCCGTGGGCGTGATGCTCTACCAGGCGCTCACCGGGCAGCTCCCGTTCGACGGCACCGCCGCCGAGGTGGTGGTGCTCAAGCAGGAGTCGGAGCCGCTGCCGCCGCGCGTGCTCGCGCCGGGCGTGCCGCACGACCTCGACGCGCTCTGCTGCGAGCTCCTGCTGCGCGACCCGGATCTGCGGCCGACCGGGGCGGCCATCCTCGAGCGGCTCGGCGCCGCCGCGGGCGAGGCCGGGGCGGCGGCCGCGCCCGACCCCCTGCCGGCGACCCGCTTCGTCGGGCGCGAGGAGGAGCTGCACCTGCTGCGCCACGCGTTCACCGAGGCGCGCTGGGGCGGGGTCGCGGTGCTCGTCGAGGGCGACGCCGGGGTCGGCAAGACCGCGCTCGCGCGGCGCTTCGCCGACGACGCCGCCGCCGGGAGCGACGCGCTCGTGCTGTGGGGGCGCTGCTCCGAGCACGAGTCGATGCCGTACCGCGGCGTCGACGGCGTCGTCGACGCGCTGAGCCGCCACCTCGCGCGCCTCCCCGACGACGAGGCGGCCGCGCTCGTGCCGCCGCAGGCCGGCCTCCTCGGCCAGGTCTTCCCGGTGCTGCGGCGGGTGCGCGCGCTCGCCGCGGCGCCCGTCGGGGCCGAGCCGCGCGACCCCCAGGAGCAGCGGGTGCAGCTCTTCGCCGGCGTGCGGGCGCTGCTCGCGCGCCTGGCCGAGCGCCGCCGCGTGGTGCTCGTCATCGACGACCTGCAGTGGGCGGACGCCGACAGCCGCGCGCTCCTGGCCGAGCTGCTGCGCCCGCCCGACCAGCCGCCGGTGCTCCTCCTCGGCACGGTCCGGGTCGCCGAGACCGGCGCCGGCGAGGGCGACGCGCCCGCGCCGGTGCCGCTCGGCGCGGCCGAGACCCGGCGGCTGCGCCTCGGCCGCCTCAGCCGCGGGGAGGCGCACGCGCTGGCGGAGGCGCTGCTCGCGGTCGCGCCGGCCGCCGCGCGGCCGAGCGCCGCGGCCATCGCCGACGAGGCCGACGGCCACCCGCTCTTCGTGCACGAGCTCGTGCGCCACTCGACCCTGCCCGGCGCCCCGACCACGCTCCTGCGCTTGGGCGAGGCGCTGTGGAACCGCATCAGCGCGCTCCCGCCCGGGCCGCGCGACGTCCTCGAGCTGTGCGCCCTCGCCCGCGCGCCGCTGCCGGTGAGCGCGGTCGCGAGCGCCGCCGGCGTCGACCCGACGGACGCGCGCCGCGCCGTCGGGCTCCTGCGCCTCGGCCACCTCGTGCGCATGACGGGCGGCCGCGGCGCCGGCGAGGTCGAGCCGTACCACGACCGCGTGCGCGACGCGGTGCTCGCCCACCTCGGCGACGGCCCGCGCCGCGCCCACCACCACCGCCTCGCGCTCGCCCTCGAGCGGGCGGGCGCCGCGCCGCAGACCCTGGCCGCGCACTGGAGCGGCGCCGGCGAGAACGACCAGGCGGCCGCGTACGCGGTGCAGGCGGCCGACCGCGCCGAGGAGGCGCTCGCCTTCGACGTCGCGGCGCGCATGGTCCGCATGGCGCTCGACCTGCTGCCCCGCGATCACGAGGTCGCGCCCGGGCTGCGCGTACGCCTCGGCGAGGTCCTCGCCAACGCCGGCCGCGGCGCCGAGGCCGCGGCGGCGTTCCTGGCGGCGGTGCCGGGGGCCGATCCCGAGGCGGCGCTCGACCTCAAGCGCCGCGCGACCGAGCAGCTCCTGCGCTCCGGCCGGATCGACGAGGGCCGCGCGCTCGCCGCCGACGTCCTCGCGGCCTGCGGCCTGCACCTGCCCCGCTCGCCCGCCCGCGCGCTCGGCTCGCTGCTGCTGCGCCGCGGGCAACTCCGCGCCCGCGGCCTCGGCTTCACGGCGCGCGACGCCGCCGAGGTGCCCCGCGCCGAGCTCATCCGCATCGACGTCTGCTGGTCCGTGGGCGTCGCGCTCGCCGTGGTCGACGCGATCGTGGCGATGGCCCTGCAGCAGCGGACGCTCGTGCTCGCGCTCCACGCGGGCGAGCCGTGGCGCCTGACCCGCGCGCTCGCGCTGTGCGCCTGCAACCGCGTCGCCGAGGGCCGGCCCAGCCGCGGCGCGGCCGAGCGGCTCGCGCGCGCGGCGAAGGCGGTCGCGGCGCAGGCCGCCGACCCGCTCGCGACCGCGTGGGTGTGGATCGC
>DASXVK010000513.1:0-20105 GCA_036504295.1 Polyangia bacterium
GCCCGCCGGTCCCGACGCCGCGGCCCCGGCCTGCGTGCCGGCCGCCCCGCCGCCGTTCCCGCGCCGCGACGAGCCCGGCTGGCTCCTGCGCGCCCGGGTGGCGCAGGCGTCCGGCGACCGGGCGGCCCTCGTCCGCGTGCTCGGCGACGCGATCGACCGGCCCGCCACCCGGGCCTGCCGCTACCCGGCCGCGATCGCGCTCCTCGAGCAGGAGGGCGCCCGCGACGAGGCGCTCGGCCTGGCGCGCGCCTTCGCCGCCGAGGACCCCGCGCGCCCGGCGGCCCTGCTCGCCGTCGGGCGCCTGGAGCTCGCGACCGGCGACGATCCGGCGGCCGCGCTGGACTTCGAGGGCTTCGTGTATCACTCCGTCGACCGCGCGGCGGCCTTCGGCGAGGTGGCCCGCGCGCTCGACGCCGGCGGGCGGACGCGCGCAGCGTGCGTGACGCGCCGCCGGGCGGTGGCGATGCGCGGCGGCGCCGACCCGCCGACGCTGCTGGCCCTGGGCGCGTGCCTGGCTCGCGACCGCCAGGCGCCGGCGGCCGACGAGGTCCTCGCGCGCTACCTGCGCCTGAGCCCGCCGGCCGAGCGCGCCCGGGCGCGCCGGGAGATCGTGGCCGCCTGGTCCCGGGCGGGGGACGTCGCCCGCGCGCGTGCCGCGGCCGGCGACGACCCGGCGGCCCCGGTGCACCTCGAGGGCGCCGCCGTGCCGGTCGCGCTGCGCGCCCTGGAGGCGGCCGCCCCGCGCCGCCCGCTCGACGCCACGCTCTTCGCGCGGCGCGCCGAGCTGCACGCCGCCGCGGGGCAGGCGGACCGCGCCCTGGCCCTGCTCGGGCGCGCGCGTGCGATCCGCCCCGACCACCCGGTCGTGCTCGCGACCGCCGCGCGGCTGCTGCCGGGCCTCACCGGCCCCGACGCCGAGCCGGCCCTCCTCGCGCTCGCGCTCACCGGCTCGGCGGTCGTGCGGTGCGAGGCCGACCTCGGGCTCGCGCGACTCTACCGCGATCAGCGCCACGCGGCGCTCGCGGCCGCGGCGCGGCGGCGGCTGGCCGCCTGCCACGATCCGGACGTGCGCGCGCGCGCGGCGGCGCTCGACGCCGGGGCGCCCGCGGCGCGGTAGGCGGCGCCCGCCGCGTCAGGCGGAGTGCGGCTTCTGGGCGTCCGCCGCCGGGAGGCTCGCCTCGGCCGCGCGCGTGAGGCTCTTCTCCGAGAAGACCTGCGCCGAGAAGACCTCGACGATCGTGTCCGTCTGGCGCCAGGCGTCCTCGGGGAGGCCGGCCTTGCGGCAGGTCTGGGCGAGGAAGGTGTCGTGGTCCCAGCCGTGCTCGGTCGCCACCTGCGGCAAGAGGACGCCCCGGGAGCGCCCGCGGGAGACGTGGACGCCGTGGCGCCCGACCTCGACCTCGGCCGGGTCCGGCACCGGCGTCAGGCTGGAGAGCACCGAGATCTCGATGTCGATGTCGGCGAGGTCCTCGGGGCCGAGCGGGTCGAAGCGCGGGTCGCGGCAGGCCGCCGCGACCGCCATCTCCTGCACCGTGCGGAAGAGCGGCGTCGCGTCGGCGAAGGTGCCGATGCAGCCCCGCAGGTCGCCGTGCCGGTGCAACGACACGAACGCGCCGCCCGGCGCGATGAGGCTCTCCCGGTGCGGCGACCCCGGCGGCATGCGGTTGGTGGCGAGGTACTCGCGCAGCGTGGCGCGCGCGATGCGCAGCAGCTCGCGCTTCTCGTCGTCGCTCAGGACGTGGTCGTAGCCCATGGGTGCCTCATCGGTCGAGCGGCGGGCGCGCGCCGGTCTGACGAAAGCGGAAGTAGTCCGCGAGGATCGTCGCGTGGTCGAAGCACAGCGGCGCCGGCAGCGCGGCCTGGGTGAAGACGCCGATCCCCTGGGCGTCGTCCGCCGCGACGGGGCGGCCCGCCGCCCTGGCGACGAACACCGTCGAGATCGTGTGCTGGCGCGGGTCCCGCGCGGGATCCGCGTAGCACCCGAGCAGGTCGGTCAGGGTCACGTCGAGCGAGGTCTCCTCGCGCGCTTCCCGCACCGCGGCCGCGCTCAGCTTCTCGCCGTAGTCGACGAAGCCGCCGGGGATGGCCCACCCGTGGGGCGCGAACTTGCGCTCGATGAGGACGATGCCGCCGCCGGCGAGCTCGATGATGATGTCGACGGTGGCCGCGGGTGATCGGTGCGGCATTGGCCGGAGCGTATCACTCGCGGATCCACCCTTCAAGCAGCGCCGGCCGTGGGCCGTGGTCGCTCGCGGCTAGCCGGCGTCGGCGCGGGCGATGGTGAGCGGCGGGCGGGCGCGGATCGCGGCCGTGAAGGCGGCGCGCACGCCGCCGAGGTCGGCGAGGCCGCCCTGATCGAGGCCGCGGAAGACCGCCCCGATCGCGCGCAGCAGCGCGTCCCAGGCCGGGCCCGCCGCGCCGCCGGCCGCGGGGCGGTAGACGAGGGACGCGACCGGGCCGGCGAGGAACGGCCGGTGGGGGAAATCGGCGCCCACGAGATCGACGACGATGCGGGCGGTGCCGTCGGAGACGGCGAGGGCGCCGAGACCGGCCCACTCGTCGGGCCGCGGCCCCGGGGCGGCCGCCGCGCGGCGCTGGAAGACCGGGTGCTCGAGCGTGCGCGGGTCGAGGGTCGCGAGCCGCTGCCGCAGCCGCCGCGCGAGCGTCGCCGGCAGCTCGTCGATGACCGCGTCGACCTCGGGCAACCCGCGCGGCGACAGCTCGCGCCCGCCGAAGCGCTCGAGGTAGGGCGGGTCGACGCCGCGGCACAGCGTCTTCAGCGGGCAGCGGCGGCACCCGGCGACGATCGTCGCGCGCACCGGCGCCTGGCCCTTGTGCTCGAACCGGCGAGTCTCGTCGCTGTAGCAGAAGTACTCCATGTTGACGAGGAGGTCCCACCAGGCGAGGGTCTGCACCTCGCGCCCCTTGAGGCGGCAGGCTGGCACGTTGTCGGTCGTGCACATCAGGTTCGAGTCGTCGAGGAGCTGCAGCAGGCCGTGGAAGTCGACGTCGCGGTAGCGTGGATAGAGATCGACCGCCTGCGCCGCCCGCGACTCGAGGTGCGGGAACTTGAGCTTGATGCTGCCGCGGTCGGAGCTCCCGAGGTGGTCGCGCAGCACCGCGAGGAGCTGGGGCACGTCGTCGAGGCTGGGCCGGAACAGCACCGTGTTGACGCCGATGACGAGCTCGCGCTGCCGGGCGGCGAGGTGCTCGAGGGCGGCGCGCTGCTGGGCGGCGGCCCGCCGGTTGCCGGTGAGCCGCGCGACGACGTCCTCGTCCCAGGCGTGGAACGACACCTCGACGCCCGTGAGGCCGGCGTCCACGAGCCGGTCGAGGAGCGGCCGCGAGGCGAGCGGGGTACCGTTCGTGGCGACGAAGACCTCCGCGAACCCCTGCCGGCGCGCCTCACCGATGATGTCGGGCAGGTCGCGGCGGAGCAGGGACTCCGACCGCATGAAGATGAGCATCGTGCAGCCCTGCTCGCGCAGCCACAGGAAGTGCCTGGACAGCTCGGCGCGGGTCGGGACCGGCGACTTGAGGTCGCTCTGCAGGCAGAACGAGCACTGCAGGTTGCAGCGGTCCGACACCCACGCCACCGCCTGACGCAGTGGCTCGCGGCGGCCCCCGTGCTTGCGCAGGAGGCTGAGGAGCGGCGTGAACCTCACGATCTGCAACCAGGGTAGGCGACGGGGGTGCGGGGGTCAAACGGTGTTGCGCGAAGGTGCGGGCGCGGCTACCGTTAACGGGCTCGGCCCATGGAAGCTCCTTCCCTGAGCATCAAGGCCCCGGTCGACAGCCTCGCCGAGGCCGCGGCGGTGATCGACGCCGGGGCGGACGAGCTCTTCTGCGCGGTGCGGCTCGGGGCGACCTCGTGCAGCTGCCAGCGCGCCGAGCCGAGCGAGGAGAAGGTCAGCCTCAGCGGTCCGGACGAGCTGGCCGCGCTCGTCGCGCTCGCGCACGGCCGCGGGATCAAGGTCCACGTCGCGCTCAACGATCCGCGGCCGAGCGTCGCCGCGCTGGCGGTGATCCGGGCGAGCCTGCCGCGGCTCCAGGAGTGCGGCGTCGACGGGGTGATCGTGTCGAACCTCGCGGAGCTCCGGCTCGTGCGGGCCACGACCACGCTGCCGGTCGTCGCCGGCTCGTACTTCTCCGCGATCAACCCCGAGGCCGTCGCCTTCCTCGAGCGGCTCGGCGTCGAGAGCGTCTTCCTCGAGCGGCAGATCGCGCGCGCCGATCTCCGCGCTCTCGCCGCGGCGCGGCCCCGCGTGGCGCTCGGCGCCTTCGTGATGGCGACCGCCTGCCGCAGCCTCGCGCTCTACTGCCACCGGCAGCTCCCCCCGGAGCGTCCCGACGACCGCGTCGTCCACTGGTGCCAGCTCCCGCTCGGCGTCGCGGCCGGCGAGGGTGCGCCGCCGCCCGCGCCCGAGGCGCTGGCCCGCGTCGCGCGCCGGCTGCGCATGCCCCGCTCGTCGTGCGGCCTGTGCGCGCTCCCGGCGCTCGCGACCCACGGCGTCACCATCGCGAAGATCGTCGGCCGCGGCCACCCGACCGAGGTGAAGGTCCGGCACGTCCACATGGTGCGCGCCGCCCGCGACGCGCTCGCGGCCGCGCCCGCCGGCGCGGACTACTTCGCGGCGGCGCGCGCGCTCCACCGCGACCACTTCCAGCGTCCCTGCACCCCGGACGACTGCTACTACCCGCACCTCCACTGACCATGGAGCACGCCCTCCTCGTCACCCGCGCCGCCGATCTCGCCCACTGGGAGGCGCGCTACACCCGGCTCTACCTCGGCCACGACCTCTGTGCGCGGCTGCTGCCGGGGCCCGCGGCGTGCGACGAGGTGGCGCGGTTCGCCCGCGCCCGGGGCGTGCGGCTGACGTTCGTGACGCCGCTCGCCGACAGCCTCGCCCTCGGCACGATCCGCACGCTCCTCGCCCGACTCGCCGCCGGCGACGTCCTCGACGAGGCGGTGGTCAACGACTACGGCGTCCTCGGCCTGGTCGCGCGCGACTACCCCGGCCTCGCCCTCGCCGCCGGCCGCGCGCTGAGCTTCGCGAACCCCCTCGGCGACACCACGGCGCTCGCCGACCTCGGCGTGCGGCGCGTGGAGTACGACCTCGAGCTGCTCCTCCGCCTCGGCGCGATGGCGGCGCCCGACGGCGGGCTGCCGTGGGCGGCCTACTACCCGCACGCCGTCGTCAACTGTTCGCGCTATTGCCCCACGGCCGGCGCGAGCGGCCGGCCGCCCGGCATTCAGCCGTGCCGCAAGGAGTGCCGCGCGACGCCGCCGCTGCGGGTGAGCATCGACCCGCGGCTCTGCGCCTACGCCGGCGTGCCGCGCACGCGCGCGATCGTGCTCAAGGGCAACAGCCTGCTCGCCACCGCGCCCCTCGATCCGGCGTGCCTCGCGCCGCTCGGCCTCAGCCGGCTCATCTACGAGCCCGAGCTCCCGGTCTAGCTCCGTGGGCGCGACGGCGCTCTCGTTCGGCGCGGCGGACCCGGGGCGGGCGGCGCTCTTCGACGCCGCGACCGGGCGGTGGTGGACGCGCGGGGAGGTCGCCGCCGCGGTGCAGACGCTCGCCGAGACGCTCGCCGCCCCGGAGAAGCGCCTGGTCGTGCTCGTGTGCCGCAACCGCGCGCCGGTCGTCATCGCGTATCTCGCGGCGCTCGAGGCCGGCCACGCCGTCGCCCTGCTCGGCGGCGCGGTCAACCCGGCGTTCCGGCGGGATCTCGTCGCCCGCTACCGCCCGGAGCTGGTCCTCGCCGGCCCGGACGACCTCGACCCGGACGCGGTCCCCACGGGCTACGCCTTGGACGACGCTGCCGCCGCGCCGCTGCGCCTGTGGCGCCGGGCCGACGGGGCGCAGGGCCCGCTCCACCCGGACCTCGCCGTGCTCCTGCCCACCTCCGGCAGCACCGGCAGCCCGAAGCTCGTGCGGCTGAGCCGCGCGAGCCTCGAGGCCAACGCGCGCGCCATCGGCGCCACCCTCGATCTCGACGAGGGCGAGCGACCGATCACGAGCCTGCCGATCAGCTACTCGTACGGGCTGTCGGTGCTGAGCTCGCACCTCTGCGCCGGCGCGTCCGTCGTCCTCAGCGGGGACACGGTCGTGAGCCCCACGTTCTGGGACCTCGTCCGGGCGCAGCGCTGCACCTCGCTCGCCGGCGTCCCCTACACCTACCAGGTGCTCCACCGCGTCGGGTTCGAGAACCTCGTGCTGCCGTCGCTGCGGACGCTGACCCAGGCCGGGGGCAAGCTGCCGGACGCCCTCGTCGCGCGCTTCGCCGCGCACATGCGCGCCGCCGGCGGGCGGTTCTTCGTCATGTACGGCGCGACCGAGGCGACGGCGCGGATGGCCTGCCTCCCCGCCGGCGAGCTGCCGCGCAAGCTCGGCTCCGCCGGCCGCGCGATCCCGGGCGGGCGGTTCGCCATCGACGCCGGCGGCGCGCTGACCGACGCCCCGCGCACGACCGGGGAGGTCGTCTACACCGGGCCGAACGTCATGATGGGGTACGCCACCACCCGCGAGGACCTCGCGCTCGGCGACGTCACCGGCGGGTGCCTGCGCACGGGCGACCTCGGCTACCTCGACGAGGAGGGCTACCTCTTCCTCACCGGCCGGACGTCGCGGTTCGCGAAGCTCTTCGGGCTGCGGCTCGATCTCGACGCGGTCGAGGCCATCCTGCGCCGGCGGAGCCCCGCGGCCGTCGTCGGGACCGACGAGAAGCTGGTCGCGTTCTGCGAGCTCGCCCCCGACGCGGACCTCGACGCCTGCCGCCTCGAGCTCGCCGCCGCGCTCGCGGTGCCGCACCGCGCGCTGGAGCTGCGCCGCGTCGCCGCCCTGCCGCTCACCGCGAACGGCAAGGTCGACTACGCCCGCCTGCAGCGCGACGCCGCGCTTGACCCGGCGGCTTCGGCTGCTACGGTTTGAGCGTCGCGCCCGCCGCGCGCCGAGGGTGACTGCACCGATGCTGCTGCTCGACGACAGTCCCGGGGGCGTGCTGGAGCCGGAGGCGCACCGGGTGATCCGCGACCCGTCGGCCGGCCTCGACCGCCCCGAACGGCGCGACGCCTTCCGCCGCCTGGCCGCGGGCCACCACACGGTGAAGCTCCACCTGACCCCGGCCTGCAACCTGCGCTGCCGCAACTGCTACAACGACGCGACCAGCCGCAACGACCTGACGCGGGCGGAGATCTTCGGCCTCCTCGACCAGCTCCGCGGGCGGCCCTGCCGCCTCGACCTCCTCGGCGGCGAGCCGCTGCTGCACCCGGAGGTGCTCGAGGTGATCCGCTACGCCCGCGAGGACGTCGGCCTCCCGAGCGTGTTCCTGTACACGAACGGCACGCGCGTCGACGACGCGCTGGCCGCCCGCCTCGCCGCCGCCGGGCTCGACACGGCCATCGTCTCGCTGCACGGGCCCGCCGCCCCCGTCCACGAGGCGATGACGGGCGCGGCCGGCTCCTTCGACCTCACCTGCCGCGGGATCGCGGCGCTCGCCCGCGCCGGCGTCCGCGCCTACAGCTTCACCGTCGCGTGCGCGGCCAACGCGGCGCGCCTCGCCGAGATGCCGGCGTTCACGAAGAGCCTGGGCGGGGCCGCGCTCTTCTTCCCCTACGTCCCGCAGCGCGAGAACGACGAGCTGGCGATCACCGATCCCGCGGCGCTGCGCGCCGCGCTCACGCACGTCATCCGCCACAGCTTCGTCTTCCGCGCCTCCCTGCTCCGCTCGATCGCGGAGGGCTGCAAGCTGTGCCGGGCGTTCACCCAGACGGTGACGATCTTCGCCGACGGCACGGTCACGCCGTGCCCCTTCACGCCGCTCCCGATCGGCAACATCCGCCGAGCGCCGCTCTACGACATCCTCGAGGGGGCGTACGCCCACCCGGGCCTGGCGGACTTCCTCGCCGACCCGCCGGAGTGCCGCGACTGCCGCATCCGCGGGGTCTGCGGCGGCGGCTGCAAGGCCGGCCGGATCACCGTCCACGGCGACGCGCGCGGCCGGGACCTCAACTGCCTCCACGGCCCCTTCGCCGACCCGGTGACGATCGGGGCGCTGCCGGACGCGCTCCCGTACGTGTACTGACGAGGACCGGCAACAGGGAGACGGGGAGGCGGGGAGACGGACTGGGTTTGAGTAGGAGCTGAACGCGTGAGAGCAGCGCTCGAGCACGGGGCCGCGCACTGCCGCAACCCAACCCCAATCTGACTCCCCGTCTCCTCGCCTCCCTGTTCAATTCTGACCTGACCGAGATCCCGGCTACCCCCCCGCCACCGGCACCACGATGCACGCGTCGCTCGCGCCGTGGACGCGGCTGCGCTGCGGCCGGGCCGTCACGCAGACGTCGCAGAGGCGCACGCCGCCGTCCGCGGCCCGCCCGTACACCGGCGTCAGGCGGACGTAGCCCTGCAGCTCGCGCAGGGCGCCGGCGTCGGGGTCGAGGACCGTGAACGGCCAGGGCCCGCCGCGCACCGCCTCCTGCGCCACCCAGTCGCCCTCGGCGACCGCGGCGTCGACGGCGGCGTCGAAGCGGCCGCGGTTCTCCTGCTGGCCGTCGACCAGCCCGCGGCTCATGGCCGAGCGGCCCTTCTTCAGGTAGACGGCGCGCTCGGCGCGCGCGCGGCCCTTCAACGACGCCCCGCGCTCGGCGTCGAGGCGCCAGGTGCGCGGGACCGCGGCGCGCAGCGTCTGCCAGTCGGCCGCGCTGAGGCGGCCGCCGAGCGCGGCCTCGGCGTCCTCGTCGTGCACGACGGCGAGCAGCCGCTTGTCGTCGAGGGCGTCGATCCACGGGTTCAGCATGCACAGCTCGCCCGCGGCCACCCGCCGCACGAGCGTACGCTTGAAGGACGACGCCCCCGCGAGCACGCGCCCCGAGTCGAGGAAGCGGAAGAGCGCGTCGGGCGCGCGACCGTCGCCGAGGCACGGGAAGGCGGCCGCGCCCGGGCGGACCCATGGCCCCACGACCATCTCGACCCGGCGCAGGGCCGAGGCGAAGACGAAGAGCTCGTGCCGGTAGTCGCTCGCGGCGTTGACGAAGACGCCCACCACGGGCCGCGGCGCGGGCGCGCGGCCCGCGCCGTCGCAGAACGCGCGATACCCGACCGCGAGCGCCTCGTCGAGCCCCGCCGCGATGCCCGGGAGCGCGGGGTGGGGGCCGTACACCTCGCGCAGCGCCTGCGTGATGCCGAGGCCGCCGGCGACGGTCTGCAGCTCGATGAGCCTGAGCTCCCCGGCGGCGTCGGGGACGAGGTCGAGGCGCAGGAACGAGAGCGGGTGGCGGAGCGCGGCGGGCAGCAGCTCCTCCTCCTCGGGGCGGAAGGGGAACCCGAGCCGCGTCCGCAGCCACGCCGAGCCGGGCAGGGCGGCGGCCGCCGCCGTGACGAGGCGGTCCACGACCGCCCCGAGCCGCTGCAGCGTCTCGAGGTGGCGCGCCGGGAGCACCGGCGCCCGGGCGGCCACCCGCCAGCCCACCCGGCCTCGCGCCTTGTACACCATCCCGCGCTCGAGGAGCCGCCCGGCCAGCCGCAAGGCCGCGTCGAGCTCGCCCGGGCCGGGGTGCGCCGCCGCGAGCGCGCGCCCCGCCGCGCCCGCCGCCGCGAGCTCCTCCCAGTCGAGGAACTGGTACTGCGCGCGCGCGGCGGCCAGCAGCGGGTGCAGCGGTGCGGGGCTCACAGGTGGCCGCCGACGTAGCTGGCGGCGACCCAGAGCAGCACGTAGAGGGTCAGGAAGCGCGCCCGGCCGAGCCAACCGCGCCAGCCGGTCGCGTTGGCCGTCTTCGGCCGGCGGTTGATCTGGTGGGGCAGGATGATGGCGCTCCAGAAGAGGAACTGGAGCGTCAGGTGGACGGGGTTCGCGGCGCGCGCGAGCGCCCGCAGGGGATCGGCGCTCGTGGTGAGCGGCACGAGGAGGTCGTTGAGGACGAAGGAGCCGCAGAGGATCGCCAGGTACGGCGCCACGATCTCGGCGGCCCGGCGCGGCATCCAGTGGCGCAGCACGCCGAGGAAGGGGAAGTAGAACAGCGAGAGGACCGCGTCGCGGACGTAGTGGTTCCAGCGCCGGAAGAACTCGGCGAAGGAGCGCGACAGGAACGGCCACTTGAAGCCCGACGGGAGATCGACGCCCAGGCTGCGGAAGGCCGCGATCGCGACGAAGATGTGCCCGCCGGCGCCGGCGTAGTAGAGGAGGAAGCGGCGGGCGGCCTGCAGCGGCGGGTAGGGCAGGGGCGGGTACTGGCGCGAGAGGGCCCACAGCCACAGCAGCGCCGCGCCGTACAGCCCCAGGGTCACCGCGCGCGCGCAGCGCCGGAGGTCCATGTCGCCCGCCTGGGACTGGACCAGGCCGGGCGAGATCGGCTGAAAGAACGGCATCACGAGCCGCGGCGGCGCGGTGAAGTAGAAGACGTCGTCGAGGAGCGAGAAGCGCCCCGGCTCGGCGCGCCGGTGCTCGACGAGCACGTAGAGCGCGGAGTAGACCAGGCCGACCCACACGAGGATGAGGGGCATGAGGCCCGGCCCGGGCGTCCGCGGCAGCACGGTCCAGCGCACCATGGGCAGCGCCAGCCAGAGCAGCAGGACGGCGGCGACGCGCCACGCGAGGCCGCGGCGGATGCGGGCGAGGCCGATCACGACGGCGACGTAGCCGAGGACGAGGAGGCCGCGCACCCCGAGGAGCTGCGCGATCAGGGCCGTCCCGAGCGCGGCCAGCACCCCGGGGCGGAAGCGACGCGGTACCAGCTGCCCGACCACGGCTGCTAGCACCAGGCCGGCGCCCGCGATGCGCGCCTCGTCGATTCCGCCGAGCGGCCAGTGGTAGTACCGCCACCGCATCATCAGCTCGAGCGCCGCGACGATGGACCCGGCGGCGAGGGCGGCCAGGCCGGCCGAGCCCAGGTGCTGGTACCAGCGGCGCGGCGCCGGAGGCGCGCCGGCCTCGGGTTCCTCGTACTCGCGCGCGGCGGGGTTCGCCATGCGGATGGAGAGCCCGCCCGGCCTCAGGCCACGGGCTGGGTGCGCCGGGCGATGAAGCGGGTGATCGACTGGATGGTGTGGAAGTGGTCCGGGGTGACGTCGATCGCCTCGATGGTGATCTTGAAGCTCGCCTCGAGGCTCTCCACCAGGTCGAGCAGGCTCAGCGAGTCCATGACCTCCCAGAGGCGGGCGCGGGCGTCCAGCGCCTCGATGGTGCCGGCGAGGTGCGGCGCGATCTCCTTCAGGAAGCCACGCACCTGCCGCTCGATGGCGCCCTCACGATCACTCATCCTCGTCAGTATCACCGAGGGTCCGACGGATGTCCAGACGGAGCGGCCGCCCGGGTGCGATCGCGGACGGTCGTTCCGACGGCTGCGCCCGCGAGGGGGAGAATGCCGGGCAGGGGCACGGGCAGGGGCACGGGCACGAGCGCCGAACCTGAGTGGGGCGGCCCGGCGACGGGCGAGCGCCCTCGTGCCCGTGCCCGTGCCCCTGCCCGTGCCCGCGAGGGTGGTCTGACCGGGGCCGGCACCGAGGCTGCCGTCCGGGCCTGTGCTATCTTTCACGGGCCCCATGTCCCCCGCGCCCCGCCCGGTCTCGTTCCTGCTCTCGCCGACCACGGCGCTCAACTGGTACCCTCCGGCGTCGCGGGTCCTCACCTCGGCGCTGCGCGGCCGCCCCGACCTCGACGTCACGTTCAGCACGGCGCCGGTCGACATCTACTTCGACGGGCTGCGCCGGCACCGGCGCGCCTACCGGGCCCGCCACGCCGCCGGCACGCTCGAGAGCTACATGCGATCACCGATGTGGGTGGCCCCGCACCTCGACGTCGTGGCCGGGCTCCACGACGAGCGCATCCTCGCGTCGGTCCCGGCGCCCCACGTCCTCGTGTCGGCGCTCTCGGTCTTCGACCTCTTCGTCGTCGCGCGCCTGCTCGCGGCGGGCAAGCAGGTGCTCCTCGGCGGCAACCTCACCCTGCTGTACTCGCGCGGGGAGCTCCGCGACCTCCTCGCGGCGCTCGGCGCCGACCCCGCGCGCCTGGCCCGGGACCTGATCGTGCTGCGGGGCTACCTGACGCCGCAGACGGACCTCGGCGCGCTGCTCGATGCCTGGCGCGACGCCGAGGTCGCCGAGACCGACCACCGCGGCCTGCTCACCGCGCGGGACGACCTCCTGCTGCCCTACGCGCGCGCGATCGGGCTCGTGACCCACGGCGCGGCGCAGGTCGCGGTGCCGCTCTCGTCGGGCTGCTGGTACGGCCGCTGCGAGTTCTGCACCGCGCGCAATCAGCCGACCCACGACTTCGTCGCGGCGCTGCGCCCCGAGGAGGTCGCCGGCCACCTGCACGAGCTGGCCGCGCTGTATCACACGGACGGGGTCGTCCTCACCGACAACTACATGGGCTTCTCCGCCAAGGAGGAGGCGATCCTGGCGCGCCGCGCGCCCGTCCGGGTGACCGTCTACTCGGGCGTGCGCCTGCTCTGCGACCCCGAGTACGTGAAGCGCGCGAACCGCTGCGCCGACGGGCTGCGCGTCGGCGTCGAGAGCGGCTCGGACTTCGCCCTCGCGCAGATCCGCAAGGGCTTCCGCTTCGCCGACACGGAGCGGGCGGCGCAGAACCTCATCGATCACTTCGACCGCGACAAGGAGCTCAACTTCCTGATCGTCTACGATCTGCCGCACGAGAGCGCGGCGGACGTGCGCCGCGGCTTCGCCCGCCTCTGCGACCTCACGGCGCGCCTCCGCGCGGCCGGGTTTCGGCGGGTCGTGGTCTCGGGGTTCCCGCTGCTCGGCTTCCCCGGCACCGACGTGCTCACCACCTCGCCGCTGCTCGAGCCGCGGCCGCCGGCCGAGCTGCCCGACGAGGAGCTGAGCGGCGCCTGGATCCTCCAGCGCTGGTACGAGCAGGCGCACGGCGTCCGGCTGCCGGCCACGCTCGACGCGATCATGACGCCGTTCCGCCGGCGCGGCCGCGACGGCGCGGTCCTGCCCTCGGACCTCAGGCTGCTCGATCAGGCGACCGTCGACTTCCTCGAGGATCGCCCGGCGGCCGCGGCGGACGCGGCGGCCGCGCCGCGGTAGCGCCGCGTCAGGGCGCCGGGGCCGAGCTCGGCGCGCCGGGCCCGCGGCGCTCGTTGCGCTCCTTCACGCCGGCCGCGACCATGCCCAGGTACAGCTCGATCTTGTCCATCGGCACCGAGAGTGACACGAGGAACTGCTTGCCCTTGGTGCCGCCGCCCAAGCCCTCCGCCAGGGCCTCCGCGCCAAGCGGCTGGAAGTACTCCGCCATGTCACGGAGCTGCGCGACCAGGCCGTTCAGCCGCTTCTGCAGCTCGATCGGGCCGGCGTCGCTGTCGCAGTCGGCCGTCAGCTGGGCCCGGATGCCCGTCGCCAGATCCGCCCCGAGGACGGCGCCCGTGATCAGCCTCTCGACGGAGTCGCGCTTGACCGCGCGGGCGCGAGCGGCGTCCGACACGATCGCGGCGCCCCAGATCGACTGGTCCTTGGGCGCCCCGCCCAGCAGCGCGGCGAAGCCGGGACGGCTGCGCACCCCCGGGCCCTTGCCCTCGGCCCGGTCGAGCATCAGCCGCACCCACGCCGGCGTGCCGACGAGCACGATGCGGCGGCTCACGACGGCGAGCGCGAGCTTGCGGGCGGTCGCGGTGTGGAGGTCCCGGCCGGCGTGCCGCTCGGTGCGGATCTCGCCGCCCTTGCCGGCGACCTCCTTGAAGTACGCGATCACGTCCCTGGGGACGAAGGCGCCGCGCACCACGGCGCCGAAGTCGGTGGTCTCGGCGCCGTAGGTCAGGCCGACGACGATCTCCTCGACGTTGCGCTCGGGGTCGACGCCGGCCTTGACCAGCCGGTCCCAGCCCCAGCGCAGGGGCAGGGAGGCGTCGCGCACCTTCTTGATCCGCTCGAAGACGTCGCCCTTGAAGACCCGGCGGCCGTCCGCGTGCACGACGATGTCCGCCTGCGCGGGCAGGTACTCCGTCAGGTCGCTCGGGCCGCGCGCGCCGCAGCCCGCGGCCGCGCCGACCAGCGCGGCCGCGAGGGCCCAGCGCCAGGCCCGTCCGGTGATGCCGCGCTCACTCCCGCTCGTGACGCCCACGTGTCTACCTCACTGGCTCGGGGTCGGCGCCGGGCCCGCGCCCGGCTCGGCCGGCGGCGCCCCGATGACGATGACGCCGAGGTCGGCCACGCCGCCCTCCGCGACCTGCGCCGCCGCGGTCTGCGGCGGCTGGCCCTCGACCGTGACGGTCACCTGATAGCTGCCCGCCGGCAAGCCCGTCATGGCGAACTGGCCGTCCTTGGTTTCGAAGACCTGCGGGGTCTTGCCCGGCTCGAGGCCGACGCTGAAGCGGCGGGGCGCGGCCCCGGCCCGCAGGCGCACGCGCCCGCGCAGCCCGCCGTCGCCCGGCAGCGTCACCCGCACGTCCTGGTCGCCGGTCTTCGCCTGCACGTCGGCGCTGCGGCGCTGGGGGCTCACGTTGTTGTTGCCGCCCGGCCGCATCACGTTGATCCAGTGCGGCCCCGGCGCCAGCCCGGCGCAGGTGAAGCGGCCGTCGCGATCGGTCATCTCGGGGATGGTCGGCCGGACGCCGACGGCCTCGCGCCGGTTCGCGCCGCTCATGCACCGGACGAGGGCGTCGGGGACGGGGCGCCCGTCGGCATCGACGGCGATGCCGGCGATGGTCCCCTCGAGCGAGAGCGTGACCGTCAGGTCGCGGTGCTCCGGCTTCTGGCGCAGGTTCACCGGCACGCCCTCGCTCGCCGCCACGTTGGACATGGCGACGACCTCCATCTGCTGGAGCGGCAGCCCCTCGAGCCGGAACCGGCCCTCGCCGTCCGTGATGGTGCTCTTGTTGCCGAGCTCCCGGACGCCGACGTAGGAGCCGATGCGGACGGTCGCGCGCGCCGCCGCCTCGCCCTTCGCCGTGACCACCCGCCCGGCGACGAGGCCGCCGCTCTCGAGGCGGATGTCGGGGCAGCGGGTCGGGGTCTTGCCGTCCACGGCGAGCGCCTCGGACATGCCCGTCTGGTACTGCGGGTGGGTGGCGATGAGGCGGAAGCTCCCGGCCTCGAGCGCCGGGATCACGAAGGCGCCCTGGGCGTCGGTGCGCACGGAGAAGCTGAAGGTCAGCGGCCGCATGGTCAAGGTGCCGCCTGCGCCGACGCGCGCCGGGGCCGGGCTCAGCTGCACGCCCGGGACGGGGGCGCCCGCGGCGTTGAGCACGCGCCCGCGGACCTCGGCGCCCGCGGGCAGCGCGATCTGCTTGTCCCAGACGAGCCCGGCGGGCGGCTCGAGGTGCTCGGCCGTGCCGCGCCGGCCGGGCGCCGCGGCCGCGACGATGTAGCTGCCGAGCGGCACCCCGCGCAGCTCGAGCACGCCCTTCTTGTCCGTGCTGCCGCGGCGCACCACCGCGCCCTCGAGGGGCGTCACGTGGTACAGCTCGACGGTCGCGTCCGGGATGGGCTGCAGCGTCCCCTCGGTGACGACGGTGATCCGCAGGCGCGCGGCCGGGCCCACCCGCAGGAGCACGTCCGGCGAGCCGGGTTGCAGCTTCACGTAGACCGGCCCGGCCGCGCCGTCCTCGGTGAAGGCCTGCACGAGGTAGCGGTCCGGGAAGAGCCCGTCGAAGGTGAAGCCGCCGTTCCGCTCGCTGCGGGTCTCGCGCCCGACCGGCTCGGTGATGCGGACCGCCGCGCCCGCGATCGGCCCGCCGTGCGCGTCGACGACGCGGCCGACCATCGCCATCCGGCCCACGCTCACCGCGGCGCCCGGCTGCGAGGCGCTCGGCCGCACGACGGGCGTCGCGGCGGCCGCGGCATCGGCCGGCGGCGCCGGCGGCGCGTCCGCCACCCGCGGGTGCCCGCGGCCCTGCCACAGGATGAGGGTGACGAGCCCGACGACCAGGAGCGCCATGAGGCCGAGCACGATGAGGCGGGCGCGACTGGTGCCGTCGGGCATGTGGGGGGTCAGCCTAGCATTCGCGGGGAGGATCGGCCAAGGCGGAGCGGGCGCACGGCGCAGCGCGCTAGATTACGGCGAGGACGAGCCCTCCGATCAAGAAGTCCACCGCGGTGAGGAGGACCTTCTCGAACCAGCTACAGCACTTGTTGCAGTAGGTGTGGACGGCCCAGAGGAACGCCGGCCAGCACTCCGGGCTCGCCACCGGCGCGCAGTCGCCCGTGTTCAGGTAGTGCTGCCACACGCACTGGTCGTGGGCCTGGCAGCCGCCGCCCCACATCTCGCAGCCCCGCATCGGCGTGCAGTCCGGGCCGCAGAGACCCATGCAGTTGGTCGAGCAGGTCGGGTTGCGGAAGCCGCCGTACTTCGACCCGGCGACGGCCTTGAAGTAGCCGAGGAAGCCGTGGCTGACGCCGCCGCCGCCGCAGGAGGTCGAGACGCGGTACTCGGGCCACACCCAGCCGCCCGGGTCCTGCGCGTTGTACTGGCAGATGTAGAGCGGCTGGTGAGTCGCGTCGCACGAGGCCTTGAGCGTGTAGCCCTGGAGCTCGGCGCCCCAACCGCCGACGTTCGCGCCGTCGGGCAGCGTGCAGTTCGAGTTGGTCGTGAGGTAGTAGTCGTAGTAGCGGTTCGGCATGAGGCTGTCGCCGCCCCACCGGACGCAGCGGTAGAGCGGGCGCGTCTCCGTCGGCGTGCCGAGGACGTTCGGGCTGCCGCCGGCGTAGAAGTCGAACTGCACGCCCTGGTCGGTGCCGGCGCTGCCGCAGCTCTCCGGCATGACGATGTAGTCGCCGGGGGCCGTCTTGTACTGGGTCTGGCGGTTGAACTGGGGGGCGCCGTAGTCGGTGCAGGTGCAGCTATAAGCGGTCTCGCAGTAGTGCGGGTTGCAGCTGTAGGGGTTGCACGAGTAGGGGTTGCAGTCGTAGGGGGTCCCGTACTTGTCGTAGCAGGTGCTGTAACACGTGTTCCAGCATGTGTCGTAGCAGGTGCTGACGTCGATGCAGGTCGCCGCTTTCGGCGCCGGCGGGGGCGGGGGCGGCGGCGGGGGCGGGGGCGGCGGGGGCGGGCACTCGTGCGGGTTGCAGTTGTAGGGGGCGCAGTCGTACGGGGCGCCGGTGCACGAGTCGTAGCAGGTCTGGTAGCACGTGTCGTAGCACGTGGTGGCTTCGGCCGTGGCCGCCGCGAGGGTGGTGAAGGCGAGGGCACCGAGGACGAGGAGCAGCTTCGTGCGCATGGTTCCCTCCTACCAGGACCCGTGAGAGCCGTGCGATCCGTGCGACCCGTGCGACCCGTGCGAGCCATGCGACCCGTGCGAGCCGTGCGAGCCGTGCGAGCAGTGCTGCGCGATGCGCATGGGCGCGGCGCCCGAGGGCGCGGCCATCGCCGGCGCGCCGGCCTGGCCGGGCGCCTGCGTCACGCGGTCCGCCCCGCTCGGCGTCGTGGCGGCATTGGCCGCCGGCGCGACGAGGAGGCCGGCGCCGACCGCCAGCGCGGTGCCGGCGCGCAGGAGCGTGCGCCGGGAAGTGCGCCGTTCTTCATCCGGGTGCAGGAACAAGCGCGGGTCCCTCGGCGGCGTCAGGATCTTCTTCATGGAGTGCCCCTTCTATGGGTGAGTGCCTGGTGGCGGACATAGCAAGGGACGGGCCATCGAATGGAAAGGCCGTAAGGAGGGAGGATCTCTGTGTAGAGTCCCGACACAGGTGCAGCCCGTCGTTCAACCGTTGAACAACAACTGAACAACGGCGGCGGACGCGGACGCAAGAGGGGTGGAAAATTGCAGACTTATGAGGTGCGGGAGCTGTTCAAATCTTGTTCGACAAGACTTGAACAAGGTAACAGCCGGAAACAACTGAGAGTATATTCGTCTAGATTCTGAGCGGTTCAATTATTTGACAGCGGCGCGGCCGGCCGGCGGCTGCTTGAGGGTGGCCAGCAGGGCGCGCTTCATCGCCTCCGCGCGGGCCTTCTCGGTGAAGAAGAGGTTGCGCTTCTCGCGCGGGTCCGCGCGCAGGTCGTAGAGCTCGAAGACCCGGTCGGAGATCTTGTAGATGAGCTTCCACTGGCCATCGATGAGCGCGCGGGCGCTGTGGTCCCACGACGGCGCGGGGAGGAGCTCGAGGGGCACGGGCCGCGGCGGCAGGGCCGCGCCCTGGAGCGCCGGCGCCAGCGACCGGCCGTGGAACTCCGGCCGCGGCTTGACGCCGAGGAGGTCGAGGACCGTCGGGCCCACGTCCATGAGCGCGACCGGATCCTCGACGACGCGCGGCGCGACGCCGGGCACGCGGAAGACCAGGGGCACGTGGACCATCTCGTCGTAGAGCGACTGCCCGTGGAAGTAGTGCCGGTGCTCGCCGAAGCCCTCGCCGTGATCGGCGAAGAGCACGACCATGGTGTTCTTCGCGAGGCCGGTGCGCTCGAGCGCGTCGAGGAGCTTGCCGAGCCACCGGTCGGCGAAGGCGATCTCGTAGTCGTACTTCTCCTCGAGCCCCGGCAGCCCGGTGCTCTTCACCGGGAACTCGGGGTGCGTCACGTAGCGGCTGTGGGGCTCGAAGAGGTAGGTCCACAGCACGAACCGCTCCTTCTTGGCCGCGGCCTGCTCGAGCCGGTTGATCACGCGCGGGATGATGCGCGGCGAGGCGATGTCGGTGTTCGAGTCGGCGAGCGACAGGGCGCCCGCGTTGTCCCACTCGGCGAAGCCGCGGCTCAGGCCGCGCTCGGGGGTGAAGTAGAAGTGGGAGAAGATGCCGATGGTGCGCAGGCCGGCGGCGGCCGCGTCGGCGAACCAGCTCGCGTTGCCGGCCGCGATGGGCGAGAAGTTCGCGAAGGCGCGCTGCCACTTCACCTCGGACGGCGGGGTCGAGGTGACGAAGGACGGGAACGAGCGCGGCGTGTTCGGCGCCTGGGAGTAGGCGCGCTGGAAGTAGACGCCGTCCTTGACCAGCCGGTCGATGTTGGGCGTGATCGGGCGGCGGTACTTGTTGATGCCGAGCCGGTCGGCGCGGATCGCGTCGATGGTGACGACGATGACGTTGCCGTCGAACGCGCCCGCGGTGCGGACGACCTGCGGCTGGGACGCGGGCCCCGCCGGGCCGGTGGGCGCGGGCGCCGGCGTGGCGCCGGACGGGCCAGTCGCCTTGACCCCCGCCGGGCCGCTCGGGGCGAAGTCGTCCGCCTCGGCCGCGCCGCCGCCGTGGCCGCCGGCGGCGAGCGAGAGCCCGCCGCGGCCCTGCCGCACGGCCCGGGTGAAGCGGAGCATCGACTTGACCCCGGAGCCCTGGCGCAGCGCCACGTCGGGCAGGCGCGGGTCGGCCTCGAACCGCACGAGCGTCCAGCCGATGCCGAGGGCGGCGAGGAGGAGCGCGCCGGCGAGCAGCGCGCGTCCCGGCAGGCGGCCGCGCAGCGCCGCGCCGCGCGCCGTGCCGTAGAGGAGCGCCGCGAGGAGCGCCTGGAGCACGAAGAGGCCGCCGAACGCGAGGTAGGGGCCGAAGTCGATGACGCGCCAGTCGATCGTGCGCAGCACGAGCGCCGCCGCGGCGAGGACCGCGACGACCCCGAGGCCGAGCGCCGCGATCAGGCGCGAGAGCCCGCCGGCGCGCGGCAGCACGCGGGCGGCGACGCGCCCGGCGCGGAAGAGCGGGAACCACGCCAGCACGAAGAGCGGCACCAGCCCCAGCGCGACGATCGCGGTCGAGAGCGCCGCGTTGAGCTTGCGCGACATGCCGCCGGCGACGGCGAGGTGGAAGAGGGCGAGCGCGGCGGCGTAGAGGACCGCGGCCGCGTAGCCGGCGAGCACCCCGCCGGCCGCCGCCGTGTCCGTGGCCGCGTCGGCCCGCGCGGCGGCGAAGGCCGCGCGCGTGCGGTCGCCGAGCGGCAGGGTGCTCCGCAAGGCGCCCCCGATGAGCCCCTGGATCGCGGCCAGCACGAGCGCGGCGAGCGCCAGGTAGGACAGGGTGCCGAGCACGAACCGCGCGGCCACACCGCCGCCGAGCGACTCTTCCACCCGGCTCAGCGCGACCGCGGCGTCGAGACCTCCGACGACCAGGGCGGCGGCGAGGCCGGTGACCACCGCCGCACGAAGCGACGACACGTAGGGGCAGGTCGGCATCGGGGGACGGATTAGCACGCCACTTCACGTGGTTCAACTTTGTGGCAGCTGTCGAAGCGGG
>DASXVK010000514.1:0-2447 GCA_036504295.1 Polyangia bacterium
ATCAGGGGGCTGCGTGTCCCCAAAGCTGCTGCGAGCTCGTCCGCCACCAGCCCGACCTCCGCGTCGGTCATACGGGGGTAGAGGGGGAGGGTGAGGATGCGGGGGGCGAGGGCCTCGACCACCGGGAGCTGGGGGGAGGAGCTGCGGTAGGCGGTGAACTGGTGCGTCGGGGGATAGTGGATGCTCGTCTGGATGCCGGCCGCGCGCAGGCGGGTCATCACGGCCGCGCGGTCGGCGCCTGCGGGCAGCAGCACCGGGAGGATGTGGAACGTCGACTCGGTGCGGTCGCGGAACGGCACCACCAGGCCCGGGACCTCCGCGAGCGCGGCGCGGTAGGCGGCGACCACCCGGGCGCGGCGCGCGTTGTTGTCCGCGAGGCGGCCGAGCTGCACGAGGCCGATGGCCGCGCGCAGCTCGTCGAGGCGGTAGTTGAGCCCGGCGAGCACCACGTCGTACGACGCGGCGTGGCCGCGGTGGCGGTCCCACGTCATCGTCGTCATGCCGTGCGAGCGCAGCAGGCGCAGCCTCTCACCCAGCTCGGGGCGGTTCGTGGTCACGGCCCCGCCCTCGCCGGTGGTGATGTTCTTGTTGCCGAAGAAGCTGAAGCAGCCGACGTCGCCGAGCGAGCCCAGCGGCCGCCCCCCGAGCGTCCCGCCCGGCGCGTGGGCGCAGTCCTCGATCACGGGGATCCCCCGCTCCCGGCCGAGGCGCAGGATCTCGTCGAGCGCGCACGGGTAGCCGCCGAAGTGCACGACCGCGATGGCCCTGGTGCGCGGCGTCACGCGCCGCGCGAGGTCGGCCGGGTCGACGTTGAAATCGTCCGCGCCGAGCGAGTCGCAGAAGACCGGCGTCGCGCCGACCGCCCGCGCCATGTTCGCGCTGGCGACGAAGCTCAGGCTCGGCACCAGCACCTCGTCGCCGGGGCCGACGCCGAGCGCGAGGTAGGCGAGGTGCAGCGCCGCGGTGCAGTTCGACACCGCGAGCGCGTGCGTGACGCCGCACAGCCCGCGCAGCGCCTCCTCGAAGCGCGCGCACGTCGCGCCCGCCGTGAGCCAGCGCGAGCGCAGCACCGCGCTCACCGCCTCGACCTCGCGCTCGTCGAGCTCGACCTCCGCGAGCGGGATCCGGATGCCCGCGTCCGCCGCCTCAGCCACGCCGCGCCTCCTGCTGCTCGAGGATGGCCTCGACGTCGCCGAAGAGCTTCGGGAACTCCTCCGAGGCCCGCGCGTAGTCGTCGGGGCGGCCGATGTCGAGCCAGTAGTCGCTGCTCGGGTAGACCACCACCTTCTCGCCGGCGCGGATGAGGCGCAGCACGAGATCCGGGAAGTCGAGGTACGACCCGCGCTGGATGTGCGCGAGCACGCGCGGCTCGTAGACGTAGACGCCCATCGACACGTCGTACGAGAACTCCGGCTTCTCGTGGTAGTCGGTGACCACGTGCTGCGCGTCGTACTCGAGGACGCCGAGGTCGATCTTCACCTGGCGCTTGCGCACCGCGATGGTGAGGACGCCGCCCTCGCGCCGGTGGTGCGCGATGAGCTTGGAGTAGTCGAGCGTCGTGAGGACGTCGCCGTTCATGACGAGGAAGGTCTCGTCGAGCCCCGGGATCGAGGCCAGCGAGCCGGCGGTGCCGGCGGGCGCCTCGTCGCGCACGTAGCTGATGTCGACGAGCGCCGTGAGCCGCTTGCGCTCGTTGAAGTAGGCGCGGATGAGGTCCGCGAGGTAGTCGACGGACAGCACGATGTCGCGCATCCCGTGCTTGAGGAGCTGCAGCACGATCAGCTCGAGGATCGGCCGGTCGCCGAGGGGCACGAGCGGCTTGGGGAAGACCGTCGTGAACGGTGCGAGGCGCGTGCCGCGCCCGCCTGCGAGGATGACCGCCTTCACGTGTTGTAGATCTCCGGCTTGTAGCGGTTGAGGTGCGCGCGCACGAACGCGACGACCGCGGCGAGGCCGTCCTCGAGCGTGACGGTCGGGCTCCAGCCGAGCAGGTCCCGCGCGCGCGCGTTCGCGGCGCACAGACGCTCGACCTCGCTCGCCGCCGGCCGCGTGCGCGCCGGGTCATGCTCGATGGGTACGTCCACGCCGCAGGCGGCGATGATCTTCCGCGCGAGGTCGCCGACGCTGATCTCGCGGCCGGTGCCGAGGTTGACGGTCTGGCCGAGCGCGCGCGCCGGCGCCGCCGCGGCCGCCATGAAGCCGCGCGCGGTGTCGCCGACGAAGAGCAGGTCGCGCGTCGGCGTCAGCGCGCCCAGGCGCACCGGCAGCCCCGCCAGCGCCTGGGCGGCGATGGTCGGGATGACGGCCCGGGCCGACTGGCGCGGGCCGTAGGTGTTGAACGGGCGCACCGTGACGACCGGCAGGCCGAACGCGAGGTGGAAGCTCTCGGCCACCTTGTCGGCGCCGATCTTCGACGCCGAGTAGGGCGACTGCGCCGTGAGCGGGTG
>DASXVK010000515.1:0-20455 GCA_036504295.1 Polyangia bacterium
CCCAGCCCCGATCCTCGGCTGTCTCGGGCGCGGCGCCGAGGCCGAGGCCGCCCGCGCTGCCCGCGGGTCCAATGCGCGACAGGCTCCTAGCGGCGAGCGCCTGGACGAGCAGGGCCTCACGCTCCTCGACGAACTGGCCGCGCGCAAAACCGCGAGCGTGCGCACGGAGCGGCTCAAGCGCCCCGGCAGCGTCCCCGCGGCTGAGGGCCGTACGGGCGATCTCGATGAGGGCGCGCTCGGCCGCGAGCTGAGCGTCGCGGCCGGAGGCGCTGGCGCTACGCAGGGGCGAGGCTGGGCCGCGCGCGGCCGTGAGCGGCACGGCGGCGGGCAGGGACGCCGGCGCCGGCACCGCGGTGGGCGCCGGCGCCGCCGGTACGAGCGCGGGCGAGCAGACAGCCGGTCGCGCCCCGGCCGGCGGCCGCGCGCCCCGGGTCGCCCCGGCGTAGAGGGCGGCGCCGCCGCCGAGACCGAGGAGGAAGCTCGCCACCCCGACGACGAGGGGCTTCGCGAGCAGCGCCCCGGCACCGGCCGCGGCCGTCGCGCCGGCGTGCGCTCCACCAGCCGCGCCCGCCGCCCCCGCCCCGGTCCCGGCGTCACCCGGACCCGCCGGTGCCGCGGCCACCGTTGCCTCGACGCGCGCGATCACCCGCGCCCGCGCGTCCGGCGGCACCCCGGGCCCTGTGCGGCCAAGCGCCATCACCTCCTGCGCGTCGCGGGCGAGCGGCTCCATCTCCTCGTCACGCATCATGCCCCTCGCCGCAGCCGCAGCCGCCGCAGCGCCGCCGTGAAGCTCCGGCGCGCGAGGCGAAGCCGCGAGTAGTGGGTGTTCACCGAGCCCCCGAGCGCGGCGGCGATGGCCGGCATCGGCACCCCGTCCATATCGTGGAGCACCAGCACGGAGCGCAGCTCGAGCGCGAGCGTGTCGAGCGCCGCGAGCAGCAGCTCCCGCGCCTCGGCCGCCTCGAGCCGGTCGTCGGGGCCCGGCGCCGGGTCCGCGGCGTCCGGGATCTCGCCGACGATCTCGCGCCGCACGCGGCTCGAGCCGCGGTAGTCGGCCGCGGCCCGGAGCGCGAAGCAGAACAGCCACGGCTTGAGCGGCCGTGATGAATCGTAGCCGGCGAGCTTGCGCTGGACGGCGACGAACACGTCGTGCGTCACGTCCTCGAGGTCCGCGTCCCGCACCCCGAAACGGCGCAGCGTCTCCCATACGTAGTCGACCCCCGCCTCGTAGATGCTGCGAAGCTCGGGGGCTGCCGGATCGGGCGCAGGCTGCGCGGGCATGAGGGCTCTACCTGGATCTGGACGAGGCACTGCGGATCCGTCACGGAAAACGCGCGCGCACGCCCAGGCCGAGCGCGCCGCAGACGACCGGGCTCGTCCACGCGGGCGCGCCGCTCACCCGCAGCAACGTGCGCTGGAGCGGGGCCACGAGGTCGCCGCTCACGAGCAGCGCGACCTTCCTCGTCAGCGGGATGTCGACGGCGGCGCGCGCCCCCGCCGCAAGCCAGCTCGTGGTCTCGCTACGGGCCTCGGCGAGGCCGTGGCCCGCGCCCCGGATCGCGCCCGCCGCGAGCAGCACGCAGCCCGCCACGCGGCCCCGCTGGTAGCAGGGCACGACCGCCGCGGCGACGACCGTCGCGCTCACCGACCCGCCCCCGGCGTCCGCATCGCGCGGCAGCTCGCCGCGCGCCTCCAGCCCGAGCGACAGTCGCTCGCGCCGGAGCCCGACGAGGGCGCGCAAGCCAACAGTCGGGGCCGGCGTGCTGCCGAAGGCGCCGGTGGCGCCGCCCTCCACGAACAGCTCGAGCGCGGGCCATGCGAGGGCGGTGAGCGTCGCGACGGGCATTGTCTTCGCGCGCGGCGGCGTCGGAGCGGCGGCGTCATCGAGGGGCGCCGGTGGCGCGACCGCGGACGCCCCCTGGCCCGGCGCCGCGGGTGGGGCCGCCCTGGGCGGCGGCGCGAGCACGACCGGCGGGATGATCGGCTCCTCCCACGTGTCCACGCCGCGTCGCGACAGGGCGAACGGGTCGATGGCGATCGCGATCGCGAGCTCGACCGCCGCGGCGAGCTCGACACAGTCGTTGTTGCGCGACCGGAACGCGCGCTGCCCCACGGGCTTCCCGTCCGCGCCGCGCACCTCGACCGTCGCGGCGAGGCGCGCGCCGGTGCGCGCGATCACGGCCCGCACGAGCCGCGGCGCGTCCGCCCGGAACGGGTCGCGCCCCAGGCGGCCCGCGACGCCGGCGCGCAGCGCGTCGGCAGCGGGACAGTGCTCCGCGCCCGGGCCGCGCTCGAAGACCAGCCGGACGGGGGCCGGCTCGGCGCCCGCGCGGGTCGTGCCGAGCAACAGCGCGCCGAGCCCGACCACGCGAATCGCCCGGCCCGCCGCGCGCCCCCAGTCCAGAGCGGCCGACATCTTCGGCCCAGGCTACCAGGAAAGCGCGCCCGCCGCACGGCGCGAGGCGCTCCCGCCGAGGCGCGCGCAAGGCGCTGGCCCCGCCGTACTCGCCCCGCCCCGCGCCCGCGTTAGACTTCTCGGATGAGGCGACGATGAAGCGACGCGCCTTCGGCTGGACGGGCGTGCCCGTGCCCGTGATCGGGCAGGGCACGTGGAAACTGGAGGCCGACCCGCGCGCGCAGGCGCTCGCGGCCATTCGCCGCGGGCTCGACGCCGGCATGACGCACGTCGACACGGCCGAGATCTACGGGGAGGGCCGGGTCGAGGAGCTCGTCGGCGAGGCGCTCCTCGAGCGGCGCGACGAGGTGTTCCTGGTCACCAAGGTGGCGCCCGGGCACGCCTCGTACGCCGGGACGATCGCGGCCTGCGAGGCGAGCCTCGCCCGGCTGCGGACGGACCACGTCGACTGTCTGCTCCTCCACTGGCCGGGCACCCACCCGCTCGAGGACACCATCGCCGCGTTCGAGCGGCTGGTCGAGCAGGGCAAGACCCGCTGCTACGGCGTCAGCAACTTCGACGCCCGCGAGCTCGATCGCGCGGTGGCGCTCGCCGGCGCGGGCCGCATCGCGTGCAACCAGGTGCTCTACAACCTCGCGGACCGCTTCATCGAGCGCGACGTGCTCCCCGAGTGCGAGCGCCACGCGGTGGCGGTCGTCGGCTACAGCCCGTTCGGGTCCGGCCGGGGCCGGCTGCCCGCGCCCGCCTCGCCCGCCGGCCGGGCCCTCGCCGCCGTCGCCGGCGCGCACGACGCGACCGTGCGGCAGGTGGTCCTCGCCTTCCTGACGCGGCATGACGCGCTCTTCGCCATCCCGAAGAGCGGCGACCCCGCGCACGTGGACGAGAATGCGCGCGCGGGCGACCTCACTCTGACCGCGGCGGAAGCCCACGCACTCGCGCAGGCCCTGCCCGCCCCGACGGGGCGCGAGCTGCCGACGATCTGAGCAGCGGCGCTACCACCGGCTGTTCATGCGCTGGAAGCTCGCGTCCAGCTCGGCCCGCGACGCCGTGAGCATCCCGGCGCTCATGCCGTAGCCGATCTCGCGGACGTCGGCCGCGAGGCCCTGCATGACCGCGGCCGCGACCTCCGCGGGGGTGACCCCCGCCTTGAAGCCGCCGCGCTGGGCGCGGCCTTCCGGGTTGAGCTCCGTGTCGACCGCCGGCGGGACGATCTCGAACACCTGGATCGCGAGCTTCGACAGCTGGTGCCGGAGCGCCATCGTGAAGGCGTGCAGGCCGGCCTTGGTCGCGCCGTAGACCGGCATGCGCGCCGCGGGCACGAAGCCGAGCCCGGAGGAGACGTTGATGATGGCCGCCTCGGGCTTGCCGATCAGCCGGGGACGGTGCAGTCGGACGTGCTCGCCACGTCGCAGGTCCTGACGTGGAGGTCGGGGTGCTGCTCCTGCGCCGCGCGCAGCCTGGCCTCGCGCGGCCGCAGATGATGACCTCGCTGCCGGCCTCGAGGAAGGCCTCGGCCAGCGCGAAGCCGATGCCGGTCGCGCCGCCCGTGATCAACACCGTGTTGCCCGAGAGCCTCTTGGCAGATTATAGCCTTTTCGAGTGGGCGACGACGGCCGCCTGGCGGCGACCCCAGCGTGTGAGGACGAGCCCCACCGCGCGTGCGCCACGGGTGCGAGAGAGGCCCGCCGCGTAGGCCCGGTTCGCGTCGTGGCGAGGACCGCGCAACGGGCTTGGCGGGTCCCGCAAGCCGGCCGCGGCCGGCGCGTCAGTGGCTGACGTAGAACCGCACCTTGGCCGCCGGCACCGCCTCCTTCAGCGAGGTCTCGCCGACGATCGCGTTGCCCTTGGCCTCGGTGACGACGACCGTCGCGTTCTTGATGTCGGCGCCCTTGGCGTCGAGGAGCGTGCCGCTCGTGCCGACGCCGACCCGGTGGTTGGCTGGGCACGAGGCGCGGACCACCTGGCCCTTCGCGCTCGCCTTCATCGAGGTGACGGTGCAGATGACCTCGCGCATCGGCACGGGCGCGGGCGGCGCCTGGCGCACCTCGATCGGGGCCACGGCCCGGGGCGACGCGGCGGCCGTGCCAACCGCCCCCGCGGCCGAGAGCGCCAGGGCGGCGGCCGCCGCGCGCACGACGCCGGCGAAGGCCGAGCCCCGCAGCGGCTCGGGCGCGTGGATCAGGTCGGTGGCGCCGTGGACGTGCACGCGCAGCCGGCGCCCGCCGAGGCGCAGGAGGTCCTGGTCGAGGAGCACGACCGGCTTCGCCGCGGGCGCCTCGATGGAGCGCTCGCCCCGCGTGACCGTGAGCGGCGTCGCGCCGTCCGCGCGCAGCAGGATGAGCCGGTCGTCGGCCGAGACCCACAGCCCGTAGGCGGCCGGCGCGTCCGGCATCCACCGCACCACGCCCTCGCGGTCGAGCGCGAGCCCGGGCTCGCCGCCGGGCAGCGCGACGCAGCGCAGGTAGCGATCGTCCTCCGGCGTCAGATCGAGGTCCTCGAGACAGATCTCCAGCGGTCGCGGCATGGATCCTCCGGGCGGACCGCTCGGGTGCGGCCCGCCCCGAGTGTCGCAGGAAGTCGGGCCGGGGGGCAATCTAAGTCGGCGCGGCGGAGCTTGCCAGCGCATCCGTAGAGGGCGAGCCCTGCGCCGGGGAGCTGCGGATGAGCCTGAACCGATTCGCGTCCTACCTCCTCCAGATCCGCGCCGAGTTCCACGCGGCGAAGGTGAGCCGGGTGGTCGCGCAGCTGCGCGCCCATGCGAGCTCACCGGCGCGCGGCCAGCCGGTGTCCTTCAAGAAGAAGGCCGTCTCGCACCAGGTCCCGAAGCGCCACGACCGGCGCCGGCACGACCCGAAGATCGACCTCGGCGAGCTCGACCAGATCCTCGCGATCGACGAGGAGGCCCGGACCTGCACCGCGGAGCCCGGGGTCACGTTCGTCGATCTCGTCCGGGCGACCCTGGCGTACGGCCTCGTGCCCGTCGTCGTCCCCGAGCTGAAGACGATCACGGTGGGCGGCGCGGTGGCGGGCTGCGCGCTCGAGTCCATGTCCTTCGCCCACGGCGGCTTCCACGACAGCTGCCTCGCGTACGAGGTGATCACGGGACGCGGCGAGGTCCTGCGCTGCACGCCGGACAACGAGCATCGGCTGATCTTCCAGATGATGCACGGCGCGTTCGGCACGCTCGGGGTGCTGTCGCAGCTCGAGTTCCGCCTGGTGCCCGCGCAGCCGTTCGTGCAGATGCGGTACGACACGTTCGCGACGCTCGCCGACTACCAGGCCGCGATCGGGCGCCACGCTCGGGAGCGCGACGTCGACTTCATGGACGGCATCATCCACGCGCCCGACCGGTTCGTCCTCTCGCTCGGCCGCTTCGTCGCCCGCGCGCCGTACACGAACGCCTACGACTGGACCAAGGTCTACTACCGGAGCACCGCGGCGCGGCGCGAGGACTACCTGAAGACGCCCGACTACTTCTTTCGCTACGACCGCGGCGTCACGAACGTCCATCCGAAGTCGCTCGTCGGCCGGCTCCTCTTCGGCAAGCTCATGAGCTCGGCGCAGCTCCTGCGTCTCGCCGAGAAGGTGCCGCACCTGCTCTCGGCGGACCGGCCCGGCGTGACGGTCGACCTCTTCATCCCGTTCTCCCGGCTCGACGCGTACCTCCGCTGGCACGAGCGCGCGCTCGGCTTCTATCCCCTGTGGATGGTCCCGTACCGGCCGGGCCACGCCTACGAATGGATCGCGGACGAGGTGCTCGCGGGGGTGGACGACGAGCTGTGGATCGACATCGCGATCTACGGGATGAAGCAGCCGCCGGGGCGCAACATCTACCGGGAGCTCGAGACGGAGCTGGTCGAGGTCCACGGCATCAAGACGCTCATCTCGCACAACTACTACGACGAGGACGCGTTCTGGCGGATCTTCAACAAGCCCAACTACGACCGCGTGAAGCAGCGCACCGATCCCGACAACGTCTTCCGCGATCTCTACGCGAAGATGTGCCGCGCCGCGCAGGGGCGGGAGTGAGTCGCGGGTGCGGTTGCACGTCCCCGCGCCCGCGCGTATCGTTCTCTCGATGCGCTCCTCCGTCGCGCTCGCGCTGTGCGCCTGGACGGTCGCCGGCGGCGCCGGGTGCGGCCGCGGGGTGACCTGCGCGCAGGCGGCGGCGAAGCTGACCGCGCTCGACCGGGAGGAGCGCGCCCGGCTGGGCCGGCCGGCGAAGCCGGAGGTGATCGCGCGCAAGGTGCTCCACTTCACGAACCGGTGCGAGCAGGAGATCGCGCGCGACGCCGACAACCGCGCGCGCCTCGTCTGCGTGCTCGAGGCGACGCGGCTCAGCGCCGCCGAGGCCTGCCTCAAGGGCTGGTAGTGGCGGGCGCGCTGGCCTCACTCGCCGCCGAGGTCCTCGCGCGCGGGCGGTGCGCCCTGTGCGGGGCGTGCCTCGGCCTGTGCCCGTACCTGGTCGCGTTCCGCGGCCGCGTCGTCGCGCTGCACGAGTGCGACCTCGAGACCGGCCGGTGCGCGGCGTGCTGCCCGCGGCTCGCGGGCCCGGCGCCGCTGCGCGCCGAGGACGACGCGCCCCGGGACCCCGACCTCGGCCCGGTCCGCCGCGCCGTCGCCGCGCGCGCGGCCGACGCCGGCGTGCGGGCGGGCGGCCAGAGCGGCGGCGCGGTCAGCGCGCTCGTGCTGCACGCGCTCGCGACCGGCCGCGCCGGCCGCGCCCTGCTCACGGCGCGCGGCCCCGACCTCGAGGCGGCCGGGCGCCTGGCCGCGACCCGCGCCGAGGTGCTCGCCTGCGCCGGCTCGGGCCTGGCCGCGGGCCCGACGCTCGCGGCGCTCAACGCCGACGGCGCCACCGACCCCGTCGCCGCCGTCGCCCTGCCCTGCCAGGCGGCGGCGCTCGCGCACATGCGGGCGGCCGGGACGGCGGCCGGGCGTCGCGTCGCCGTCGTCATCGGCCTCTTCTGCACCTGGGCCTTCGACGCCGGGCGGCTGCGCGCCTTCCTCGCCGCGCGCCTGGGCGGCGCCGCGCCGGCGCGCCTCGAGGTGACCCCGCCGCCGGCGCGCGCGCTCGTCGTCCACACCGGCGCGGGCGCCCACGCCCTGCCGCTCGACGACGCGCGGCCGTGCATCCGCGCGGCCTGCGCCGCCTGCGGCGACCTCACGGCGGCCGCCGCCGACGTCTCGGTCGGCACGGTCGAAGGCCGGCCCGGCTGGAGCCTCGTCCTCGCGCGCTCCGCCGCGGGCGCGGCGCTCGTCGCCGACGCCGTCGCGGCCGGCGCCCTGGAGACCGCGGCCGCGCCGGCGGACGGCCTCGCGCACCTGCGGGCGGCCGCCGGCGCGAAGCGGCGCCGGGCGGAGCGCGCGCCGTGAGCCGCCCATGACCCGGATCGACGCCGCCCCGGCGGGCGCGACCGCGCTCCTCCTCGGCAACGAGGCCATCGCGCGGGGCGCGCTCGAGGCCGGCGTGCGGGTCGCCGCCGCCTACCCGGGCAACCCCTCGTCGGAGATCATCGCGACCCTCGCCGAGGTGGACCCGGCCCGCGGCCTCTACGTCGAGTGGTCGGTGAACGAGAAGGTCGCGCTCGAGACCGCGGCCGCGGCCTCGCTCTGCGGCGTGCGGGCGCTCGCGGCGATGAAGCAGAACGGCCTCAACGTCGCGGCCGACTTCCTCCTCAACCTCAACCTCACCGGCACCGGCGCGGGCCTCGTCCTGGTCGTGTGCGACGATCCGGCCGGCCTCTCCTCGACGAACGAGCAGGACTCGCGGAGCTTCGCCCACATCGGCGACCTGCCGCTCCTCGAGCCGGGCGACGTGGCCGAGGCGGGGGCGATGACCGCGTGGGCCTTCACGCTCTCCGAGGAGCTGCGGCTCCCGGTGCTCGTGCGCAGCGTCACCCGCATCTCCCACGCGAGCGCCGCGGTCACGCTGGGCGCGCTGCCGCCGCCCGGGCCGGCGCCGCGGTTCGACCGCGGCCGCGCCTGGATCGGCCTGCCGGTCGAGCGCGCGCACCGCGACCTGCACGCGAAGCTCGCGCGCGCCGGGGCCGCGTTCGCGGCCGCGCCGTTCAACCGCGCCGCCGGGCCGGCCGCGCCCGACCTCACGGTGATCGCCTGCGGCACCGGCGGCCGCTACGCCGAGGAGATGATCGCCGCGCTCGGCGCCGGCGACCGGGTCGCGCTCGTGCACGTCGGGACGACCTGGCCGCTGCCCGAGCCCTTCCTCCTGCCGCACCTCGCCCGCGCCCGGCGCGTGCTCGTCCTCGAGGAGGTCGACCCGGTGCTCGAGGAGGCGGTGCAGGCGCTCGGCGCCCGGCGCGGCCTCGCGCCGCCGGCGTTCTGCGGCCGCACGACCGGCGCGCTCCCGGCCGAGGGCGAGCTCGGCCCCGACCTCGTGCGCGCCGCCATCGCCGCGTGCCTCGGCCTCCCCGACGCGCCGCGCGACCCGGTCTACGCCGCGGAGGCCGCCGCCGCGGCCGCGCTGGCCCCGCCGCGCCCGTGGGGCTTCTGCGCCGGCTGCCCGCACCGCGCGTCGTACTGGGCCATCAAGCAGGCCCTCGCGCTCGACGGCCGCGACGGCTTCGTCGCCGGCGACATCGGCTGCTACAGCCTCGGCTTCGGCCCGTCGGGCTTCGGCCAGATGCGCACGATGCAGGCGATGGGCTCCGGCGCCGGCCTCGCGAGCGGCCTCGGGGCGCTCGCCGGTCTCGGCCTCGCGCAGCCCGCGCTGGCCGTGTGCGGCGACTCCACCTTCTTCCACGCCGTGCTGCCGGCGCTCGTCAACGCGCGTTACAACGGCCTCGACCTGCGCCTCGTGGTCCTCGACAACGCGGCCACGGCGATGACCGGCTTCCAGCCCCACCCCGGCACCGGCCGCGCGGCGCAGGCGCGCCCCGCCCACGAGGTCGCCATCGAGGCGGCCGCCGCCGGCCTCGGCGCGACGGTGCGCGTGCAGGACCCGTTCGACCTCGCCGCGACCACGCGCGCCGTGCACGACCTCCTCGCGGCGCGCGGCGTCAACGTGCTGGTGCTGCGGCAGCCCTGCGCGCTCGTGCGCCGCCGCGCCGCCGCGGCGCCGGCCGCGCCCGTGCGCGTCGACCCGGCGCGCTGCCGCGGCGCCGCCTGCGGCTGCAACCGCCTCTGCACCCGGGTCTTCCGCTGCCCCGGCCTCCTCTGGGACGCCGCCGCGGGCGTGGCCGCCGTCGACGCCGCGCTGTGCAGCGGCTGCGGCGTGTGCACCCAGATCTGCCCGGCGGGGGCCTTGGCGACGGAGTCGTCGACGTGCTGACCGCGCGCGACCCGGTCAACGTCGTCATCGCCGGCGTCGGGGGCCAGGGCAACGTCCTGGTCGCGCGCCTCGTCGGCGAGATGATGCTGGCGCAGGGGCTCACGGTCGTCATCGGCGAGACCTACGGCGCGTCGCAGCGCGGCGGCGCGGTGATGAGCCACGTGCGGCTGTCCCGCGGGCGCGCGCTCGGGCCGCTCGTCCCCGCCGGTCAGGCGGACCTCGTCGTCGCGCTCGAGCCCGCCGAGGCGCTGCGCATGCTGGGGCCCTACGGCCACCCGGGCGTCGCCGTGGTCACGAACGTGCGGCCCGTGCTGCCGCTGTCGCCGACCGGCGCACCGGCCGCCTACCCCGAGGTGACGGCCATCCTCGCGCACCTGCGCCGCCTCGCGGCCGCCGTCGCCACGGTGCCCGCGACCGCGATCGCCCTCGAGCTCGGCGATCCCGTCCTCGCGAACATGGCCGTGCTCGGCGCGGTGGCCGCGCTCGGCCTGTTGCCGTTCGACCGCGCGGCGTTCGTCGCCGCCGCGGGCCGGGCGCTCCCCGCGGCCCGCCTCGACGTGAACCTACGCGCGTTCGACGTGGGGGCGGCCCAGGTCGCGCGCTAGGAATTGAACCGCCAAGACGCCAAGGCTGGATCCGTTCCATCCGGCCTTGGCGTCTTGGCGGTTCATTTTCTTGTCTGACTACCGCACGCCGAGCAGCTCGACCTCGAAGACCAGCGTCGCGCCCGGCGGGATGGCGCCCGGGAAGCCGCGGTCGCCGTAGGCGAGGTCCGACGGGATCGTGAGGCGGCGCTTGCCGCCCACCTTCATGCCGGCGACGCCCTGGTCCCAGCCCTTGATGACCTGCCCGCCGCCGAGGCGGAAGCTGAAGGGCTTGCCGCGGTCGACGCTCGAGTCGAACTTGGTGCCATCGGTGAGCCAGCCGGTGTAGTGCACGTCGACGGTCTTGCCCACCACGGCCTCGACGCCCGTGCCGACCTGCAGCTCCTCGATCTTGAGTTCCGCCATGCGCGCCACCCCTTTCGGCCGCGAGCCTAGCAAGGCACCCCGCGCGGCGCCACACCCGCACTCCGGCGCGCGGGGGTGGCGCAGGATCACACGGAGACGCGGAGACACGGAGGAGCGCGGCGGAGGATTCTGGCTGGGGAGTGCCGGCCGGGCGCCCAGTGCGCGTTCGCTCGCCGCCGCTGGGCGTAGCGCGACCGGACCCTCATGACCTCGGTGCGTCTCCGTGCCCCCGTGTCTCCGTGTTGCATTCTGGCGCGGCCAGGTCCGGCACCGCGGCCCGGCGCGCGAGGTCCTCGAGGAAGCGGACCACCAGCGCCGTCCACCCCTGGCAGCTCGCGCCGCAGCCGCGGCCCGTGTCGCCGTCGAAGTACTCGTGGAAGCGGAGCAGCCCCTCGCCGGGCGCGGCGGCGCCGTCGCAGGGCCGGCGGCCGTCTGGCCCGGGCAGGAAGAGCGTGACGAGGCGGCGCGCGAGGAACGCGGCGACCTGCCCGAGATCGAGCCACGTCCCGGAGCCCGTCGGGCACTCGACCTTGAGCGTGTCGCCGTAGAAGTGGTGGTACTGCTCGAGCGCCTCGACGAGCAGGTAGTTGAGCGGGAACCACACCGGACCGCGCCAGTTCGAGTTGCCGCCGAAGAGGCCGCTGTCCGACTCGCCGGGCACGTAGCCGACCCGCAGCTCCTGCCCGTCGGCGGCGAGGACGAAGGGCGCGGCCGCGTGGGCGCGCGAGAGCGAGCGCACGCCGAAGGGCGAGAGCAGCTCCTGCTCGTCGAGGACGTAGCGCAGCACCCGCACCAGGCGCGCGCGCGACGGGATCGCGAGGAGGCGGTGGCCGTGGTCGCGGCGCGCCCCGGGCTGTAGGCAGGCGATGTGGCGGGCGAGGTCCTCGCGGTGGCGCAGGAACCAGCGCGTGCGGCGCGCGAAGCCGGGCAGCGCCTCGAGCGTCGCGTCCTCGATGTTGAGCGCGGCGAAGAGCGGGATGATGCCCACCATCGACCGCACGCGCAGCGGCGTCGTCCCGCCCGGCCGGACGATCTGATCGTAGTAGAAGCCGTCCTCCTCGTGCCACAGCCCGGTCCCGCCGAGGCGGTTCATGGCGTCGGTGATGGCGACGAAGTGCTCGAAGAACTTCGACGCCAGGTCCTCGTACGCCGGGTTGTCCGGGGCCAGCTCCAGGGCCATCGCGAGCATCTCGGCGCAGTAGAACGCCATCCACGCCGTACCGTCGGCCTGCGCGAGGTAGCCGCCGCCCGCGATCGGCCGGGAGCGGTCGAAGACGCCGATGTTGTCGAGGCCGAGGAAGCCGCCCGCGAAGAGGTTCTGCCCGGCCGGATCCTTGCGGTTCACCCACCAGGTGAAGTTCATCAGCAGCTTCTGGAAGACGCGCTCGAGGAAGAGCCGGTCGCGCTGCCCGCGGGCGCCGGTGATCTTGTACACGCGCCACGCCGCCCAGGCGTGCACCGGCGGGTTCACGTCGCCGAAGTTGAACTCGTAGGCCGGGAGCTGGCCGTTCGGGTGCATGTACCACTCGCGCAGGAGGAGCACGAGCTGCTCCTTGGCGAAGTGGGGGTCGAGGCGCGCGAACGGAATCATGTGGAAGGCGAGGTCCCAGGCGGCGAACCAGGGGTACTCCCACGCGTCGGGCACCGAGAGGACGTCACGGCAGTGCAGGTGGCGCCACTCGCGGTTGGGGGACACGGCGCGCGCGGGCGGCGCCGGCGCGGCGGGATCGCCGTCGAGCCACGGGCCGACGACGTAGTAGTAGAACTGCTTGGACCACAGCAGGCCGGCGTAGGCCTGGCGCATGATGCGGACGTGCTCCGGCGCGAGGCGCGCGCACCCGAGGCCGCCGTAGAGCTCGTCGGCCTCGCGCGCCCGGGCCGCCCGGACCGCCTCGAACTCGGCGCCGAAGGGCGCCGGCGCGAGCTCCGGGGCCAGGCGGCAGCGCACGGTGACGGTGCCGCCGGCGGGGACCTCGAAGCGGCAGTGCGCGGCCGCCTTGGTGCCGGTGCCGCCGAGGTTCACGACGCCGGGCCGCCCGTGCACGACGTGCTCGTGGAACGCGTCCTTCACGTAGGGGCTCGCGCTGGGCCGCCCCTCGAGGCGCGTGCGGTTGGTCTCGTTCTCGGTGAAGAGCAGGTCGCGCAGCGCCCCCTGCGGCGCGTCCACCTCGAAGCGGAAGGCGCCGAGCGAGGCGTGGTCGGCGAGCAGGCCCGCGGCGCCGACGCGCACGAGGCTCGGCCGGGGCCAGTCCTCCTCGCCCGCGGGCCCCCACGACCAGGTGTTGCGGAACCACACCGTCGGCAGCAGGTGGAGCGGCGCGGCCGCGGGGCCGCGGTTGTGCGCCGTCAGCGTGATCAGCAGGTCGTCGGGGGCGGCCTTCGCGAGCTCGACCACGACGTCGAAGTAGCGGTCCTCGGCGAAGACGCCGGTGTCCTCGAGCTCGTACTCGGGCGCGTCCCGGCCGCGGGCGCGGTTCTCGGCCACCAGCCGGTCGTACGGGAACTCGTGCTGCGGGTACCGGTAGAGCGCGCGCATGTAGGAGTGCGTCGGCGTGCCGTCGAGGAAGAAGGCGTGCTCCTTCACGTCCTCGCCGTGGTTGCCCTCCTTGCCCGTCAGGCCGAAGAGCCGCTCCTTCAGGATGGGATCGCGCTCGTTCCAGAGGGCGACGGCGACGCACAGCCGGCACTCGCGGTCGCAGAAGCCGAGCAGCCCGTCCTCGCCCCACCGGTAGGCGCGGCTGCGGGCCTGGTCGTGGGGGAACGAGAGCCAGCTCTCGCCGTCGACGGAGTAGTCCTCCCGCACCGTCGCCCACTGCCGCGCCGCGAGGTACGGCCCCCACCGCTTCCAGTTGCGCTCCCGGCGCGCGTCCTCGTCCAGGCGCTCGAGCTCCGCGATGGCGCGGGTCATGTGTGGTGGGATGCCGAGGCGGGGCGGCGACGCCGCGCGTTGCGTCAGGGAGCGGGCGCGTGGACCGCGGCGACGTCGTAGGCGGCGCCGGGGCCGTGGCAGGTGGCGCAGGCCTCCGCGCCGCCGGGGGCGGTCATGGTCTGGGCGTGGGCGACGGTGCTCGGGGCGTCGTGACAGCCGGTGCAGGCGGCGGTGGCCGGCGGGATGAACGTCTCGCTGGCGACCACGCGCTGGTCGCAGTAGCTGTCCGCGTCCGCCGCCGGGTCCTCGGTGCACGCCAGCAGCTGGGTCTTGCTCGGCAGGCGGCTCCCAGGCAGCGGCAGCGCGTAGCTCTGCCCGGCGTGGCAGGCGGCGCACGCGCGCGGGTCGCCGGGGTAGCGCACGGCCCCGAAGTCGATCGGCGTGCCCGCCGGGTTGGCCTTGGTCGGCGCGGGGAAGCCGCCGATCACGGACGGCTGCTGCGTGAGGCGCGCGCCCATGTGGATGCGGTGCATGAGGACCGCCATCGAGAGCGACGGCGCCGTGACGGTCGTGCCCTCGAAGCGGGCGATGCGCTCGTCGCCGGTCTGGTTCGGGTTGTGGCAGAGGGGGCAGTACTCGACGCTGCGGCGCGACCCGGAGTGACCCATCGCGAGGCCGGCGTGGCAGCTGTCGCATTGGGCCTGATCGACGACCTTGCGCCGCGGCACGGCGGCCGCGTCTGTGACGCTGGCGAAGGCGACCGGGTTGCCCGCGACGAAGCGCGGCCCGGCGGCCCCGCCGGGCTGGATGTACCCCTCGAGCCCGAAGGCGTACGTGCCGCTGGCGCTCGCGGGCATGGGCGCCGGGAACGTGTAGCGGAAGCCCGGCGCCGCCGCCGCGAGCGTGCCGACGCTGCCGACGCCCTGGATCGTGTTCTGCCAGAACGAGGCGTAGTCGGTGGTCGGGCCGGCGACCGTCGCCGTCAAGCGCGTGAGCGGCGTCGACAGGATGTCGACCGGGGCGCCGTCGATCGTGACCGTGAAGACGATCTCCGGCGTCTGGCCGGGCGCGGTCCCCGTGACGCTGGTGATGGCGAGCTGCAGCACCGGGCTCGCGGGGTCCTGGGCGGGCGTGAGGTGCGTGTCGACGACGCCGGCCAGACCGCCCGTCGCCGGGTGGCAGCCGGCGCAGGTGCCGTCGGCCTTGGCGCCGCCGGTGTGCTCGCCTGCGGCGCGGACCCGCGGCGGGCGGCGCTCCGCGGCGGCTGGTGGAGGCGCCGTGTGCTGGCAGCAGGCCTGGCGGTCGGGGCGGCGCTCGGCGTCGCGGCCTGCGGCGGGGCCCGCTGGGAGCGACCTCGGTCCTGTGCGGCCGTCGAGAGCGGCAATCCGTGGCAGGACCTGCTCGAGAAATGGGAGATCGCGTCGGCGGCGGCCGAGGGCGGAGGTGCCCTGGACCCGGCCGAGAAGGCAGGCGCGCTGGCGGCGATCACGGCGGCGCTCGGCGGCCTCGACCGGATGAGCCAGCGCGGGGGACTCACGGCCGAGGAGGCGCACAGCCTTCAGCGGCGGCTCCTCTCGATGCGCGCGCAGCTCGAGAACCGCCCGGTCGAGGAGCTGCACGGCGACTGCCACCTGCCCGCCACGCTGCGGCCGCCGCTCGCGACGGTGCGGCGCGTGCGCCTTCGCCTGGATACGCTCGAGCGCATCACTAGCGCGCATCGGCTGCGCACGTCCGTCGTGCGTGCCGCCCTGGGCTCGGTCACCTGCGACCTGGAGCAGGCCGAGCGCCTCCACCCCGTCGCGGGCGTACCCCCGGACCTCCGGGCCAAGGTCCTGCAAGAGCGAGCGGCCCTGCGGCGCCGCCTTCAGCAACTCGAGGCGGCATCATCCGCTCCGCGCACGGACAAGCTGCCGTAGCAGGGGCTCATCGGGCCCGCCGTGCGGGCGCTGGCCCCCCGCCCCGCCTCCGGGCATCATGGTTCGCATGAGCGCCGTCCCGCCCGACGATCCCGCCCCCGACCTGCGCTTCGAGCGCGTCGGGCGGCTGCTCGGGGCGGCGGCGCTCGCGCGGCTCGCGCGCGCGCATGTCGTGGTCGTCGGGCTCGGCGGCGTCGGGTCGTTCGCGGCCGAGGCGCTCGCGCGCAGCGGCGTCGGGCGCCTGACGCTCGTCGACGGCGACCCGGTCGCGGTGACGAACGTGAATCGGCAGCTCCACGCGCTCGCGGGCACGATCGGCGAGCCGAAGGCGGTGGTCCTCGCCGCACGGCTCGCGCGGATCAACCCGGCCGCGCGCATCGAGGCGTGCCCCGAGCGCTACGGGCCGGCGACGGCGGCGCGCCTCGTGCCCGCGCGCGTGAGCTACATCGTCGACGCCATCGACCACGTCACGAGCAAGCTGCACCTGCTCGCACGCTGCGTGCAGGGGGGCATCCCGGTCGTGACCTCGCTCGGCGCCGCGGGGCGCACCGATCCCACCCGCGTGCGCGTGGACGACCTCGGCGCGACCGCGGGCGACCCCTTCGGCCGCGTGGTGCGCAAGTACCTGCGCCAGCGGCACGGCGTCCGGCCCAAGGACGGCGCCGGGATCACGGCGGTGTGGTCGACCGAGCCGCTCACGGTACCGCCGCCGGCGGCCGCGGCCCGCGAGGTGGCGCCCGACCACCCCGCGCTCGGCCCGCTGCCGGGCAAGACCCGCGCGCGCACCCCCGTCTGCCTCGGCAGCGTCGTCTTCGTCACCGGCGTCTTCGGCCTGATAGCCGCGAGCGTAGTGGTGCGGGCGCTGGCGGGTGCCGAGCCCGAGTCCTGATCGGACCCCGGCGACCGCTTCCCCGGCGCGCCGGCCTCCTCTATCATGGGAGCAGCGGGGGGTGATGATGATGGCCGCGCCGCACGCACTGACAATGCCCTGGCTCGCTGCGGTGGTCGTCGCTGCCGGCGGATTCCTCTCGGGGTGCGGCGCCGCCGACCCGGGCCGCTCGACATCCAGCGACGGTGGTCACGACGGCACGGTCGATGCACCGGGCGCCGACGCGGCCCTGCTCGACGACGGCATACCGGAAGAGGATGCTTCGAGCGGCGGCTGGTCGTGGCAGAACCCGCAGCCGCAAGGAAACGCGCTTCACGGGGTGTGGGGGAGCGGGGCAAGTGACGTCTGGGCGGTGGGCGACGCCGGGACCATCATGCACTGGAACGGCAGCTCCTGGACCAGCCAGGGCAGCGGCACCCTGAACGGCCTGCGGGCGGTTTGGGGGACGGGCGCCAGCGATGTCTGGGCGGTTGGCACCAAGGGCACGACGCTTCACTGGAACGGCAACGCCTGGTCGAGCGTGAGCAGCGGCACCACCGAGGGTCTGTGGAGCGTCTGGGGCAGCGGCGCCGCCGACGTCTGGGCGGTTGGCGATCGTGGCACGACCACGCATTGGAACGGCACCGCCTGGGCAACGGCCGAGAGCGGCACCACAGGCTACCTGGGTGGCGTGTGGGGCAGCAGCGCCAGCGACGTCTGGGCCGTAGGTGCGAGCGGACTGACGTATCACTGGAACGGCGCTTCGTGGAGCTTCGTCGAGATCGCCGGGTACGGTCTCCATGGCGTGTGGGGCAGCAGCGCCGACGACATTTGGGCGTTCGGGGACGGGCCCATGCGCCACTGGAACGGGAGCTCGTGGTCGCCGGTCACCGGGGGCGCCGGAGCGTATGGGGTGTGGGGCAGCAGCCCGGGGGACCTGTGGGCGGTCGGCGTGCAAGGGATGGTGTACCACGGCGACGGCAGCACCTGGTCGAGCGCCGGGTTCCACGCCCTGCACGACCTCTACGGCGTGTGGAGCAGCAACGCGAACGACGCTTGGGCAGTCGGTGTGGGGGGGATGATCGTCCACTGGAACGGCAGCACGTGGTCGAGCATGCTGACCGGCACGACGAGCACGCTCTGTGCCGTATGGGGCAGCAGCGGCGATGACGTCTGGGCGGTCGGCGAGGGAGGTACGACCACCCATTGGGACGGCTCGACCTGGTCGAGCCTGGAGAGCGGTACCACGAGTTGGCTCCGGGGCGTGTGGGGCAGCGCCGCGGATGACGTCTGGGCCGTGGGGGAGGACGGAACGAGCACCCATTGGAATGGCGGCGCCTGGTCGATGGCGCCCAGCACCAGCGCGGAAGGGCTGAACGGCGTCTGGGGCAGCGGCCCGAGCGCGGTCTGGGCCGTCGGGGGCCGGGGCACCATTCTGCGCTGGAATGGTACGGCCTGGGCGGGCGCCGGCGCCGCTGAGATCACAGAGAATCTCAGGTGCGTCTGGGGCGGCTCGGCGGACGACGTCTGGACCTTCGGCGACTCGGGCAGCATTTTTCACTGGAATGGCAGCGCCTGGTCGACCGCGCGCCACCAGGCGGGCATCGAGCTCAACGCCGCGTGGGGCGCCAACGGCAGTACGGCCTGGGCCGTCGGCGGGATTGGCACCATTCTTCAATGGAACGGCAGTGCGTGGTCGCGCGTAGACCTGGGCACCATGCGATATGCTCTGTTTGGGGTCTGGGGCGCCGGCCCGAGCGACGTCTGGGCCGTCGGTGACCTTGGGACCGTCCTCCACTGGAACGGCGAGGCCTGGTCGAGCGTCAGCAGCGGCAGCGGCGGCGAACTGATCGGCGTCTGGGGTAGTGGGGCGAGCGATGTCTTCGCAGTGGGTGTCTTCGGGACGATCTTGCACTATGCCCCCCACTGAGAGACGCGGCTCGCGCCGATTGCTGTCGAGGAGCAGGGCGCTCCCTGAGGGTGACGGCGCGTGATCGACACCCACTGCCACCTCGACGCCGCCGCCTTCGACGCCGACCGCGCCGAGGTGCTCGCGCGCGCGCGGGCCGCGGGCGTCGCGGAGATCGTCGTGCCCGCGGTCGGCCCCGACGGCTGGGAGCCGCTGCTCGAGTACGCGGCCGCGCACCCGGGCGTGCACGCGGCGCTCGGCATCCACCCGCAGCTCCTGCCCGCGCTCGATCCAGCGCAGGACGAGCGCCACCTCGCGCGCCTCGCGCGGCTCGTGGCCGCCGGCGGCGCGGTGGCGGTCGGCGAGTGCGGGCTCGACGGCCCGACCGCGGCGCAGGCGGGGGCGTCGATGGACCGGCAGGTCGCGGTGCTCGCCGCGCACCTCGACATCGCCCGCCGCGCCGGGCGGCCGATCCTCGTGCACTGCCTGCGGGCGCACGCGCCGCTGCTCGCGCTGCTCGCCGCGCAGCCCGGGACGATCCGCGGCGTCCTGCACAGCTACAGCGGCGGCGTGGATCACATCCGGCCGTACGCCGCCCGCGGGCTCGCGTTCTCGTTCGCCGGCCCGGTCACCTACGAGCAGGCCCGCAAGCCCCTCGCCGCGGTGCGCGCGGTGCCGCGCGACCGCCTGCTCGTCGAGACCGACGCCCCGTACCAGACGCCGCGCCCCCACCGCGGCCGCGGCGAGCCGGCGCACCTCGCCGCCGTCGCCGCCGCGGTCGCCGCCGCGCTCGGGCTGCCGCTGGCCGAGCTCGCCGCGCTCACGACGGCGAACGCCCGCGCCGTGCTCGGGCTGCCGGCGGCGGTCGCGCCGTGAGGCCGGCGCCCGCCCCCACCCGCGCGCAGCCGGCGCCTGTCGCGACCCGCGCGCAGCCGCCGCGGCGCCGGCGCTGGCGCGTGACGAAGGCGCTCGCGCTCCTCGTCCTCGCCGCGCTCGGCGCGAAGACCGCGTGGGTGCTCGCCGTGCGCCCCGACCCCGCGCGCCTCCTCGCCGGCGGCGAACGGCGCGATCTCGAGACGCGCCAGGCCTACCTGCTGCAGCGCCTCACGAGCGGGGCCGACGTCGCCGGCGGCATGGCCGCGCCGGACGACGGCCTCTTCCGCGGCGAGTGGCTGATCGTCGCGCTGTCGATGACCGCCGCGGCCAGCACCAGCATGGCCTTCGACGCGCCGGCGACCGCGCCCGCGGCCCGCACCGCCGTGGCCGCGCTCATCGCGCAGGCGCTCACGCCCGCGGCGCGCGCCTTCGACGCAGGCCGCTGGCGCGAGGACCCGATCGACACCCTCGCCGGGCGGCACGGCCACGCCGGCTACCTCGGCCACGTCGGCCTCATGCTCGGCGCTCACGCCCTCCTCGGCGGCGGCGACGCGCGACTCGACGCGCTGCACGACCGGATCGTCGCCGCCCTCGCGCGCCGCATGGCCGCCGCGCCCGCGGCGCACCTCGAGACCTACCCCGGCGAGATCTACGCCATGGACAACACGGTCGTGGCCGCCGCCCTCGCGGTCCACCAGCTCGCGGGCCGCGGCGACCACCGGGCCGTGCTCCGCCGCTTCGTCGCCGAGACGCGCGCCCGGCTCCTCGATCCCGCGACCGGCCTCATCGCCTTCCGCCTCGACGCGGCGGGCCGGCCGGTGCAGAGCGGCCGCGGCTCAGGGGCGGGCTGGAACTCGTTCTACCTGCCGTTCGTCGATGGCGACCTCGCCGCCGAGCAGTGGGCGCGCCTGCGTGAGCACCTCGTCGTCGAGCTGCCCCTCGGCGGCGCCGCGGTGCGCGAGTACCCGCGCGGCACGACCGGCCGCGGCGACGTCGACTCCGGGCCGGTCATCCTCGGCCTCAGTCCCTCGGGCACCGGCTTCGCGGTGGCCGGCGCGCGCCACGCGGGCGACGCGCGCCTCGTCGGCCGCCTGCTCACGACCGCCGAGGTCGTCGGCGGCACCGTGCAGTGGGGCGGCCGCCGCCGCTACCTGGTCGCGCCGCTGGTCGGCGACGCCATCCTGCTGGCGATGAAGACCGCGCGGCCGTGGGACCGACGCTTCCTCGCGCGGGCCGGCGCGATGGGTGCCGCGCCCTGACCGGGGGGTCCCTGGTCGGCGCGGCGGGCGGTGCTAAAGTA
>DASXVK010000516.1:0-14059 GCA_036504295.1 Polyangia bacterium
CAACCAGAGCAACCTCGAGGCCATCAACCGCTTCGGCGTCGTCGAGGAGGCCGCCTGGCCGTACGAGTCGTACCCCTGGTCGGCGAGCAACAACGCCGACTGCGGCAAGCCCGAGGCCGAGCGGCCGCTCGTGTGCTTCACGAACGGCGATCCGCCCGCGGCGGCGACCACGGCGCGCAAGTACATGCTGCCCGAGTCGAGCTGGCTCTCGAGCAAGCGCAACAACATCAAGGCGCACATGACCTCGAAGAAGACGGCGGTCGTCGTCGGCGTCGACTTCTTCTACCAGGCCTGGAGCCACGGCCACTCGAAGATCCCGGTCTACTCGGCCTACATGGGCAAGGGCTACGTCATGTACCCGAACGCCAAGGACGTCGAGGAGAGCCACAAGGAGCGCGCCGGCCACGGCATCCTGCTGGTCGGCTGGGACGACGACGTCGAGATCCAGAAGATCGCCGCGGACGGCACGCTCATGGTCGACGCGCAGGGCCAGCCGGTCGTCGAGAAGGGCTTCTACATCTTCAAGAACTCGTGGGGCACCGGCCGCTTCGGCGTGCAGAACCCCTACGGCCCGGGCTACGGCTACATCTCGCAGCAGTACATCGACGAGTTCGCCAACGCGGTCGTCGCCGGCCTGCCCGACGTGGCCGCCGCCCCGGAGATCTGCAACGACGGCATCGACAACAACGGCGACGGCAAGGTCGACTGCGACGACCCGACCTGCGCCGCCGACCCGGCCTGTGCCCAGGCGGGCGCGCTGCACGGCGCGGCCACGCCGGCCGCCGCCGTCCCGGACAACACCCCGGCGGGCGTCACGAGCGACATCACGCTCACCTCGAGCGCGAACGTCGCCACGGTCAAGGTCACCGTCGACATCACCCACACCTACGTCGGCGACCTCGTCGTGAAGCTGACCCACGGCGACAAGACCGTGGCGCTCCAGACCAACGAGGGCGGCGCGGCCGACGACCTCAAGAAGACCTTCACCGTCACCGGCTTCGCCGGCGTCGCGGCCGGCGGCGTCTGGACGCTGCAGGTCATCGACACCGCCAGCATGGACACCGGGACGGTGAACAGCTGGAGCATCGACGTCACCACGCCGTAGCGCCGCCTCCGCCCGCTCCCAGCCCTGGTAGCTGCTGACTGCGCGCTTGACACCCCAAGTCAATCCGCATATATACCCGTCCGTTCTGCGCGGGTCGCCCCGCCGAGGTACCGCCGTGTCCATTGATCGCTCGTCCGTCGCGAGCGCCGCCATGCGGCGCGCAGTGATGCTCGCGGGCCTCGGCCTGCTCCTCGTCGCCGTCGCCGTCACCGGCTGCGGCTCGAAGGGCGGCGCCGGCGGCGATCCGCTCAAGTACCTCCCGGCCGAGGCCAGCATGGTCGTCGACATCAACCTCGGACGGCTGCGCCAGACCCAGTTCAAGGATCGGCTGCTGCAGCTCCGGGACCGCAGCGAGTCGCTCAAGAAGTCGTACAACGACCTCGCGCAGAAGGCGGGCCTGGATCTCCTGCGCGACGTCGACAGCCTCGCGATCGGCCTGCCCTATCAGCCGGCCTCCTCGGACATGGCGCTCGTCGCCATCGGCCGCTTCAACCAGGACTCGATCATCACCTGGTTCAAGACGCGCGAGGGCGCGAAGATCAAGGATGAGAAGCACGGCAAGCACACCGTCTACCTCGACGAGGATCGCAACTACTACCTGAGCTTCCTCAGCTCGACGACCCTGCTGGTCGGCAGCAAGGACTGGATCCACAAGATGCTCGACCTGGCCGACGGCAAGGGCCAGGCGGTGCGCTCGCGGGCGGACATGGCCGACCTCTTCGCCCGCGTGAAGCCGAACCAGGTGGTGTGGCTCGCGGCGCGCTTCCCCGAGGACCTGCGCAAGAAGGCGAAGGAGGCCGACTCGGCGTTCAAGGGCGTGACCGGCGTCATCGCCACCGTCGACTTCGCCGCCGGCATGGAGCTCGACTTCAGGGCCGACACCGAGGCCGACGCCGACGCGAGCCGGCTGACCGAGAAGTTCAACAACCTCGTCAAGGAGATGCGCGAGTCGCCGTGGCTCGGCGCCCTCGCCCTCACGCCGATGCTGCAGGACGTCAAGGGCGCGCAGGAGGGCAAGGTCTTCCACGCCCGCGCCGCGCTCCCCCAGCAGCAGCTCGACGAGCTCATCAAGAAGATCGAGGAGATCGTGAAGCAGAAGCTCGGCGACATGCCGCGCCTCCAGCTCCCGGGCCCCGAGCAGGGCGGCCCGAGCGGCGGCGAGCCGTCGAGCTTGCCGGCCAAGCCGGGCGCGTCGGCGCCCGCGCCCGCCGAGGGCGAGCCCAAGGCGGCTCCCGGCGGCGGCACCCCCGAGCTCCCCCAGCTCAAGCTCAGCCCGCCGGGCGGCGCGAAGGAGAAGCGCCGGCCGGGGCTGCTCGGACCGTAACGGCGCGGTCCGGACGGCGACACGAGTCACTCAGCCGAAACAGGAGACGAAGTCATGGCAGCCTACAAGAAGAGCCCGTTCAAGCAGGTGATGGACACGCACGGCGGCAAGGAACAGCTCGTCGACAAGATCGTCGACGTCGTCGAGCACGGCGACGAGGACAAGGACGCGTTCAAGAAGCGGCTGCAGACCTCGTCGAACACGAAGCTGCTGCGCCTGCTCGCCCGGGCGACCGAGCTCAAGGACCAGTTCGGCTCGAAGGAGAAGCTGGTCGACGCCATCCTCGCCACGATGAAGCGGCAGAAGGACGCCGACTTCCGGAAGAAGCTGCTCGGCTTCAGCCCGGCCCGCCTCCTCGACCTGCACCACAGCAAGGCCCGCGCGGCCAAGGCCGCGGCCAAGAAGGCATAGCGGAGCGCCGCCCCGCCCCGGCGCCAGCCCGGCGCCCTCCCCCCTTTCCGCTCGCCAAATCTGGTGTGGCTCGCCGTCGTGTTTCGCCCCCCGTTCCGACGGGCCGTGAAACCGTGTGTCACAAACCGGCATCCGAGTATGTGATCGGCGCCTACCGCTCTTGGCCGTTGCCCCCCCTGACGACAAAGCGGTAGGTGCCGATTTTCTCATCTCCGCGCGGTGACGCACTGCGGCGGAATCAGCCGCCCTCCCCGCTCGGCGCCCGTGCCGGCCCCCGCGCCGCGGCCCTTCCGAAATCGTCTCTGTGAACGGTGCGCGAGATCGTTTACGCGCGCCCGCGTCCGGTTGTATGATGTGACGCTTTTCGTCGCATCCACCGACGCGCAAAGGCTGAGGGCAATCATGGGGCGAGACGATCGCAGCGATCCGCGCAGCAAGCGAGGCGAGCGGAAGGGGCCGCAAGGCCCGCAGCAGCACGAGCCGGCGCCGGCTGATCCGCCGGTCGATCTCTTCTCGGAGGACGACCTCGACGCGTTCCTCGGCGGGCCCGCCGCCGCGCCGCCCGCCGAGCCGCCCCCGCTCGCGGAGCCGCACGACTTCGACCGGGACGAGGCCACGGGCGAGATCGACCTCGCCGACCTCGAGGAGGCCGCCGACCTCGAGGCGCTGCCGGCGACGCCTGGCGACGACCTCGACTTCGACGCGCCGCCCGAGGTCGCGGCGCCCGCCGAGGCGCCGGCCGAGGTCGTGACGCAGCACCCGGCGCTCGCCGCGTTCTCCGACCCGGTGCTCGACGCGCCGCCGCCGGCTCGCCGCACCTTCGCGGCGGCGCCACCGGTCGCGCCGTCGCCCGCGATGGCGGCGGCCGCCCCGGCCCCGGTGGTCGCGACGGCGCCGGCGCCCGCGGCCCCGCGCGGCCGCGCGCCCGCGGCCCCGCGCGCCTTCGAGCCGCCGCCCGCCCCGGCGGCGTACGAGAGCGCGGCCGCGCCCGAGGAGCGCACCTTGCTCACCGACCAGCACCTCTTCCGCGCCGAGTCGCAGCGCCTCGCGCGCACGCGCGAGTGGCAGGCGCTGTGCGCCATGTCGTCGGCCGCGCTCGACGCCGCGCAGTGGGCCCAGGTGCCCGAGGCCCGCGCCGGCGTCCTGCTCGATCTCGCGTGCATCTACCGCGACCGCCTCGGCGACCGCGCCGCGGCGGAGGAGACCTTCGCCCGCCTCGCGACCGAGGACCGCTCGAACCGCGAGGCCATCGTCTTCCTCGGCGAGGTCTACGCCGAGCGCGCCGAGTGGCGCCCGCTGCACGACCTCTTCGCGAACGCCGTCGAGCACACCTGGGATCCGAACCAGCGCGTCGACTTCACCCGTCAGGCCGTGGCCATCGCCCGCGAGCGCCTGGGCGACGCGGCCCTCGCCATCGGCGACTGGGAGCGCCTGTGGCGGCTGGGCGAGGCCCCGGAGATCACCTACCCCGAGCTGACCCACGCCTACCGCGGCGCGGGCCGCTGGGACGCGCTGGCCGAGTTCCTCGCCGACCGGGCCTCGCGGCTGACGGGCGCCGAGCGCGTCGTCGCGCTGCGCGAGGTCGCCGAGGTGTACCTGACCGGCCTGCGCGATCAGGAGAAGGCCGCCGTCATCCTCGAGGAGCTGCTCGCCGCGCGGCCCGACGATCCCATCGCCCTGCTCTCGCTCGCGCGGGTCCTCGCGCGCCGCCAGGACTGGGACGGCCTCGACCGCCTCGGCGGCGGCGGCCTCGACCGCCTGCCGAAGGCCGTCGTCCTCGACTTCCGCCGCCTGGTCGCCGACGCCTTCTGGCAGGCGAACCGCCTCGAGCAGGCCGTCGCCGCCTACGAGCGCGTCCTCGAGCTCGACCCGGCCGACAAGGACGCGCTCAAGGCCAAGGAGGAGTACCTCACCCGCACCGAGAAGTACGACCTCCTGCTCGGCCACGTCATCGCGCAGGCCGAGCGCGCCGCCGGCGCCGAGACCCGCGCCGAGCTCTTCGCGCGCGCCGCGGTGCTCGCCGAGAAGCAGCTCGATGACCCGGCCCGCGCCATCGAGCTGTGGGAGAAGCGCATCGCCCTCGGCCGCGACGACCTCAAGCCGTTCGAGGCGCTGGCCGAGCTGTACGAGACCATCGGCGACCTCGCCGGGATCGCCCGCGCCCTCGAGGGGCAGCTCGCCCTGACCAAGACCCCGCCCGAGCGCATCGAGCTCCTGCGCCGCCTCGGCGATCACTTCGCCCACCGCCTGGGCGACGACAGCCGCGCCGAGACCTGCTGGAAGGAGATCCTGGCCCTCTCGCCGACGGACATCCCGACGCGCGAGGAGCTGATCGCGCTGCACCGGCGCCGCGGCAACTTCGAGGCGCTCGACTCCGCGCTGACGCGCCAGATCTGGATCGCCGCCGAGGACGACAAGGCCCTCACGCTCGCGCGGATGGCGGCCACGAACATCGACGAGAACATCAGCGACGCGAACCGCGCGATCGACGCGTGGCTGCGCGTCCTCGACTACGCCCCGACCGACGGCGGCGCGCTCGGGTCGCTGGCCCGGCACTTCGAGGGCCAGAAGCGCACCCGCGACCTCATCGCGACGCTCGAGATGGAGCTGCGCGTGGCGCCCGCGCAGGCGGCCCAGGTCGAGACCGCGTTCCGCATCGCCGGCCTCTGGGAGGCGGAGGACGCGCGCCTCGCGGCCCTCGGCAGCTACGAGCGGGTCCTGCGCTGGGAGCCGGTCTCGGCCAAGGCCCTCGAGGCGCTCGTCCGCCTGAGCCAGGGCGGCGAGGTCGGCAAGGCGCAGATCGCCCTCGAGGTGGCGAGCGCGCTCAAGGACGGGGCGCCGGCCCGCATCCAGCTCCTGCGCGACGCCGCGGCGCTCGTCGACAAGGGCGACCCGCTGGGCCGCTTCTTCTGGCTCGCGCGCGTCCTGTGGCTCTCGGGCAGCGACCCGAAGATCCTCACCGAGGTGGTGCACGAGGCCGAGGCCGCGTCGGCGTGGCCCGATCTGTGCGCCTTCTACGTGCGCCTGGCGGCCGCGGCCGAGGGCCACACCCGCCTCGGCCACTATCGCGCCATCGCCCGCGTCTACGAGGAGAAGCTCAAGGACCCGGTGCGCGCCTTCCTGGCGCTGCAGTCGGTCGGCCTCCAGGCCGGCGCCCACGCCGAGGTGCTGCAGCAGCTCGAGCGCCTCGCCGGCGCCACCGGTCGCCACGAGGACTACCTCGCGGTCCTCGAGGCCCAGGCCATCACCGCCGCCTCGATCGAGGCCCGGCAGCAGTTCATCCGCAGCCGCGCCCAGATCTGCGAGACCAAGGTGGGCGACACCGAGCGCGCCTTCCAGGAGCAGCGCCGCCTGCTCGACCTCGACCCGCAGGACGCGGCCGCCCGCCAGGAGCTGCACCGCCTGGCCGAGAAGCAGGGCCTGTGGCGGCAGCTCGACGCCGTCTACGGCGAGCTGTGGGACCGCGCGACCTCCGTCGCCGACCGCATCGACATCGCCCGCGCGCGCCACGCGATCCGGCGGGACCACCTCAAGGATCCGGTCGCCGCGCTCGACCAGCTCCTCGCCATCTTCCGCCTCGACCCGCTCGCCCCGGGCATCCTCGACGAGCTGCTCGCGGCCGCCGGCGTCGAGAAGGCCTGGGCCCGCGTCCTGCCCGTCGTCGAGGCGGCGCAGCGCGCGCCCGGCGAGGCCGCCGCGCCCGCGGACCTCATGCGCACCGCCGCGCTCTACGAGGAGAAGCTCGGCGACAAGGAGCGCGCCCTGGAGCTCTACGCCGAGGCCTTCGTCCTCGGGCCGACGCTCGCCGAGCTGCCGCCCATCCTCGAGCGCCTCGCCGAGGCGACCGGCCGCTGGGAGCGCCTGGCGCACACGCTGCGCGTGGCCGCCGCGCGCGCGCCGAAGGGCGACGTCACGCTCGAGCTGTACCGCCGCATCGCCGCCATCTACGAGCAGAAGCTCGGCGCCCCGCACCGGGCCATCGACATCCACCGCCGCATCCTCGGTCTCAAGCCCGACGAGATCCCGTCGCTCGAGGTCATGATCGCGTGGCACCGCAAGCGCGAGGAGTGGCGCGACCTGCGCGACCGCCTGCGCCAGTGGATCGAGTACGCCCCCAAGACCGAGCCGCGCGAGGGGCGGTGGCTGGAGATCGCTCGCATCTCGCAGCAGCGGCTCAAGGACCCGGAGGAGGCGCTCAGCGCCTTCGCCGAGGTGCTCGACCAGAACGCGCAGAACGAGGAGGCGGCGCAGGGCCTCTCGGCGCTCACCGCCGACATCACCGACCCGCAGCTCGAGCTGCGGCGCATGCGCGTCGAGCTGGCCCGCGCGCCCAAGGAGGCGCGGCCCGAGCGGCTCCTCGCCATCGCCAAGCTCCTCGAGGACACCCTCGAGGACAAGCCCGCCGCCATCGAGACGCTGCGGCTCCTCACGACGGAGACGGGCCCGGCCGGCCCGGGCTACGACCCGCTCACCCGGCTCTACCGCGAGACCGGCGACTGGGAGAGCCTCGCTCAGCTCCTCGAGGATCGCGCCGGGGCCGAGAGCGACGCCACGGCGCGCCTCGCGCGCCTCGACGAGGCGATGCTCGTCTGCCACGAGCACCTCGCCGCCGGGCCGTTCGAACGCCACGAGCGGCTCTACCGCAAGATCCTCGCCGACCGCCCGCTCGACCGCGACGTGCGGCTGCGCCTCGCGCGGCTGCTGCGGCAGGCCGGCCGCTTCGCCGACCTCGCCGCCGTGCTGCGCGACGGCATCGGCGTGGCCCCCGACGCCGACGAGCGCGCCCTGCTGCGGCGCGAGCTCGCCCGCGTCCTCGACCTCGCCCTGGGCGGCAGCGGCGAGGCCGAGCAGGTGCTCAAGGACCTGCTCGCCGAGCAGCCGCAGCACGACGCCGCGCTCCTCGCCCTCGCGGGGATCGTGGCGCGGCGCAAGGACATCACGGCGTACCTCGACCTCCGGGTCAAGCACGCGAAGCTGCTGCCGGGGTTGCAGGCCGCCCTCGTCTACTGCCACCTCGCCGAGGTGTGCGACGAGACCCCCGCGCTGCAGCCGCGGGTCGTCCAGTTCTACCGCGAGGCGCGCACCCTCGATCCCGAGAACGTCCCCGCGATGGAGGCGCTCAAGGCCGTCGGCCGCCGCCTGAAGAACTGGCGCGCGCAGGCGGCGCTGCTGCCCGAGCCGGGCGAGGCCCAGCTGGCGCGGGCGGAGCGCTCCTCGCGCCTGCGCTGGCGCGGCGACCAGGTCAAGGACGTCGACGCCGGCGAGGCCGTGAGCTGGTACTGGCGCGCCGTGGCCGTGGACCCCGACGACGTCGAGGCGTGGGAGGCGCTCGCCGCGAGCGCCGCGCCGGCCGACCCGGCCGGCGCCTTCGCCGCGCGCCGCGCCGCGCTCTACGCCTACGAGCGCCGCACCGCCCCCTCACCCGAGCGGCTGCGCGAGCACGCCGAGCTCATCCACAAGGTCGGCGCCTCGGCGCGGGCCGCGGGCGATCCCGCGACCGCACAGGCGCAGTCGCGCCGCGCCCACGACCTGGTGCCCGAGTACGCCCCGGCCGCCCTCTCCGTGGCGGAGGAGCGGGCCGCCGCCGGCGACCTGCAGGGCGCCTTCACCCTCTACGACGGCGCCCTCGGCGACGCCGCCGCCCTCAGCGACGACGAGAAGCTGCACGCCACGTTCCAGCGCGGTCTGCTGTCGCGCCAGCTGGGCAAGCACGAGCAGGCCATCGCCGACCTGCGCGCGACGCTGCGGCTGCGGCCGCTGCACGCCGAGGCGCTCACCGCGCTCGCCGACGAGCTCGCCGGCGAGGGCCGCGTCGCCGCCGCCATCCAGCACCACCTCCAGTCCCTCCTCGTCGTCGACGAGGCCGAGCACCGCGGCCGGCTCTACCGCGAGCTCGGGCTCCTGTGGGAGGACCAGCTCGGGAACGTCGAGGAGGCGGGCGTCTGCTACGACCTCGCACTCCTGGGCGGCATCAAGGACCGCGAGCTGATGCTCCGCGCGCTCGCGCACTACCGCCGCACGGGCCAGGCCGAGCGGGCCCTGCAGGTGGTCGAGGGGCTCATCCCCACGACCGACGACCCGCGCGAGCTGGCGGAGCTGTGGGTCGCCCGCGGCGACACGTACGCCGAGAAGGCCGAGTCGCAGGACACGGCCATCGAGGCGTACGACATGGCCCTGAGCTACGACCCCGGCTGCCGCCCGGCCCTCGACGGGCTGGCGCGGGTGCTCGAGGCCCGCGGCGACTGGGATCAGCTCCTGCAGATCCTCGAGGCGCGCATCGACAGCGGCGCCACCGACGAGAAGGCCGACGCGCTCGAGCGCATGGCGCGCATCTGCGCCGAGCAGCTCGGCGACCCCGACCGCGCCGAGCGCTACCTGCGGCAGCTCGTCGATCTCATGCCCTCGCGGGCGGTGCTCGAGCAGCTCCTCGGGCTGTACGGCGACGAGCCGGCCCGGGCCGCCGACAAGCGCGTCGTGCTCGGGCGCCTGTGCGCGTTCGGACCGCCCTGGGTCCGCCGCGTCATCGACCTCGGCAAGCTGCTCCTCGACCACGCCGAGCGCCGCTGGGCCTGGTGCCTGCTCTCGCCGCTCGTCAACGTCTCGCCCCCGCCGGCGGAGCTCAAGCAGATCCTGATGGACCTGCGCAAGGAGTTCGAGAAGGCCGACAACATCTCGGCCCTGAGCCCGCAGGCCGCCGCGGTCGCGCGGCACCCCGACGACCTGCCCGAGATCACCGCCGTGCTCGCGGAGCTCGGCGCGCTGGTGCCGGGCTTCGGCTGCGCCACCCCCGAGGACACCGGCGGCAGCGGCATCGCGAAGATCGGCGAGAACACCGCCCTCGGCAAGACCTTCGAGCACATCCGCGGGCTGCTCGAGACGGGCGACGCGGGCCTCATGCGCGCGCAGGAGCTGCCCGCGGCGATCATGATCATCAACTCGGACCCGCCCAAGGCCGTGCTGCGGACCGAGTTCCTGCAGCTCCTCGGCAACGCGGAGCTGGCCTACGTCTTCGCCTACGTGCTCGAGCTGATGCGGCCCGGCCACCGCGTCGTCGCGGCCTACCCCGAGCCGCAGTGGCCGCTCGTCGTCGCCGGCCTCACCGCCGGCCTCGGCCTCGGCGACGCCCCGCCCGAGGCGCAGCCGCTCTGCGACCTCATCCGCACCCAGATCGACGGCGCCAAGCGCGCCGAGTGGGCCGCGCGGCTCGCCGCGCTCAAGGGCGTGCCCCCGCAGGCGCTCGGCGCCCGCTACGCCTTCGGCATGGCCGAGACGGCCCGCCGGCTCGGCACCATCGCCGCCGCCGACCTCCGCCTGGTCATCCGCGTCTTCTCGCGCATCTACGACGAGGTCGCGAAGCCGAAGACCGTCGGCCACCCCGAGGAGGTCGACGACTACCTGACCGAGATCCCGGCCCTGCAGCGCCTCCTCGCCTTCGCCGCCTCGCCCGAGTTCGGGACGATCGTCTCGCGGTAGCGCGCCGCCACCACGCGGAATACTCGCCGCCGAGGGCCTGCGTTCGCAGAGCCCTCGGCCCGAGCTCCCCCCCGCGCGGCCGCCAGGACTGCGCTGAAACGATGCCAGGCGGGAACTTCCGCGATCCGGCAGTCCTCGAGCACATCGACAGTCGATGGTGGGCACGACTTCCGCATCTCGGAAGTCCACTGCCACATCGATCGACGCCGGTCCGACTGGCGCAGCGTCAGGTCGCCGCGCCCGGGTCGGGCGCCGGCAGGCGGGCGCCCGCGCGGCCACGCGCCGCCGCGCCGCCGGGCCGCAGCGCGGCGGCGATCGCGCCCAGGCCCGCGAACACGGCGCCGACGAGCAGCGCGGCCTGCGCGCCCTCGGCCGCGCGCGCGGCGCGCGTGGCGCCGGCGCGGCTCAGCTCGTAGTCGAGGATCGTGGCGGCCACGGCGCCGCCGAACGTCATGCCGAGGTTGCGCATCGCGCCGAGCATGGCCGTGCCCACGCCCAGCCGCTCGGGCGGCACCGCCCCGAGCACGGCGACGTCGTTGGGGGCCTCGAACGCGCCGAGGCCGGCGCCGGCGAGGAGCAGCACGGGCGCGAGGAGCCAGGCGCTCGTCCCCGGCCCGGCCCACTGCATGAGCACGAACGCGCCGGCGATGGCAATGAGCCCCGCGGTGCAGATCGTGCGCGAGCCGAAGGCGTCGCTGGCCCAGCCGGCGAGCGGCGCGGCCACCGACAGCCCGAGGGGCATGAAGCCGACGAGCAGGCCGGCCTGCACGATGCTGCGGCCCTGGGTGACCACGAGGAAGAACGGCATGACGACGGTCAGCGAGAAGAGCGCCGCGAAGGCCATGAGCGAGGTGATCGCGCCGGAGACGAACATGCGGTCCCGGAGGAGCTTGAGGTCGAGCAGCGGGCGCCGCGCGCGCGCCTGCTGCACGGCGAACGCGAGCGAGAAGAGGGCGCCAGCGCCGAAGAGCAGCAGCGTGAGCGGCGACCCCCAACCCCAGCCGCGGCCGAAGGTGCCGGGGAGCAGCAGCGCGACGAGCGCGACGAAGCTCAGCAGGCCGCCGCCGGCGCCGAGCGGCTCGGCGGCGCCGCGGTGGCGCGGCAGCGGCCCCCGTGACCCGAGCCAGGCCCAGAGGCCGACCGGCACCGCGACCACGAAGATGAGCCGCCACGACACCGCCGCCATCAGCAGCGAGCCGACGGGCGGCCCGAGGACGAGCCCGAGGGCGATGGCGAGGTTGCCGGCGCCGAGCGCGCGGCCGCGGTGCTCGGGCGGGAACGCCTCGACGAGCAGGGGCGCGGCGTTCGCCGCGGTGAGCGCCGCGCCCAGACCCTGCACGGCCCGCACCACGACCAGCCACCACAGCCCCGGCACGACGGCGCACAGCGCCGAGGCGATGACGAAGACGAGCGCGCCGGCCCGCCAGGCGCGGGCGCGGCCGTACACGTCCCCGGCCCGCCCGGCCGGCAGCAGCGCCGCGGTGCTGACGAGCAGGAACGCCGTCATGGTCCACTGCACCTCGTACAGCGGCGCGCCGAGGTCGCGCTGCAGCACCGGCAGCGCCATCTGCACCGCGGCCCCGTTGAAGATGACCATGAAGGTGCCGCCCGCGATGGCGAGCAGCGACGCGGTCGAAGGCTTCACCATGGGCTCGTGCCGTCCCTGTGGCCGTTGTAAAGCGGCGGACGGGCGCCAGCGCGCCTGGCCGCGCCGCGACCCGTCGCGTCAATTGACTCGCGACCGTTCGGACGGCATATTTCCGGCGTGCGTGTCCTCGGGCTCGACGTCGGCAGCAAGACGATCGGCGTCGCCGTGTCCGACGAGCTGGGCCTCGCCGCCCACCCGGTGCGGACCGTCCGGCGCCAGGGGATGGTCAAGGACGTGCCCGCGATCCTCGCGCTGTGCCGCGAGCTCGAGGCGACGGCGGTGGTGGTCGGGCTCCCCTACGACCTCGAGGGGCAGGTCGGCCACCGGGCCGAGCGCGTGCTCGCCTTCGTCGAGCTGCTCCGGGCCGCCGGCGCGCCGCCCATCGAGATGTGGGACGAGCGCTTCTCGACGGTCGTCGCCGAGGACCGCCTGCGCGAGGCGAACGTCTCGCGCAAGAAGCGCAAGGCGGTCATCGATCAGGCGGCCGCGGTCGTCATCCTGCAGGACTGGCTCGACGGCCGCGCCGCAGGAGCCTCGGCCTGATGGCGGCGAAGCACATGCGGCGGGCAGGTCTCATCTTCGGCGCGACCGTGCTCCTCGTGCTCGCGCTGTGCGCGTACCTCGTCCTCGACGGGTGGCGCTACCCCGACCGGCCGACCGGCGCCACGGGCCCGGTGCAGGTCTCCATCCGCCGCGGCATGAGCTTCCCCGAGATCCTCGCCGAGCTGACCCGGCGCCAGGCGGTGACGCGGCCCACGTACTTCCGCATCTACGCGAACTTCACGGGGCGGGCCCACCGCATCCGGGCCGGCGAGTACACCCTCGACCGCGCCATGACCCCGCGCCAGCTCCTCCAGCGCCTCGTCGAGGGCGTCAAGGAGGAGGAGGTCAAGGTCACGATCCCCGAGGGCAAGACCATCCTCGAGGTCGTCGACCTCCTGGCCGAGGCCGGCGTCGCGTCCGCCGACGAGCTCGGGGCGAGGGTCCGCGACGCCGCCTTCGCGCAGAGCCTGGGCGTGCGCGCCCCGACGCTCGAGGGCTACCTCTTCCCCGACACCTACAAGTTCCGGCCGAAGACGCCGGCGGCCAAGGTCCTCGCCGCGCTGGTGAAGCGGCACAAGCAGGTCTTCGAGGACCTGCGCGCCCGCCACGTCGAGGGCGCCGACGCCCTGCGCAAGCGGTACAAGTTCTCGGACCGCGACGTCGTCACCCTCGCCGCCATCGTCGAGAAGGAGACGGCCCAGAGCGCGGAGCGGCCGCGCGTCGCCAGCGTCTACCTCAACCGGCTCTCGTTCCCGACGTTCCCCCACCGCAAGCTCCAGGCCGATCCGACCATCATCTACGGCTGCACCGTGCCGCTGGTGAAGAGCCGCGCCTGCCAGAAGTTCGAGGGGCGCATCCGGCGCCTGCAGCTCACCGACGCCGAGAACCCGTACAACACCTACCAGCGCGAGGGACTGCCGCCGGGGCCCATCTGCAACCCCGGTCGCGCGGCGCTCGAGGCCGTGTTCGCGCCCGAGCGCTCGCAGTACCTCTACTTCGTGTCGCGCAACGACGGCACGCACGTCTTCTCGCGCACCGAGGCCGAGCACACCGCGAACGTCCGACGGTTCCAGCAGGGCGGCGGCGGGGCGGCCCGGGGCGGCGCCGCGCCGGGCGGCGGCGCGCCGGCGACTACGAAAGGGACCCTGGGAGGGTCCCTTTGACCCCCCGCGCAGAGTGCTGGCAGGCACAGCCCGCCAGCACTCACGCGAGCTACCTCCCCGCCCTGAGGATCGCGGTGTCGCGCAGGTCGGGGCTGACCTCGACGCCCGCGGCGCTCCGGTAGACGGCCCGGAGCTGCAGCCGCTCGACGAGCGCGGCCCCCGCCCGCGGCCCGAGCGCGAGCGCGGCCTCGGCCACGGCGGCCGCCGTGAGCGCGTCGGGCGCGACCACCGCGGCGGCGTCGAGGCCGCCAGCCGGCGTGCCGGTGCGCGGGTCGACCGGCGGCGGGCAGGCCCCGGCCGCCGGGCACGCCGGGCGCGCGGCGAGCGCGATCGCGCCGTCCTTGAGGAAGAGGCGCGCGGCCCACTCGCCGGGGTTCCGCGCATCGGCGACG
>DASXVK010000517.1:0-23422 GCA_036504295.1 Polyangia bacterium
CGCCGAGGAGCTCGACCGCACGATGGCGTCGAGCGACAAGGCGCCGCTGCAGTTCACGACCACGCCGGGCCAGCCGGACGAGGCGCCGCCCGCGGCCGCGCTGCGCCAGGCGGCGCGCGCGGCCGGCGCGGCCATCTACGACACCGCCCAGATCGACGCCCAGCTCCAGGGGATGGGCACCACCCTCACCGCCCTGCTCTTCCGCACCGGGCGGGTGCACGTCGCGCACGTCGGCGACTCGCGCGCGTACCTCTTCCGTGACGGGCGCGTCGAGCAGATCACCGAGGACCACTCCTGGATCGCGGAGCAGGTCAAGGCCGGCCTCCTGTCGGAGGACGAGGCCCGCGAGTCGAAGTTCAAGCACATCATCACGCGCTCGGTCGGCTTCGAGCGCGACGTGCAGGTCGACGTGACCGCCTTCCCGGTGCTGATGGGGGACTGCTACCTCGTCTGCTCCGACGGGCTGTCGAACTACATCGAGGGCGACGAGCTCGGGCGGATCATGACGGCGCACTTCTACGGCCGCGTGCCCGAGGTCCTCGTCGGCATCGCCAACGAGCGCGGCGGCGACGACAACATCACCGTGCTCGTCGTCTACGCCGCGAACGACACACCCGCGCACACGCTGCCGTAACAGCTCGTCCAGCCAAGCTCAGCGTAGAAGACCGCCGAGACGCCCAGGGCGCCAGCTCGTCCGACGCGTCGGACAGGAAACAGGGAGACGGGGAGCCGGGGAGCCGGATCAGGGTTCGCAGCCAACCCCAATCCTACTCCCCGCCTCCTCGCCTCCCTGTTCAACTACTCCGACGGCGTGGCGTCCTCGGCGGGCGGCGGCGGCGTGTCGCCGCCCTCGCCGCCCTCGGGCTTCTCGCCCTCGGCGGGCTGGTCGCCGACCGCCTTCTTGCCCTTCACCTTGCGCGCCTCGATGATGAACTCGAGGTGCTGCTTGGAGCCGCCGGTGCCGCCGAGCGCGGCCTGCAGCCGGTCGGCGCCGACGCCCTTGCCGATGAGGAAGAGGCGCACCGCCGAGGCGCGCCGCGCCATCAGCGCCTTCGAGTCGTTCGGGCCGCCGTGCGCGATGATCTTGAGCTTCGCGATCTCGCTGTGGCCGCGCAGCACCTGGGCGAGCTGGCTCAGGATCGAGTGGGAGGTCACGCCGACCACGACCTCGTCGCCGCGGACGCGGAAGTTGACGCCCTCCTTGACCTCGATCTTGTTCTCCTTGTCGTTCAGGACGACCTTCACCTCGCCCTTGTCGGGGCAGCCGTCGTCATCCTGGAAGCCGTTGATGGTCTCCGGCTCGTTCGGGCACTTGTCGTCCTTGTCCGGCACGCCGTCCTTGTCGTTGTCCGGATCGGGGCAGCCGTCGTCGTCCTCGAAGCCGTCCATGTCCTCGGGCTCGTCGGGGCACTGGTCGAGGCTGTCCGGGACGCCGTCACCGTCGTTGTCCGGATCGGGGCAGCCGTCCTCGTCCTGGAAGCCGTCCTTGTCCTCGGCCTCCTCGGGGCACTTGTCGACGTTGTCCATGATGCCGTCGCCGTCGCTGTCGGTCTTGTCGACCGGGCAGCCGTCGTCGGGCTTCGGGGCCAGGCCGTCCTCGGCGTCGAAGGGGCAGGCATCGCGGATGTCGGGGATGCCGTCGTGGTCGTTGTCGAGGTCCGGGCAGCCGTCCTCGTCCTGGAAGCCGTCGAAGTCCTCCGGCTCGTTCGGGCACTTGTCCTGCTCGTCGGGGATGCCGTCGCCGTCGTTGTCCGGGTCGGGGCAGCCGTCGGCGTCCTTGAAGCCGTCCTTGTCCTCCGGCTGATCGGGGCACTCGTCGAAGACGTCGGGGATGCCGTCGCCGTCGCGGTCGCGGAAGTCGGGGTTGAACGCCACGCCGATGAAGCCGCGGGCCTGCGGCGCGCCGATGCCGCCGATGAGGCCGCCGCCGCCGCCGACCGTGATCTCCCACATGCGCTGGACGATCACCTTGACGCCGCCGGACAGCTCGAGCGGCGACGTGTCCTGGTACGAGTTGAACCCGTGGCGTCCGGAGATCTCGATGACGGGCCGGACGACGACCTTGCGGCCGATGTCGTAGCCGATCGCGGCGCTGTACATGAGCTGGTGGCTCAGGTCCTCGCCGAGGTACTGCGACCGCGCGCGGAGGATCGCGCCGAGGTTGCCGCCGACGTGGAGGGGGCCCTGCTTGAACTCCGCGGCGACGCGCGGCCGGAACGTGGGATAGCGGTCGCCGAGGAAGTCGCGCTGGCTGGCCTCGGCGCCCGAGGCGGCGTAGCCCGAGGCGGCGAGCGGCACCGTGAGGACGGGCACGGCGGCGAGGCTGAACGACTGCGTCTCGGTGCGCTTGCGCCAGAACTGCCACTTGAGCTCGGCGCGCAGGTCGCCGATGCCCGCGCCCGACAGGGTGCTCGTCTCCGGCAGGCCCGTGACGCCCGTGGCGACCGGCTGGCCGGTCATGCCGAGCGACACCGGCAGGCCGACGCCGAGCTGGATGCGATCGGTGATGCCGAAGGCGCCGACCACGTCGGCGCCGAGCTGACTCTTGACGGCCCACTGATCCGTGCCGATCGTCGTGCCGCGCACGTTCGCGATGCGGAACGGCTTGCTCTGGTAGTTGAGCGTCAGCGACAGGCCGTACAGCCCCTTGCCCAACCCCTCGGCGCCCTCGACCGTGAAGAATGGCGTGGGCCCGATGCCGGGCTCGAAGAGCTGGACCGGCAGGGTCTTGTCGAGCGTGAGCGTACTCTGCGCTGCCGCCGAGCTCGCGACTGCGAGCACGATGACCCCGAGGAGAACCCGAACCGTTCGTGGCATCGATGGCACCCTGTGAGGCGAGATTCTCTCACACCTGTCGCGCGCGGCGCAACGCGAAGCTGACGTCGGGCCGCGGCCTCGTGGATCGGAGCTCAGCGTCGACCGTGGAGGTGAAAACGCGCTGCGATCGGCTCGCATGTCGATGGTTCCCCCTGAAGCCGGGCGCCCAGCCCGAGCTCGGCAGAGATGCGCTCCGCGGCGACGGATGATCGTAATGAACGAGAGCGGCGCCGTCCATGGGCAACCGCACGCGCCGGGCGGCGGACCGCGCGGGGAGCTGAGGGCCGGTCAGGCCGACTGGGCGAGGAGGCGCGCCGGGGCGGGCGGCAGGGCGGGCGCGGCGGCCGGCTGCCAGTCCGGGAGGTCGAGCACGATCCGGCGGCGCGGGAAGAAGTCGGCGAACTCCGGCGCGTCCTTGGCCCGGAGCTGCTCCGCCACCTCCTGCGCGCGCCGGGTGTCGAAGGCGATGCCGTGCGCGGCCAGGTCGCCGGCCACGCGGTACCCGAGCTGCTCGATGCGCTGCAGGGTCGACAGGTAGGCCCCGCGCCAGATGTGCAGGTAGGGGCGGTGATCGAGGGGGTTGTAGGAGAGGCGCCGCCGCAGCGTGTTCTGCGGCAGGAAGTTGTAGAAGCTGACCTCTGGGTGCTGCTTGAGGATCCACGACCGCGTGTTGGCGTAGCGCGTGTAGGAGATGGTGCGGATGTTCTGGTCCACGTTGTAGATCGCACCGCGCGCGCGGGCGTAGCCGGCGGTGCGCGACACGTAGGGCACCAGCGGGTCGACGACGAAGATGAGGTCGGCGCCGCGGCGGATCGCCTGCAGGAAGTTCGTCGTGCGCGACACGCCGCCGTCCTCGTAGAAGCGGCCGCCGATCTTCGTCGAGCTGAACGCCGGGTTGAGGCTCATCGAGGCCTGGATGGCGAGGCTGATCGGCACCTCGTCCCAGCCGTGGTCGCCGAAGAGGACGTGCAGGCGCGTGTCCTGGTCGGTGGCGCCGACGAAGAGCGGCCGCGGCAGCGCGCGGAAGTCGTTCGTGTGCCCCGGCGCGCTGAACGCGGCGCGCAGGATCGCCTCGAAGGCGTCGCCGCGGAAGGGCGGCGGCACGAGGTCGCCGAAGTCGAGGAAGAGCGACTCGAGCGCCTCCCGGCGCGAGCCGGGGAGCGCGGCGAGGACCCGGGCGGCCAGGTGGCGCCCGGCCACCCGCAGCCGGTGCAGCGCGTCGGCGATGTTGAGGTGCGCGAGCTTGAAGAGGCTGAGATTGAGGGGCGGGACGCGCCCGCCCTCGCAGCCGGCGATCGCCGCCATGAGCTCGTCGATCGAATAGCCGTTCGCGAGCATACCGCCGACGATGGCGCCGGCGCTGATGCCGAAGTAGAGGTCGAAGCGGTTGAGGGCGCCCGGCGGCAGGCAGTCGGCCAGGCACTTGAGGGCGCCCTGCTCGAAGTAGATGCCCGTGATCCCGCCGCCCGCGAGGTTGAGGGCGACCTTGCCGGGACACCGCTCCGTGGTCATGCGGCGCATCTCGTCGAGGAAGAGGCGCGCGAAGGCGCGGCGGCGCGGGTCGCCGGCCTCGGGCGCGGCGCCCGGCGGCCGCGGGTCGCGCAGGATGCGGCCGACGCCGCGGGCGCCGAACCGCGCGACGAGCTGATCGCCGGCGTCGTCCTCGCCGGCGACGAGGACGAGGATGCGGTGGAAGGGGTAGCGGACCTCGACGTCCTCGTCGGCATCGATGCCGTCGAGGATCTCGAGCGCGGGCGCGGCCGCCTCCTCGACGGAGGTGCCGGGCAGGCCGCGCGCGTCGAGCACGAGGAGGTTGAAGTAGCCCTCGTGCAGCCGAGCGACCGCGGCGTCGGGTGCGGCCGAGAGCGAGAGCCGGGCCTGCACGTCCTGGTCGCAGGAGAGGAGCACCTCGGCGGTGTCGCCGCCCGCACCGGCGCCGCGCACGTCGCCGGCGAGCGCGGCCAGCTCGCGCAGATGCGCCGCGGTGGGGGCGCAATAGAGGACCCGCTTGACCAGAACCAGCTTGCTGCTCACGCCCTGACCCCCTGACCCTGCCGGGGTGTATCTTTCTTCTATTCTGGATCACCGGCCGTTGGTCTGCCAGAGGAAACACGAGATTCGGGCCCTGAAATGCTCCAAACGGGCTTTTTGGGGGGCGGCCTTGCACGACCCCGGGCCCTCACGTAGCATCTGCTTGGGCATGGCGAAGCGTGGCAAGAAGAGCCGGCTGGGGGTGAAGCTGCCGCCGTCGGGAGTCAAGCCCCCGTACAGCATGCCGTGCCCGCAGTGCAAGACCCTCATCGACGCCCGCCTCAAGCTCTGTCCCCACTGTGGGGTCGACACCGACAAGAAGCTCATGCCGGCGCGGCTGATCTTCATGTTCGTCAGCATCGCGCTGGTCCTCGGGCTCCTGGCCCTGGTGCGGCACTGCGCCGGCCGGTAAGCTGGCGCGATGCGGCTCCTGCCCTGGTTGACCGTCGCCGCGCTGGTGGCCGGGTGCGGCGCCGGCGCGAGCGGCCCCGCGGACGCGGGCGGCGCGGACGCCCCCCCGGCCGCCGACGCCCCGACGGCCGACGGCCCGCCGCCCTGCGACCCGGCCGCGCCGGGCGGCACCTCCCCGGACGGCTACCCCCTCGACGGCTGGCGCTGGGACAAGGTGGGCCTGCTCTGGGACCTGCCAGCGGGCCTCGGCGCGGGCGACGGCGACCTCGCCCCGAGCCTGCTCGCGGTCGGGTCGACGCTGCACCTGTTCTTCACCCGCAAGACAGGGCTGACCCACCGCATTCACCACACCGCCTCGCCGGACGGCGTGACCTGGCCGCAGCCGGCGGCGCCCGCGACCGGCCTCGGCGACGACCCGGTCGTCGCCTACCCCGCCGCCCTGCACGAGGACGGCCGGTTCCGCCTCTGGTTCGGGTCGGGCAGCATCGACCTCGCCGAGAGCGCGGACGGCGACGCGTGGACCGTGGTGGCGCCGGGCGTGCTGCGCGCCGGCGCGAGCGGCGCGTTCGACGGGCTCAGCGTCCTGTACCCCGCGATCGCGCGCGACGCGGCCGGCTACCACCTGTTCTACACCGGCTTCGACGGCCAGCGGCTCGCCATCGGCCGCGCCGACGCCGCCGACGGCCTGGCCTTCACGCGCGCGGCGAGCGCGCCCGTCCTCACCCGGGGCGCCGCCGCCGAGCTCGACAACCACGCGGTCGCCCAGCCCGCCGTCGTGCGCACCACCGCCGGCTTCCTCCTCTGGTACGGCGCCTACGACACCGCGAAGACGGACCCCGGTCCCTACCGCGTCGCCCTCGCCGCCTCGGCCGACGGCGTCACGTTCGTCAAGCGCGGCCTCACGCTCGACCTCTCCGCCGACCGCCCCGACGCGTGGAGCACGCGCGACCCGGCGGTCGTGCGCACCGCCGACGGCTGGGTGATGGTGTACGCCGGGATGGGGACGGACTCGAAGTACCGGCTCATGCGCGCGACCTCGCGCACGTGCGCGCCGGCGGCGCCGTAGCGGGGGCGCGGCCCGGGCGTCGGGCCCGCCCGCGCACTCCTGCACAGGTTGTCAGAGATCCACCGCCGCCGACCCGGCGGCGGATGGGATTCCGCCCTGTTGCCGGCGTCGCCGGCGTGGCATGAAACCCGCATAGGCGATCGGCGGCGTCCGTCGAGCAGCGTGGTCGCGGGCACCAGAAGGTCGAGCGGTGGATGCCCCTGGGTCGCACGAGGACGACGCGCGGTACGTGGCTGGCGATGGGCGCCCTGGCCCTGCTGCTCGGGGCCCGCGCGGCGAGCGCGGGCGAGCCGCCGCCGCCCGCGTATGTCCCGCCGCCGGTGGGGCTCGGGTCCCTGCCGCCCGCCGCGGACGTCTGGGCGAAACACCTCGCCGTGATGGGGCAGCTCGGCCTCGGCACGCCCACCGGCTACTACGGCCTCACGCTGGAGCTCTCCCCGGACCCGCTGTTCGTGGCGTCGCTCGGGGTCGGGAGCGGCAGCGGCCCGCTGCGCGGCCAGGCGTGCCGGGCGCCCGGGAGCGTGGGGGTGTGCGACGGCTCGTTTGGCGCGAGCCTCCAGTACGCCGCGCTCGGCCGCTTCCGCGTGCTCCGGACGCGCACCCAGGCGCTGGCGCTCGGGGGCGGGTTCTCCATGGGCGGTTATCACTGGACCGAGCTCGTCATGGACGAGCCCTCCCACAAGAGCGCGACGCGCGCGTACTGGCTGAACGCCGAGGTGTCCCACGAGCTCCGCACCGCGAGCGGCTTCTCGCTGCGCACCTTCGCCGGCTACGGCTGGATGCTGAACCCGGCGGATCTGCAGTGCGTGGACACGGGGGTGAACAGCAGCGACTGCCCGACCCACCATCAGCACGACGGCCAGCAGCTCTTCTACCTGGGCGTGGCGCTCGGGGTGGCGTTCTGAGCGCGGTTCACGATCGCCGGAGCTCGAGCCGTCGCCGCTTGACCCGTGCGATGCGGACCGCATACATTCGCAGACATGAAGGATGCGGTGATCACCGTCCGGGTGCCCGCGGCCACGCGCCAGCGGCTGGAGCAACTGGCCCGTCGGGAGGGCCGCTCGCTGTCGCAGCAGGTGGAGCGTCTCATCGAGCGGGCGATCGATCTCGAGGTCGGCCAGGTGACGACGACGCCCCGTCAGGCCCGTCCGCTGGCGGGCACCCTCGCGCTCGCGCGCGTCCCCACGCTCGCGGACTTCAGAGAGGTCCGCGGCGCGCTCTCGGCCTCGCTCGGCGCCCATGGCTCGCGACATGACCAACGTCGTCGCTGACACCCACGCCCTCGTCTGGCACCTCAGCGATCCCCGCCGGCTGGGGAAGGCCGCGCGGCGCGCCTTCGCCGCCGCCGATGCCGGCCGCTGGACGTGCCACGTGCCGGTGATCGCCCTCGTCGAGATCGCCCTGCTCCAGGAACGCGGCCGCATCCGCCTCGGTCCGGCGCAGGTCCTCGATGCCCTCGCCGGCCACCCCGGCTACAACGTGCTGCCGCTCGACCTCGCGCAGGCGCTCGAGTTCGGCGCCCTCCCCGCCGTCCGCGACCCGATGGACCGCCTCGTGCTCGCGGCCGCGCGCGTCACCGGCGCGCGCGTGATCAGCGTCGACGACGTGCTCGACGGGTACGGCGTCGAGCGACTCTGGGAGTGACGGCGCCGCCGCGGCACGCGTAGGTCGGGCCGGCGGCCGCGCCGGGCGACCTGGCCGGCTCACCCCTGGCGGGCGAGCCAGCAGAAGTCGTCCGGCTGCGCGAGCCGCTCGTGCAGGCCGCCGCCCCGGCAGACGCCGAACCACGAGCAGCCGGCGCAGGGGCCGGTGCGCCGCCAGTCCGTCGTGCGGTGGAGCCGGAAGCGCTCGCGCCAGATCGTGGCGAAGCGCGTCGCGAGCGCCGAGCCCTGCGCCCACGACCGCGGCAGCGACGGGCAGGCGCTCACCTGGCCGTCGCAGAGGATCGACGCGACGCACAGCCCGGCGAAGCACTGCCCGTCCCCGGGCCGCACCGCGAGCTCGCGGCGCACCCCGAGGAAGCCGCCGCACGAGAACTGGACGCCGAAGTCCGGGTCACCGGCGAGCGCGCGGCGGCGCGCGGCGATGAAGTCGAGCAGGCGCGTGATGTCGGGGGGCTCGAGCCACATCGCGGGCGCGGCGCGGCCGGCGAGCCGCCCCATGCGGTCGATCGTGATCAGGCGCCACAGGTTCGCGCCCGCGTCGCGCACCGCGCGCTCGACGGCGGGCAGCCGCGCGAGGTTGGCCGGGCGCACGCAGCTGATGGCCTCGACCGTCTCCAGGCCGCGGGCGCGCGCGCGCGTCACGGCCCGGAGCGCGCGCCGGTACGTGCCGCGGCCGCGCACGGCGTCGTGCTCCGCCTCCGTGCCGTCGATGCTGATCGAGACCGTGCGCATACCGGCCGCGAGCAGGCGGTCGACCGCCCGCGCCGTGAGCAAGGTGCCGTTCGTGACGATGCACGACTCCATGCCGAGGCGGGTCAGGTGGGCGACGACCTCGAAGAGGTCCGGCCGCAGGAGCGGCTCGCCCCCGGTGATCGAGACGAAGATCCGCGTCGCGTCGAAGTCCTCGGCGATGGTGTCGAGGATCCCGCGGACCTGCGCCGTCGTGAGCTCGCGGACGGGCGAGCGCGCGCCGCAGCTCGAGCCGCAGTGGGCGCAGCGCAGGTTGCAGCGCAGCGTCGCCTCCCAGAAGAGGTAGGTCAGGTCGGGCGCGGCGAAGAGCGGCGCGCGGCGGGCCGCGTCGCGGTGGACGGCGACGAGCCGCGGGAGGTCGCGCAGCCGCAGGCGGCCGGCGGGCTCGGGCGGGGGTGGGGCGGCCACGCTACAGGTCGGGGCCGCCGTAGAGCGGCCGCGGGAGGGGCCGCGGGGGGCGCGGCGGGCCGCCGTACTTCGGCTTCGGCGGCGGGCCGCCGTACTTGCGCGGCCGGCGGGCGCCGGGACCGCCGTACTTGGCGCCGACGTCGTCCGGCGCGGACGCGGGCTGCGACGCGGAGGCGGGCGCGACCGGGGCGGGCGGGGCCTTGCGCATCTCGTTGAGGTTGCCGCCGTACTTGGTGATCGGCATGGGCGGCCGCTTCTCCGCGGGCGGCGGCGGCGGGGAGCCCGACCGGGACGGCGTGCAGGCGCTCACGATCGCCGCCACGAGCCCGCCGCTCGTCAGCGCGACCCACCCGCCCGCGGCCGCGGACACGACGTCCGTGAAGAAGGACCTGCGGGACCGTTCGGCCATCGCCCACCTCCGCCCGGCACGGGGCCGTGCGCCGCGACCATCGTACCGTGGTTGCGCTGACGGTGCCAACCCGCACCTGCGACAACAGCGCCACGGCGCGGGCCGGGTGCGCGGCCGGGCCTACTTGAACACCTCGTGGGACACCGCGGCGCCGTTCGCGCGCAGCCCCGCGACCGTGTAGACGGCCACGTTCCGCTCGCCATCGTGCCACGTTGAGTTGATCGTGTACTCGAACTGCGTGTCGAAGCGGGCCTCGAGGACCGCGGCGTCCTCCTGGAGCTCGGCCGGGGATGGCTTCCGATAGACGAGGCGCGGGCTGGCGGGGCTGCCGTCCGCTGCGTAGAGCTGCACCACGAGCGTCTGCCCGTCGCGGAAGCACCGCAGCACCTGGTCCCGGACCCGCTCCTCGGCCCCCACGCGGATCGTGGCGGTCGAGGCCGCGTGCCGCCGGTAGAACTCGTCGTCCGGCGGACCGGACTGGTCGTCGGTGAAGAGGAAGGTGTCGTGGTACAGGGTCTGGCGCGGGTTGAGCTCCTGCACCGCCGGTCTGGGGGGCTTCTTCTTCCGCATGGGAAGGCGCCGGCTCGTCGCCGAGCTCTCAGGGCAGGATGACCGAGTTGATCGGCGGCGGGAAGTCCGCGTTCGTCGAGACGCCCGGCGCCGCCTCCCACACCCCGTTGCCCTGGTTGCCGGTCAGGGTGGAGTCCCGGATGGTGAGCGTGCCCTTCTGGCCCGGGTCGTTGCTCGTGAAGAAGATGGCCGCGCCGAACTCGTTGGCCGTGTTGTTCGTGATCGTGGTCCCGCAGATCGTGACGTCGACACCGACGCCGTCGCTGTAGATCGCGCCCCCGTTCCCGCCCGAGCCGATCTCGTTCTGGCCGTTGTTGATGCACGAGCACTGGCTCGGGTCGTTGTTGTTCGCGCCGTGGCCGATGGCCTGGTTCCCGTCGAAGAGGCTGTTGTAGATGTTGTCCCCGGCGAAGAGGGTCCCGATCGCGCCGGCGTTGCTGGCCCGGTTGTTGCGGAAGGTGCTGCCGGCGATGTAGGCCGGCTGGCACCCGAGCAGGTAGATCGCGCCGCCGCCCGTGTCCGGCCCGAGCTCGGCCGCCTGGTTGCTCGTGAACGTCACCTCGATCACGCGGAGCGCGCCATCACGCATGTAGAGCGCGCCCCCCTCGCCGTCGTTGAAGCCCTGCGAGCAGGGGGCCGGGCACACCGGGATGACCTCCGTCCCGCGCGCCTTGCCGTTGACGAGGGCGAGCCGCTGCAGCGTCAGCACGTGCCCGTTCGTCATCCACCCCGGGCTGTTCCACTCGAGGATGCGCACCTGGCCGCCGCCGTCGAGCGTGATGGCGTGGCCGCCGTCGATGACGCTGTTCCGGTCGGTGGGGAGCGCGAGCGTGGCGGCGATGGGGATGATGACCGGCGCGCTGCCGCAGTCGAAGGTGATGACGCCGCCCTGCGCGACCGCGGCGGCGAGCGCCGCGAAGGTGCAGCTCGCCGCGCTCCCCGTGCCCACGATCGTCGTCGGACTGGAGGTGTCCACGAGCTGCGCCTCGGGCGGCAGCGGCGCGGTGCACGCGCCCGCCAGGCCGCCGTCGCTGCCGCCGGCGTCGCTGCCCCCGATCGGGCCCGCGTCGCTCCCGCCCGCGCCGTCGGTCGCCGCCGCGTCCACGGGAGTCCCGCCGTCCCCCGCGACGCCGGTGTCGCGCGGCGAGCCGGCGTCGCGCGGAGCGCCGGCGCCGGCGTCGCTCCGGGCGTCGCCCGGGCCGATGACACCGGTCGTGCACCCGAGCGGGAGGAGGCCCAGCCAGCAGAGACGCAGGAGCAGACGCGGCGACATGCGGTTCTCCCGGAAGGCGGCGCTCCCAGGGAGAGTGTACCATGGGGGCGCGTGTCACAGGCGCGCTGGTCGGCCCGGGGTTGATGCATGGGGCCGGAGCAGGTAATCTCTGGTCACGGGCTTCATGATCGCCACCGTCTTCCACATGGATCTTGCGTGAGGGATCGAGTGTGCCGTAGGCGCTGACCGCCACGGCGCTCCCGTCCCGCGAAACTCGATCCTGTCCGCGTGTCCGCTGAACGCGTCGGCGTGCGGATGGTTGCGCGTGCCTTGGGCCGCGCACCGTGGAGGACATCGTCGTGTACGACCTGTCGGTCCTGGGCTTCGGCCCGTTCTTCGAGGAGCAACTCCGTCAGTCCACTACTGCAGGCGCCATCCCCGCCCGGGTGGCGGCCGAGCATCGTGGTGCCTACGAGGTCTGGTCAGCCGACGGTGCCGGCCCGGCGCGGCTCGCGGGGCGACTCCGTCACGAGCTCGAGGGCGTCGGTCTCCCTGGCGTCGGCGACTGGGTCGTCATCAAGGAACCACCGTCCCCCGATCGCGTCGCCGTCATCGAGCACCTGCTGGGGCGACGTACCGCGTTCACCCGCGGAGCCGCCGGGCGCCAGGCGCGCGTCCAGGTGATCGCGGCCAACGTCGACATCGTGTTCGTCGTCTGCGGCCTCGACGCCGACTACAACGTGCGGAGGATCGAGCGCTACCTGACCCGGATCTGGGCCAGCGGCGCCCGGCCCGCGGTGATCCTCAGCAAGGCCGACCTCTGCGCGGACCCGGCCGCCCAGGTGGCAGAGGTCGAGAGGCACTGCCCGGCCGTGTCGGTCTCCGTCACGAGCGCACTGCGCGCGGCGGGCCTCACGGCGGTGCGCGCCAGCATCCGCGAGGGGGTGACAGCGGCCTTCGCCGGCTCTTCCGGCGCGGGTAAGTCGACCCTGGTGAACGCGCTCCTCGGCGAGGAGCGCATGCCCACCGGCGAGGTTCGAGCACGTGATGGTCGTGGCTGTCACGTCACCACTCACCGGCAGCTCGTGCTGCTCCCCGGAGGCGGTCTGCTGCTCGACACGCCGGGGATGCGCGAGTTGCAGCTCGTCGATGAGGACGGCCTCGGCGCGGCGTTCGAGGACATCGCGGCGCTCGCCGGGCGGTGCCGCTTCCGCGACTGCCGCCACGACACCGAGCCGGGTTGCGCCGTGAGAGCGGCGGTGGAGGCGGGCGACCTGGATGCCGAGCGGCTGGAGCACCACCGGAAGCTCGAACGGGAGGCTCAGGGTTACGAGCGGCGTCATGACGTCCGGCTCCGGCGGCAAGCGGAGCGGGCATGGGGCCAGCTCCGTGACGAGGTCGCACGCCTGCGGCACTGGAAGGGCGGCAAGGACTGACGGGCGCAGCTTCGCCCCCGTGGCGCCGCGGCCGCGGGCTGTCAGCCCCGGCGGCCCGCACGGCCGATGAACGCGGCGAACCCGAGCAGGAACTTCCCGACCGAGGCCCGGACGGCCTGATCCACGATCCGGCCGTCAGCGTCGAACACCTTGGCCGCGTCGGAGATGGCGACGCGCGGCCCGGACCAGGCCTGCGTGCCCAGGGTGCGGAGCACCGGCAACCACGCCGCCTGCGCCAGCGTCGTTCCGCCCCGCCCCGGCGTCGCGCCCATGAGGGCCACGGGCTTGCCGCCGAACACGCGCGGGATGTCCGCTGACGGCCGCGACAACCAGTCGATCACGTTCTTGAGCACGCCCGGGATCGAGTTGTTGTACTCGGGCGTCACGAGCAGGAGGCCGTCGGCGGCGGCGAGCCGCTCCTTGAGCGCGCGCACCGGCGCGGGGACACCCGCCTCGGTCTCGACGTCGCCGTCGTAGAGCGGGATGTCCCGGATCGCGGCGATCTCGATGGCGAGACCGGGGGGCGCCAGCTCGCGGGTCTCCCGGAGGAGCGCCGCGTTGTACGAGCCCCGGCGCAACGACCCCGCGATCCCGATCACGCCTGGCACGCTGTCACCCTCACCCCACCGCCTGGTCCGGCACGGTGCGCAGGTAGTTCATGTAGTCCACGTTGCCCTGGTTCCACTTGCGCACGATGCGGCTGCCCATGACCTTCAAGGCGGCGTTGATCAGCGACGGCGTCCGGGTGCGCGAGGAGCGCCCGAGGAGGCTCAGCATGCCCTCCAGCGCCGTCTCCAGGCCCTCGTTGAGCGCCTGCAGGATGGTGTAGAAGTCCCCGTACTCCGCCATGGCCAGCTCCTGGAGCTGGAGGGGCGAGAGCTGGCGCGGCCGGAAGACCACGTGCATGGCGTCGTAGTAGCGCCAGATCTTGTGCAGCAGGCGGCCCTCGGCCTCGAGGCGGCGGTAGTACTCGGTGCCGGGGAAGGGCGTCGCGATCAGGTACTGCACCGAGTCCACGTGCTCGCGGCGCACGAAGTCGCCGGTGGCGCGCAGCACCTCGGGCCCGTCGGCGTCGGCGCCGAACATGAACATCCCGTGCACCGCGATGCCGTGCTCGTGGAAGACGCGGACGGCGCGGCGCACGTCCTCCAGCGTCTGGCTCTTGTGCAGCTCCGCGAGCGTCTCGTCGTTGACCGACTCGAGCCCGACGTACACCCGGCCACAGCCCGCGCGGGCGAGGGCGCCCATCAGCTCCCGGTCGCGGGTGAGATCGGTGCGGACCTGGGCGCTCCAGGACCGGGGCCGCCGCGGCAGGCGCGCCATGCCCTCGAGGATCTGCCTCGATCGCTTCGGGTTGGCGGTGAAGTTGTCGTCGTAGAAGAACATGTCGTTGCGGGTGGTGCGGCCGATCTCCTCCAGGGCTCGGTCCACGCTGACCGTGCGGTAGCCCCGCCCGAACATCGCCGTGACCGAGCAGAAGTTGCAGCCAAAGGGACAGCCGCGCGACAGCATGATGGGCTGGATGTACTGCCGCTCCCAGTTGACCAGCAGCTGCCAGTCCACGAGGGGCAGCGTGTCGAGATCCTGCACCGGGGTGCCCTGCACGACGCGCTCGTCGGCGCCGTGACGCAGCAGGTCCACGATGACGTTCTCGCCCTCGCCGGTCACCACGTGGTCGGCGTAGCTCAGCGCCTCCTCGGGCAGGAACGAGACGTGCGGACCGCCCATGATCACCTGCCCGCGCGCGTTGCGGCGCTTGAACAGCGCGGCGAGCTCGAAGCCGCGCTCCACCGTGGGCGTCAGGCACGAGACCAGGAGGAAGTCGTGGTCCATGTCGTGAATGCCCAGGGGCCGGCCCAGCAGGTTCTCGGACACGACGGTGACGTCGAAGCCGGCCTGCTTCAGCACCGTTCCCATGAGCAGCGGGCCCATCAGCGGCAGGCCGGCGAAGGCCGAGAACACGTTCGAGGCCGCGGCCTGGGGCTCGACGATGAGGACGCGCTTCCGGGAGACGGTCGATGCGGTCATGGGTTCACCTCGGGTACGTGGTCCGTGCCCGGCTGCGAGCACAGGTCAGGATCAGGATCCAGAGACCGAAGAGGACGAGGCAGGCGGGCCACAGCCGGGGGTTCAGCCCGAAGATCAGGTAGAACGCGACGGCGAGGAGCACGAGGAAGCCGCCCGAGACCCAGAAGGCCCCGCGCATCCAGCGGGCGAAGGGCGCCACGACCAGGGACGAGAGCCCCAGCAAGGCCAGGAACACCGGCCAGGCCCGGGCCAGCAGGCCCCAGTGGGTGTAGTTCAGCACCAGGAACAGGGCCGACAGACCCAGCAGATAGCTGCCGATGCCCAGCAACACCAGGTCCCGCTTGCCGCGCTGAACGAAGAGCATGGCGAGACCGAGGCCCAGGAACCCGGGGAACACCGGCCACAACCGGTGCACGGGCCCCACCAGTCCGAAGTTCTCGCAGAGCAGCAGCGCGCCCGCGATCACGGACAGGATGGCGAGCCCGGTGAACTTGCCGCGGACGCGGGTCACCCCGGCCGAGCGCGCGCCGTCCGGCGCGGCATCTGCGCGCTCCGACCCGTTGCGTGTGGTCCCGATGGTTCCCTCCCGTCCGGCACCGTGCCGCGGCGTCGCGTCCTTGTGTACCGTTGTGCCGGGATCCGCGCAACCAAAAGGGTTGGCGGGGCCGCCCTCAGTCCCCCTCGTTCAGCTCGATGTCGAGGTCCGGCTTGTCGCCGGGCTTGGGCTTCTTGCCCTGCAGACCGTCGAGGACGTCGCGCGCCTTGTCCGACGAGCGCGCGTCGCCGACGCCGGTGGAGCCGTCGAGCGAGCGGACGTCGGTCTGGCTCATGTCGATGCGCGGCGAGAAGGCGCGGCGGTGCAGCTCGGCGACGAGGCGGCGGGCGAAGGCGTCGTGGTCCTCGCCGGCGCGCGGCTGCGCCTGGCCGCACGCGAGCACCGCGCCCGCGCCGGTGGCGAGGCACACCGACCCGGCGGTCGCCGCGACCGTGAAGCCGCCGCCGCCGGCGCGGAAGCGCGGCGACTTGCGCACGAAGGCGGCGGCCCGGTTCGCGACGGCGCTGCCGTCGCTCGTCACCGCCACGGGCAGCGCCAGGCCGAGCCGCCGCACGGCGGTCGGGTCCTTCTGCATGACGTCGCCGAGCAGGCCGAGCTCGATGGTGGTCTCGCCGAGGCGGCGGGCGGCCGCGGCGCCGATGGCCGCGACGCGCGCCGAGAGCAGCACCTCGGCGCTCGGCAGGTTGCGCAGCGCGCGCCAGGCCAGGTCGAGCGCGCCGCGGTCGTCGCCCCGGGCGAGGGCGACCTCGGCGTCGATGGCGTCGAAGTACGGCGCCGCGGCGGGCGCGGTCTCCTCGCGACGGGCCAGGGCCACGGCCTGCGCCACGATGCCCGGGCCGAGGATGTCGACGAGCTCGCCGCCCACCCACACCGGCACGTCGGCGCCGCCCGAGAACGACGGGCGGATCGTGGCGACCAGCCGGCGGCGGCTGGCCATGAGCACCGACGCCCGCCGGCCCGAGGTCCACGCCTCGACCCGCAGCCGCGTCTCCTGCCACAGCAGCTTCGCCTTGGCCCACGTGCCGGCGACGGCGCGCTCCTCGGCGAGCTGCGCGGCCGCCTGGCGCCGCGCCATGCGGTCGAGGATCGCCGTGCCCGCCTCCGCCTGCTCCTTCTGCGAGCTGATGCCGCCGCGCCGGTCGGGCCGGTCGAGGGCCCGGCCGGTGATCGGGAGGGCGTCGGCGTCGCGGCCGAGGGCGAGCAGGAGCAGCGCGGCCAGCTGGTCCGTCTCCGCCTGGCTGAGCTGGTCGACGTAGGCGGGCTTGCGGCGGCGGTAGGTGTGGACCTGCTTCATGGCCGAGACCGCCTCGGCGATGCGGCCTTCGCGCAGGTACAGGTCGACGAGCTTCGCCCACGGGTTGCCGTAGAGCGTGACCGGGCGCTGGGTCGACTCGAGGAAGTCGCGCTCGGCCTCGTCGAGCTTGAGCATGCCGAGCGCCGCCTCGCCGGCGTTGGAGAACTCGGCGGTGCCGTCGTGGCGCGAGGCGCGCACCTCCTCGGCCGCGGCCCGGCAGGCGCGGTACGAGTCCTCCCGGGTGCCGGCCTCGGACTCGATGGCGCAGAGCGACGTCAGCGCCACCTTGCGCTGGCGCGTCCGCCCCGTCGCGATGGCCTTCTTCACCATCGCCCGCGCCTCGTCGTAGCGGCCGAGCTTCATGAGCGGCCAGGTACGCTCGGCGTAGAGCTGCGGCTGGTAGTTGCGGTCGTGGGCGTCGAGCGCCTCGAGCTTCTCCTGCAGCCGGTCCATGTCGCCGAGCAGGTCGGCGAGCTCGACGAGGATCTCGCTGTGCCAGCGCCACGGCGCGCCCGGCGACGGCGTCGGGCCGTAGCGCCGCTCGAAGAGGTGGCGCGCGGTGCGCAGCTCCCACAGCGCCCGCGGCAAGTTGCCCTCGCCGTAGTACTGCGCCAGCCCGAGGACGAAGTGGGCGACGTAGGAGTCGGGCCGCGCCTTGAGCACCTGCTCCGCCACCTCCCGCGCCTTCACGTACCGGTCGACCTTCGCCAGGCCGTACGCCTGCAGCTCCTCGGGCGTCCCGACGAGCTCCGGCGGCTCGTCCGGCGCGACCAGCGTCTCGGCGCGCGCGGGGAGGACGAGCGTCGTGAGCAGAAGAAGAAGCAACAGGGAGACGGGGAGGCGGGGAGACGGACTTAGATTGGGTCCTGCCGAGCGCGACGGGGCAGAGCCCTTGCGCGGTGGGCAGGACGCCCCCCAAGAAAACTCCCCGTCTCCCCGTCTCCCTGTTGATCCCATCTTCTTCTACCGCCGCTGCATCGTGAAGCGCGCCAGGCGCTCGAGAGCCGCGGCCGCGCACTCGCGGACGACCACGGCGGCGTCGTCGACGCCGGGGGCGAGCTCGAGGCGGTGGCCGAAGATGCGCGGCGCGAGGGCGGCCACGTCCTCGCCGGTGACGAAGTCGCGGCCGTGCATCATCGCGCGCGCCTGCAGCGCGGGCATCGCGAGCACCAGGCTGCGCGTCGAGGCGCCCTGCAGCACCCGCTTGTCCGCGCGCAGCGTCATCGCGATGTCGACCAGGCACTCGCGCACCACCGGCGCGATGGCGCAGGCGTTCTCGATGATCTTGCGCACCTCGACCACCTGCGCGCGCGTGACCTTGGGCAGGTTCGCGTGGGCCAGGCCGTCGCGGCGCTCCTTGTACGTCGACAGCACCTCCAGCTCCGCCTCGCGCGAGATGTGCTCCATGCGGATCTTGAAGAGGAAGCGGTCGAGCTGCGCCACCGGCAGCGGGTAGGTGCCGGCGAGGTCGAGCGGGTTCTGCGTGGCCATCACGAAGAAGAGGTGGTCGAGCTTGTAGGTGACGTTGTCGACGGTCACCTGCTTCTCGGCCATGGCCTCGAGCAGGGCCGCCTGCACCTTGGGCGAGGTGCGGTTGATCTCGTCGGCCAGGACGACGTAGGCGAAGATCGGGCCGCGCCGGAAATGGAAGCGGTTCGTCTGGGCGTCGAAGACCGAGACGCCGGTCACGTCCGACGGCAGGAGGTCGGGGGTGAACTGGACGCGGCGGAAGCTCGGCAGGTCGTCGTCTGGCTTGTCGTCGACGATGGCGTCGCCGAGTGCCTTGGCGAGCGTGGTCTTGCCCGAGCCGGGGTAGTCCTCGAGCAGGACGTGGCCGTCGGCGAGGAGCGCCACCAGGATGAGCTCGATGACCTCGTCGCGGCCGCGGACGGCGGCGTGGAGCCGGTCGTAGAGCGAGCGGATCACGCCCATCGCGGCGTTGACGTCGCTCACCGGCTGCGGCTGGGTTCCCAGGGGCATGGTCATCGATACTCCTTCATCACTTGGTCCAGATCCAGGAGAGCGGGTTCAGGAGGCCCAGGAGCCGGCGCCCGCGCGGCACGGTGCCGTTGACCTCGCCGCGCACGCGCTCGCAGAGGCCCACGGTCGCGGCGGGGGGCGCGCCGGTGCGCCCGCCGAGCGCCGCACCCGTGTGCACGACCGTGAGCGGGTCGAGCGACGGGGCCAGGTCGCGCACGCGCCGGGCGAAGGCCTCGCGGGTCTCGCCGTACTCGCGCGTGAGGCCGACCTCGCCGAGGCGGTCGAGGGCGGCGCGGTAGGCGACGCGCGGCAGGGCCGGCGCGCGCGCGAAGGCGGGCGCGTGGCGCCGCCACGCCTTGATGGCGTAGAGCATGAGCAGCGCGGTGAGCAGGAACGGGATCGACGCGCGCAGCGCCGCGAGGAGCTCCGCGAGCGCGTGCCGCGCGGCCTGCTGCATCTGGTCCGGCGGCGGCGCCGGCCGCGCCTTCTTCTTCACCATCTCGCCGAGCATGCGCGTCAGGCCCGGGTCGGGCGGCTGGGTGCTCTGGTCGAGCGAGCGCTCGGGCGACGGGTCGACCACGACCCAGCCCACGCCGTCGAGGTAGAGCTCGGGCCAGGCGTGGGCGTCGCCGCCGCGCAGGAGCAGCGACGACCCCTGGCCGCGCGCGCTCTCGGGCGCCGCGTAGCCCGCGGCCACCCGCGCCGGCAGGCCGCGCGCGCGCATGAGGTAGACGGCCGCGTGCGCGAAGTGCACGCAGTAGCCGGTCCGGTCGCCGAAGAGGAAGTCCCCCGCGGGATCGTCGGCGCCGGCGTGGCTCGAGCGCCGCGAGTAGATGCCGTTCGCGTCGAGCCACAGCTTGATGGCGAGGGCCTGCGCCATGGGGTCACGGCGGTAGCGCTCGGGCAGCTTGGCGACGACCTCGGCGGCGAGCTGCTCGTAGCGGCTGTCCTGCGGGTACTCGGTGTAGGCGGCCCACAGCTCCTTCGACCACCCCGGCCCGCCCGCCTTGCGGCCGAGCAGCTTCTCGAGCGGCTGCGCCAGCACGAACGAGGTCGCCTCGTAGGCGCGGCGGAAGCGCATTGGATCGGGGTTCTCGAGCGGGGTGAGGCGCGCCGGGTAGTCGAGGGCGAAGGGGCGCGTGTGGTCGGCCATGAGCGCGATCGTGAGCTTCAGCTCGTTGCGCTCGCGGCCCTTCCAGTCCGGCGCGACCGTGGTCGTCGCCGTCGGGAAGACGCGCACGAGGTCGCGGTCGGCGTCGGAGCGCGTGGTCGCGACCAGGCGGTGGCCGGTGAACTGGGAGAAGGCGGTCTGGCGGAAGTAGTAGAGCCCCGTCGGGGGCGCGTAATCGTCGCCGAAGACGACGACGGCGACGGGCACCTGCTTGCCCTGGTCGTCGTAGTTGTCGGCGAACGGCATGTCCTCGGTGTTGCCGCGCTGGCCCGGCCCCCCCTCGCCGCCGCGCCGCTGCCGCGACTGCTCCGGCTTCTGGGCCTTGCCCTTGCCGCCGCGCAGCCCGAGGCTGTCGGCCACCGCCGGCGACATCGGCGGCCCGGCCAGGCGCAGGAAGAGGACCGCGCCGAGGATGAGCACGAGCAGCGCGCCGACGTGCACGAGGAGGCGGTGGCCGCGCCGCTCGGCGAGCAAGAGCACCGTGAGCAGGAGGGCGCCGGCGCCGCCGATCCAGAGGAGCACCAGCACGGGGTCGATGCCGCGGGCCCAGGCCCAGTCCGCGAGGAAGAGCGGCCGGTTGATGGCGCCCTCGCGATGCACGGCGAGCACGCGGACGAAGGAGAGCACGACCACCCCGAGCTCGAGCAGACGCGCGGTGCGGTGGCGGGCGCCGGCCGCGCGCAGGAGCGCGAGGACGCCGGCGAAGAGCAGGCCGAAGCGCAGCGCGTCGGCCAGGCCGAGCGCGCCGACCACGCCGAGGGCGCCGGCGAGCGCGCTGCTGCGGTCGACGAGCACGCCGAGCACGAGGCCCAGGGTCACGGTCGCCGCCGCGACGAGCGCGATGGCGCCCAGGCGCAGCGGCGAGCGGGCGAGGCGCGGCCCGGCGACCAGGCCGACGATGGTGCCGGCGGCGGCCGCCAGGATGCCGGCCGTGAGCGCGAGGTCCCACGACACGGCGCAGGCCGCCGTCACGAGCACGAAGGCACGCAGCACCGAGACGAGACTGGACTCGCGGGGGGCCATCGTCACGCTCGCATCACCCGCAGGTGCCCCCGCCCGTACACCCGCCCGGTCGGCCGCTCGACGACCACCGGCTCGAGGCCGGCGCGGCGCAGACGCGTGAGCGTCTCCTGCAGCGCGGTGGCGGCCAGGCCGCGGGCCTTCGGCAGGCGCAGGAAGAGCCGCGCCAGGACGGAGCGGTGGGGGGCGCGGTCGACGCCGTCCGTCGCCACGACCACGTCCATCAGCCGCCGCCGGCGCACGCCGGCCTCGATGACGCGCTGCAGCCAGGGGCCGGGCTCGGCGGGCACGAACACGATGCCGCGCACCCGGCCGTGCCGCTCGGCCGCCCGCAGGAAGGGCTCGAGCCCCTGCCCCTGCTGGTCGCGCGCGCCGGCCGAGGCGGCGATCCAGTCGAGCGCCGTGTCGACGCTCTGGGTGCCCTCGCTGCCGCTGCCGTCGGCGCCGAAGGACCAGTTCGCGCCGAGGATGCCGGCCTCGAGGGCGACCCGGGCGGCGGCCGCGGCGGGCTCGTCGCCGGGCGCGGCCACGAGGAACGCCACGGTCCGGCGCGCCGGCGCGATGGCGCGCTCGGGCGTGCGCACCATCAGCTGCCGGGTGCGGGCGAAGGTCTTCCACAGGATGGTGCGCACGGGGTCGCCGGGGCCGTAGCGGCGGTAGTCGACGCGGTCGCCCTCGGGCTCGCCGCTCGGCAACGGGTAGTCCTCCCCGCCGGCCAAGGTCCGGATGACCGGCATCTGCCGGAGCTGGCCGACGTTGGGACACACGGTCACGGGCGCGCTCTCGACGTGCCGCCAGGCGATGCGCATGAGCCCCAGCACGTCCTCGATGACGACGCGCCGCACCACCCGATCGGTCTTGAAGCGCGCGGCCGGGGTTACATCCTCGTGCTGGCGCCCGCCGGCCACCGCGGCGGTGACGGCCGCGTCCGCGGGCTCGGCCCAGGTCCAGTCGCAGCGCAGCAGCGGCACGAACCGGAGCGACGGCGCGCTGAAGCCCGAGCGCCGCGGGTAGCCGGCCTCGGCGCGCAGCGGCTCGACCGGGCGCTGGGGCCGCAGGCGCAGCCAGACGATCGCGGCGGTGGCGCTCGTCAGGGCCAGCATCAGCGCCCAGAGCCCGAGGCCGACGATGCCGCAGACGAGGAGCACGAGGTCGAGCCGCTTCAGGCCGTAGTAGAAGAACGCCAGCGCCGCGAGGCCGCCCGCGCTCAGCCCGAGCAGCGTCGGCGGCACCTTGTCCAGACCTCGACGCACGCCGCGCGCGACCGCGCGCGCGACCCGCGTGAGCCTGGTCCTTGGCGCGGCAGGCACGGCGTGTCCCCTCCGGACGGCCCTGGCATACCACGCGCTCCGCGCCGTCGGCAAGCCAGGCGGGCGCGGCGGCATGCGGCGTTCTCCAAACACGATGTTTTTGTTATCCTCGGGAGAGCTCGAGGGCGGAGCGCCCATGCCAGACACCGAGAAGAAGCTCTATATCGCCGCGATCCTCCTCGCTGTTATGATGTTCTGCACTGGCATGTCGGTGCTCTTCGGGGGCGACGTGGAGCAGCTCCCCCTGCGGCAGCAGCCGGTCGCGCCGCCGCCCGAGGAGACGGTGACGCGGGAGATGCGGTTCCGGCCCGAGTACTTCGCGAGCCTGCTCACCGAGGACGCGAAGAAGTACGGCGTGAGCGCGCCGACGCCCGCCGCCTTCGCCCGGCCGCTCAAGCACTTCGCCGAGTTCAGCGGCCGCCAGCGGCTCGGCGCGAAGCGCGACGGCGGCTTCGAGACCGAGCACCTGAAGATCGCGCTCGCCATCACCAAGGAGTGGGCCCAGGCGCCCGGCGGCGGCTTCACGACCGAGCACGCCGTGCTGAAGGTCACGAACAAGACCGACAAGTACCTCGCCTACCGCGTGGTCACCGATCCGTCCGACGCGCGGCGCTGTCTGAACAAGGCCGAGATCACCCACAACGCCATCGCGCTCAGCCCCGGCGAGGAGATCGCGCGCACCGAGTGCGCCATCGACTCGACGACGACGATCACGGTGACCCGCGTCGAGGTGATCGAGCTCTCGCCGCTCTCGTACCACTACCTGTGCCGACTGCGCCCGAACGTCCTGCTCCTCGACGACCGCACGTCCGCGGGCCACAGCGCCGGCCGGGGCCAGCCGTGCCCCCCGATCGCCTGGGCCGACATCAAGGCCGGGGCCGAGGCGAAGGAGGTCGAATGGCGCGACGTGGCGGACTTCTACGCGCGCCACTCGTGTGACGAGTACACCTTCGCGCGCGGCTACAAGTTCCGCGACAAGGAAGGGCCGCTGCCGGTCAAGCCCGGGTCGCGGTAAACGCGGCCGGCGTCGCCGTCGACGCACAGGGGCTCGCCATCGCGCGTGCCGGCGAGGGCGCCGAGCGCGCCGAAGACCGCCGGGACGCGGTGCTCGCGCGCGAGGATGGCGCCGTGCGAGAGCGCGCCGCCCTCCTCGACGACGAGGCCGGCGAGGCGCGGCAGGACGAAGCTCCACGCCGGCAGGAAGGTCCGGCACACGAGCACCGCGCCGGCGGGCACGGCGTCGGGCGCGCCGGCCGTGAGGCGCACGGCGGGGCCGCGGCCGAGGCCG
>DASXVK010000518.1:0-39477 GCA_036504295.1 Polyangia bacterium
TGCGGCGACTCGACGTGGACAAGCTCGACGAGGACGAGCTGTGGGAGAAGGCCGAGGACGCGATCCGGGACATCGTCGAGCAGATGGACCAGGACGGCGCCGTCCCCGCGTTCGTCGATCAGGACGCGCTCATCAAGGACGTGCTCGAGGAGGCGCTCGCCCTCGGCCCGCTCGAGGACCTGCTGAAGGACGACTCCATCACCGAGATCATGGTCAACCGCGCCGACCAGATCTACATCGAGCGCAAGGGCCGGCTCGAGGTCAATGACCGGACGTTCTCGTCGGACAAGGCGGTGCTCGGCGTCATCGAGCGCATCGTCGCGCCCATCGGCCGTCGCATCGACGAGAGCTCGCCGCTCGTCGACGCCCGCCTCAAGGACGGCTCGCGCGTCAACGCCATCATCCCGCCGCTGGCCCTCAAGGGGCCGTGCCTCACCATCCGCAAGTTCGCCCGCGAGAAGTACAAGATGGACGACCTGCTCCGGTTCGGGTCCATCTCGCAGGGGGCGGCCGAGTTCCTGCAGATGTGCGTCACCGCGCGCAAGAACATCATCGTGTCGGGCGGCACCGGGTCGGGCAAGACGACGACCCTGAACATCATCTCGAACTTCATCCCGCAGGGCGAGCGCATCGTCACGGTGGAGGACGCCGCCGAGCTCCAGCTCCACCACGACCACTGGATCCAGCTCGAGAGCCGGCCGCCGAACATCGAGGGCAAGGGTCAGATCACGATCCGCGACCTCGTGCGCAACTGCCTCCGCATGCGTCCCGACCGCATCATCGTCGGCGAGTGCCGCGGCGGCGAGGCGCTCGACATGCTCCAGGCCATGAACACCGGCCACGACGGCTCGCTCACCACCGCCCACGCCAATACGCCGCGCGACACCCTCGCGCGCCTCGAGACGATGGTGCTGATGTCGGGCATGGACCTGCCGATCCGCGCCATCCGCGAGCAGATCGCCTCGGCCATCGACGTCATCGTGCAGCAGTCCCGCTTCAGCGACGGCAGCCGCAAGATCACCCACGTCACCGAGGTGACGGGGATGGAGGGCGACGTCATCACGATGCAGGACATCTTCGTCTTCAAGCAGGAGGGCTTCGACGACGAGGGGCACGTGCGCGGCCGTTACGTGGCGTCGGGCTTCGTGCCGCAGTTCTACGAGGAGCTGCAGCGCCGGGGCATCGGCGTGAACATGAACATCTTCCGCGAGTGAGGGGACACGCGCGGGGACGAGGCTTGTGAATCGCGTTGTGGAAGGTCTTCGTACGCGACCGCGAAGGGCGTGACGTAGGACAGGCGGACCTGGTCGATCAGCCCGTCACCATCGGGCGCGACACCGACCGGGCGCTCAGCCTGCCCTCGGCGGCGGTGTCGCGTCGCCACGCCCGCCTGACCGTCGAGGGCGGCCGCGTCGTGATCACCGACGAGGGCAGCGCGAACGGGGTCAAGGTCGACGGCCGTCGCATCGCCGTGCCCACCCCCGTCGGCCTCGAGTCGCGCATCGAGATCGCGGACTTCGCGCTGCGGGTGGTGCCCTTCACCGCCGCCGAGGCGGCGGCTCGCACCGGCGGGCATCCGGTGGTCCGGCCCGCGCCCGCGCGCCCGGCCCTGCCGCCGCGGCAGACCGTGGGCGCCATCGACGTGACGGCGCCCTTCTCGCAGGCCGAGGTCGCGCCGCCGCGGGCCGCGGCGCCGCAGCCCGCGGTGGTCGCCCACGTCGTGCCGGGGCCGAGCGGCCCCGTGCCGAGCCCCGGCTCGGGCCGCGCGCCGGTGCCGGCCACGCTCTCGGGCGCCCTCGCCGCGGTCAAGGCGGCCGGCATCCGGCTGGTTGGCCGCGGCGGGCCCTACGACGGCCGCGTCTTCGACCTGAACAAGGACGAGTTGTTCGTCGGCCGCGTCGCCGGCAACGACGTCGTCCTCGACGACTCCTCCATCTCGCGGCGCCACGCGCGCCTGCGCCTGCTCGACGCGGGCACCCGGTGCGAGGTCTTCGACCTGCGCTCGGCGAACGGCACGTTCATCAACGGCGAGCGCGTCAAGCTCGAGGCCTGCGCGCCGGGCGACAAGCTGCGCTTCGGCGACCTGCTGTTCCGCGTCGAGTCGGCGGCCGCGGCGGGCGTCAGCTCGACCGAGATCGTCGGCTCCGCGGGCCGGAAGCGGCGGGCGGCGCTCATCGCCGTCATCGGCCTGCTGCTCATCGGCGGCGTCACCGGTGGCGCGCTGTGGAAGCGTAGCCAGAAGCCAGTCGACACCGGCCCCGACGCGCGCGAGCGGCTGGCGCGGATGCAGGCCCGCGTGCAGGAGCGCATCGACGCCGGCAAGGTGGAGATGAAGCGCCAGCGGTGGGACGCGGCGGAGAAGGCGTTCGGCGAGGCGCTGGAGGTCGATCCGCTGAACGACGAGGCGCGCCGCCTCAAGGTGTCGTCGCACCGCGAGATCGACTTCGCCGACATCTTCAAGCAGGCGAACGAAGCGTTCGAGCTCGGCACCCGGCAGAACCTCGAGCGGGCGCGCGACCTGTACGTCCAGATCCCGGCGGACTCGTACTACCACCAGCAGGTCAAGTACAAGCTCCGGCAGATCAGCCGCAGCCTCGCGGCCGGCTACCGCCTCGAGGGCCTGTCGCAGGTCAAGGCCCGCTATCCGGACAAGGGGGCGGCCGCGCTGTGCACGTTCTTCGAGCTCATGGGCGACGACGAGCCCACGCCCGGCGAGGAGAAGGTGCGCGAGGCGCTCGCGGACGCGGAGAACCGGCTCAAGAAGGCGAAGGACTTCAAGCCCTGCCAGGCGGCGCGGTACGTCGGCAAGGTCAAGGTCGCCGGCGCCGGCGCGGATGCCGAGGAGCAGATCGCGGCCAAGTACGAGGACGCGAAGCTGCGCGAGGCCGTGCTGCTGTACTTCAAGGGCCGCATCGATCCCGCGCTCAAGAAGGTGAAGGAGCTCGAGAACGACAAGAGCATGCGCGACCAGCTCCCGCTCGTGCGTGAGGTGCGGCGCAACCTCGAGGTCGTGCGCGGCAAGAACGAGGAGGGCTACTCCAGGTACCGCGAGCGCAAGGCGGCCCTCGCCAAGCGCGAGTGGGACTACGTGCTCGAGGCGGACAAGAACGTGCTGCCGACGGGCGTCGAGAGCTTCTACAAGCAGGAGATCACGCGCCTGCTCGGCGACCTCTACTTCGAGCTCGGCGACGAGGACTACAAGCGCCAGCGTTACCGCGAGGCCTTCACCCAGTGGGCCGACGGCCGCAAGGTCAACCCCAAGCACGGCGGCATCCTCAACGGCCTGCTCAAGCTCGAGGAGGAGGGCCGCAAGGCGGTGGAGGAGGGCTCGCGGCCGAAGCTCGAGCTGGCCCGCGACATCACGCTGCCCGAGAGCAAGGTCCACCTGGCCGCGCTGAAGGCGCTGGGGGAGTAGGCGGGGGCCTACAACGTTGACCTTGACGTTGACGTCGACCTTGACGTGGACTTTGACGGCGACCTGGACGTGAACGTGAACGCCTCACGTTGACGCCGCAGCGGGCAGCGTCATCGGTGGCGACCCCGTTCAGGTCCACGTCGCCGTCGACGTTCCGGCTCGGCTCGACTACTTCAGCGGGAGCGCCGCGTCCTCGACGACCACGATAGGCTCGCCGGCGGCGTCGCGGCCGCGGAAGACGGCGATCAGGCGCACGCTGCCGCGGGGCACCGTGACGGGCCCGAGCGCCGCGCCAGGCGCGACGGGCGCCGCCACCGGCCGGGTCGCGAAGGGCCGGCGGCGGCCGCGCGCGTCCTCGGTGAGGAGCGTGAGCTGGCCCTGGCCGAGCGCGAGGCCGCGGTTGACCAGCGCCGCGCTGCCCGACGTCGCCTGGGTGCCCGGTTGGGACGAGGGCGCCGTGCGCTCGAACGCGAGGCGGCCGCGGAAGAGGAACTCGAGCAGGCCCGTGGCGTAGCGGCCCACCTCGGGCAGCAGCGCCCGCGCGTACGCGGCGTTGGTGCGCTCGTCGAGGAAGATCTGGAGCACGCCGCGCGCGGTGAGCCGGTAGGCGGCGAGCGGGCCGACGCCGGGCGCCTGGAGGTAGGCGCCACCGCGCGCGGCCGCGTTGAGGTCGAGGCGCGTGATGCGCGGCTCGGGGTAGGGCAGGCTCGCGTTGACGGCCGCGAGGACCTCGTCGGCGGTCGCGCCGACCGGCAGCTTCAGCGGCGGCGGCAGGCTGCCCGGCGAGAAATAGCCGCGCTGGGTGCGCTGCGCGAGCCCCTGACCGTCGGCGCGGGTGAAGAAATCGCGCAGCCGGTGGGCGGCGAACGGCCGACCCGCCGGGGCGGGCACGCCCGCGCGGCCGTAGGCGAGGGCGGCGTCGCGCTCGAGGCGAGCGGTGCGGTCGAAGACGCTCTCGCCGACCTGGGCGTCGAACGCGCGGCGGTAGTCGTTGCGCACGTGGGCGGGCTCGCCGGCGTCCTCGAGCACGTGGAGCAGACCGCCCGCGGCGAGCAGCGCCTGGATGAGCGCGGTCGTGCGCGCCGAGGGCAGCTCGCTCGTGGCGGCTCGCTCGCGCGCGTCGAGGAAGCTCGGCAGCCCGAGCGCGTTGTCGCGGTCCTCGATCCAGGTGAGGCTGGAGGCGCCGGAGAGGTCGAAGTTGTCGCCGGTGAAGATGCCGCCGAACGTGCCGCCGCCCTCGAGGGCGTCGAGGACGCGGGCCCAGAGCGACCGGCCGGCGGCGCGGTTGTCGAGGCCGCGGCTGCGGCGCGGGTCGTAGAAATGGTTGCGGTCCCGGTCGGCCGGGACCTGCTCGAGGACGCTGCCGGCCGCGAGCCAGCCGAGCGCCGTCGCCGTCAGCGCGCTGTCCGGGCGGTAGCCCTGGGCCGGGTCGAGCAGCGCGAGCTCCTCGAGGAGGACGCGCGGGTCGACGCCCTGCAGGTGCTCCGGCGCCAAGCGCAGCGGCTCGAAGAGGCCGAGGGCGCGGCCGAGCTGGACCGCGATGACCCGGTGCAGGCTCGAGGCCGTCGCCGCCCGCTCGGTGAGGCCGGCGTGGGTGGTGGCAGCGTCGTACGCGTAGCCGCGGCCCGCCGCGAAGGTGAGCGCGGCGGCGAGGGCGCAGGCGAGCGCACGGCGGTGAGACCGGCCCGGGCGCCGATGGCACAAGCGGGTCATGGCTTCAGCACTCCCGGGGGCTTGAGCTGGAAACCGCCTTCGCCGGGGCGCTCGGGTGAGGGCTCGGGCGGGCGCGCGGGCTCCGGCGTCGCGGGCGGCTCCGCCGGCGCCGGCTGGCTCGTCGGCGTGAGGCTCAGCAGCTTCAGCTTCGTCAGGACGCGGCGGCCGAGCGCGGTGAGCTGCTCGGGCGTCTTGCACTGGCTCGTGCCGCAGGTGATCTCGATGACCACCCCGGCGTCCGCGGCGACGAAGACGAGCGCGCGGATCTCCCCCTCCTGGGCGCGGAAGGCGCGGTCGCCGACGTCGTTCTCCTCGCGGGCGCCGGGCAGCTCCTTGCGCAGCCGCTCGTAGTGCTCGACGGCGGCTGGCCCGAGCCGCCACACCCGCAGCGCGACGTCGAACGCCTGCGGCTGGCTGATGGCCTGGAAGTGGCGGCTGTCGTAGAACGCGGTGCGCTCGAGGTCCTGGAGCCGCTTCTCGTCGAGGAGGCCCTTGTAGCCGGTGACCGCGCGGATCTCGTCGGCGGTCAGCAGCGGGGCGGCGTCGAGCAGCGCGACCTGGGCCGGCCGGCTCGCGGGCCGGGGCGGCGCGAGCGTCTGCTCGAGCTCGACGGCGGCGAGGGGCCACTCCCAGCTCGAGGCCCGGCGCACCGTCGTGCCGCCGCCGAGGAACACGACGTGGCGGGCGTGCGACATCTCGGGGGTCCACGGCGCCAGGCGCACCAAGTTGCCGCGCTGGACGAAGTCGTGCCGCGCCGCGAGGTCGCCGAAGATCCGGTCGCTGCGGTACGCGGCGTAGCCGCGGCGGTAGACGATCAGCGTGAAGCGCATGAGCCGCGTCGAGAGGCCGCCGGGCAGCGAGTCGAGGCGCGGGATGCGGTACGCGCCGCGCAGGTCCGTCTCGATCGTGATCTCGGCGCTGGCCTGAGGCGCGACGAAGCCGAGGCCGCGCTCGAAGGCCCACGACGCGTAGACCACCGCGCCGGCGACCGGCTTGTCGGTGTCGGCGTCGAGGACCCGGCCGTCGTACGGGCCGAGCAAGTCCGCGGGCGCGGTCGAGTCGGGGCGGGCGCGGAAGGGCGCGCGCTCGATGATTGGACCGCAGCCGACGAGGCCGGCGCAGAGGAGAAGCGCCGCAGCTTGACGCTGGATCGTTCTCGATGATATCTTCATGCGCCTAAATATCGGGGACTCCTCATAGCCTAACCGTGCCCGCTTGTAAACGTTTTTCCCGGCGCCCGCCAGACCCTCGACTCGCTGCGCGGCCGCCAGCCTGGATTTGACTCCCGGAGGGGAGAGAGCGATGCCACGATGCGTGAATTGCGGCAAGGTCAACCGCGACGGGTCTCTCTTCTGTCAGGATTGCGGGCACAGGCTCGATGACGCAGGCGCGGCGCCGCAGCCGGCCAAGCCGATGAGCAGCGGCCCGGTCGCGGCCGCGCCCGCCGACGCCGCCATGGCCGGCGGCTCGACCTGTCCGTCGTGCGGGGTGGTGAACCCGCCGGGGATGAACTTCTGCAAGATGTGCGGGACGCCGCTGCCGAAGGCCCCCCCGATGGGCGCGCCGCGCCCGGCGACCGCGGCGGCTGCCGTCGCCCCCGCCGGCGCCGGCCGGGTGATGTGCCCGCACTGCGGCGGCGAGACGCCGACCGCGATGCCGTTCTGCCAGCACTGCGGCCAGCGCGTCGCGCCCGCCGCTCCCTCGACCCCGCGCCCCGGTGCGCTCCCGGACGCGGTCGCCGCGACGATGGCGGCGCCGGGCTCCGGGCCCATCCCGGGCGTCACTCCGACCCCGCCCGCCGGCGTGCGCGTCGGCGGCGGCGCGACCGCGGGCGTGAAGGTCAGCGGCGGGCAGACCGGCCGGCAGCCCGCCGGCGCGGCCTACGCGGCGACGGTCATGCCCACGCCGGGTCAGCTCAACGTGCTCCTCGGCGGGCTCCCGGCCCGCCCGGCGACCGCGTCGACGCCGGTGCCCCCGGTGAAGGGGGCCGCGCCCGCGGTGGCCGCCGCGCCGCCGCCCGTCGCGGCGCCGCCGCCCGTCGCCGTGCCGCCGGTCGCCGCGGTGCCGCCGTCCGTGGCGATGCCCGACGAAATGGCGCACCTGCGCACCGCCCCCGGGGTCGGCAGCGACTCGACCCTCGTCCAGTCGGCGCCCACCGCGCGGCTCATCGTCGTCCAGAGCGACGGCAGCGACGGCGAGGTGCACGATCTCGCCGACGAGCAGATCGACATCGGCCGCACCGACGGCGCGCTCCGGTTCGGCGACGACCGCTTCCTGGCGGCGCGCCACGCGCGGCTCGAGCGCCGCGACGGCCGCTACGTCCTCCTGCCGCTGTACCTGCGCAACGGCATCTACGTCCGGCTCCGCGAGCCGTTCGACCTCAACGACGGCGACACCTTCCTCGTCGGCAAGCAGGTCCTCCGGTTCGAGCGCGTGCCGGACGTCGAGAAGGAGCCCTCGCCGGCCACCGAGCACGGGGTGCAGCTCTTCGGCACGCCCGCGCGGGCACCGTGGGCGCGCCTGTTCCAGGTGACGGTCGCCGGGGTGTGGCGCGACGTCTACTATCTCACCCGCGCCGAGATCATCCTCGGCCGCGAGGAGGGCGACTACCTCTTCCCCGATGACGAGTTCATGAGCCGGCGCCACGTCGCGATCACCGAGACCCGCGGCAAGGCGCGCATCGAGGATCTGGGGAGCTCGAACGGCACCTACCTCCGCCTCAACGGGGAGCGGGAGCTGCGTCCGGGCGACATGATCCGCCTGGGCGACCAGCTCCTGCGGTTCGAGTCGCTCGCCTGACCCGGGGCGGGGGATGGCGGCAGAACCCGACATCACGGTCGAGGTCTTCGGCCGGACCGACATCGGTCTGGTCCGCGAGCACAACGAAGACAACTTCCTCGTCGCGGATCTCTCGCGGGGGGAGCGGAGCTTGCGGCCCGAGGCGCGCAGCTACAGCCTCGGCGCCACCGGCTCGCTCTTCGTGGTCTGTGACGGCATGGGCGGCGCGGTGGCCGGCGAGGTCGCCAGCCAGATGGGCGTCGAGACCGTCTACGAGGCGATGAAGGACGGCGCGGCGCCCCTCGCCCCCGCGGTCTTCGTCCGCCGGTTGCGCGCGGCCGTTCAGGAGGCCAACCGGCGCATCTTCGCCTACGCCCGCGAGGACAGCGCGCGCAGCGGCATGGGCACGACGTGCACGGCCGCCGGCCTCGTCGACGGTCGGCTCGTCCTCGCGCAGATCGGCGACAGCCGCGGGTACATCCTGCGCCAGGGCGTCCTGACCCAGGTCACCCGCGACCAGTCGCTCGCGAACCAGCTCATCGAGGCGGGGCAGATGACCCCGGAGGAGGCGCGCGACTTCGAGCACGCCAACATCATCCTCCAGGCGCTCGGCGTGATGGAGCGCGTCGAGGTGGCCCTCACGGCCGTCGACCTGCGCCGCGGCGACCTGCTCCTCCTCTGCTCCGACGGCCTCTCGGGGCCGGTGCCGGACAACGAGATCGCGACGATCCTGCGGGAGAGCCCCGAGCCGCTCGAGGCGTGCCGCCGCCTGACCGAGGCGGCACGCAGCGCCGGCGCGCCCGACAACATCACCGTGATCGTCGCGCGGTTCGCCGGCGCGGCGCTGCCGGACCCGACGGCCGAGGACCTCGTCCGCTGCGTGCCGCACGACCCCGGCGCCGGCGAGGGCGATGAGGCGGGCGGGGCGCCCGTCGTGCCGCCGCCGAGTGAGCTGGCGGAGACCGTGCGCCTCGACGGCGCGTCGCGCGGCGGGACCCTGCAGGGGTTCGCCGCGGTGAAGGTGATCCCGGCCCCGAACGGCGACGCCGCCGCGGCGGCCGTGCCCCTGGCGCCCTCAGCCACGCCCGGCCCCGGCGCCTACCCCGGCCCGCCCCCGCCGCCGGCCGTGGTCCTCGCGCCGGCGCCGGCCGTCGCGCCCGTCCCGCTGGCGCCACCGCCCGAGGCCGTGCTCGCCGCGCCGCCCGCGCCGGCTGTCGTCCTCGCGCCCGCGCCGGCCGTCGTCCTCGCGCCCGCGCCGGCCGTCGTCCTCACGCCCGCGCCGGCCGTTGCGGCCGCGTCGATGCCGCCGTACGCCCCGCCGCCGGGCGCCCCCGCGCCGATGCCGGCGTACGCCCCGCCGGCGCCGGCGCCGCCCGCGGGCCCGCCGCGCGCTCGCGTCAGCGGCCCGCGGTCGCTCTCGGGCGACCAGGATCTGGTCCCGGCCCGCAGCGTGCCCCTCGGCGCGATCATCGTCGGCATCATCATCGTCGTGCTCGTGGTCGCCGCGCTGGGCGGCTACGCCATCATGCGCTCCCGGTCCGGCGGTCACGCCGCGTCCGGCGGCGAGCCGTCGACGTCGTCGCCCCTCGCATCGCCTCCCTCGAGCGCGCCGGCCTCCGGGCCGGCCGCCGGCAGCACTGCAGAGGACAAGACATGAAGACGTGCCCGAAGTGCAAAGCCCAGGTGGAAGACAGCATCAAGTTCTGCGGCTCGTGCGGCTCCGCGGTCGATGCTCCGGCGGCGGCCGCGCCGGCGCCCGCAGCGCGCGCGAAGCCCGTGATGCGGACGATGTTCGTCGGTTCCGGCTCCATCGGGGCGAAGCCGGGCGCGCCCGCCGCGCCGCCTGCCGCCAAGCCGGCCGCCCCCGCCGCGGCCCCGCCGGCCCGCCCCGCGACCGCCCCGGCGGCCGCCGCGCCACCGCGGCCCGCGACTACGCCGCGTCCCGCCACCGCGCCGGCCGCCGCTGCGCCGCCGCCGGCGATGGCCGCGCCCGCGCCCGCCGCGCCCCCGCCGGCCGTGGCCCAGGGCCCGATGCCGCCCCCGCAGGGCGCCCCCGCCGCCCCCATCGATCTCGAGAACCTCGTCGGCGTGACGCTGAACAACCGCTTCCTCATCAAGGCCAAGCTCGGCCAGGGCGGCTTCGGCACCGTGTACCGCGGCGAGCAGATGCAGACGCACCGCGAGGTCGCGCTCAAGGTGCTCAACCCGCAGATGGCGAAGGACCCGCAGGTCGTGCAGCGCTTCCGCCGCGAGGCGCAGGCCGCCTGTGCGCTGCGCAGCCCGCACACCGTCACCACCTACGATTTCGACCAGACGCCCCAGGGCATCCTCTATCTCGCGATGGAGCTGCTCAAGGGCCGCAGCCTCCAGGACGTGATCCACAACGAGGGCCCGATGCCCCCGATCCGGTGGGCCCACGTCCTCGAGATGATCTGCCAGTCGCTCAGCGAGGCCCACGCCCAGGGCATCGTGCACCGGGACATCAAGCCCGAGAACATCATGCTCGAGAACGAGATGGGCGAGCCGGACTTCGTCAAGGTGCTCGACTTCGGCATCGCGAAGATCGTCGGCGGCGACGGCTCGAAGGAGCCGGCGCTCACGGCCGCCGGCCAGACCCTCGGCACGCTCGAGTACATGTCGCCCGAACAGCTCCAGGGCCTGCAGCTCGACGGGCGCAGCGACATCTATGCGCTCGGCATGATGGCCTACGAGATGCTCTGCCAGCGGCTGCCCTGGGACGACACCTCCCCGGGCGGGCTCATCGGCGGGCACATCAACCTGAAGCCGCGCGCGCCCAGCGTGCTGCGACCGGACCTGCGCATCCCGCCCGAGGTCGACCGGGTCGTCCTGCGCATGGTCGAGAAGGACCGCACCAAGCGCTACGCCACGGTCGACGAGCTGCGCATGGAGCTGCTCCCCATCGCCGGCCTCGCGAGCGGCGTCCACCCGGTGGCGCCCGGCATGCCGCAGGGTGCGCCCGGGATGCAGCCGCCAATGGGAGCGCCGGGGATGCAGGGGCCGCCGCCGGGGATGCCGGGGCCGCCGCCGGGCATGCAGGGGCCGCCGCCCGGGATGCAGGGGCCGCCGCCGGGGATGCAGGGGCCGCCGCCTGGCATGCAGGGGCCGCCGCCTGGCATGCAGGGTCAGCAGGGCCGCCCGCAGGGGGCGCCGCAGGGCATGCCGCCCCAGGGCATGCCGCCCCAGGGCTGGCAGCCGCAGCAGCCGGGTGGTGCGAACGCGCAGCCGGGGCCCGCGACCATGGCGTACGTCCAGGCCGCGAAGGCCGGCACGGGCTCGAAGATGATCATCCTCATCGCGATCATCGCGGTGGTGCTCATCGGCGCCGGCATCGGCTTCTACGTCATGATCAGCGCCAACTCCGCCGAGAAGGCCGCGCACGTGGCGAAGAAGCACCACGCCGACGCGATCAAGCGCGCCAACGAGGAGGCCCGCAAGGCCGCCGAGGAGGCCGCGAAGGGCGTGCCGAACCCGTAGCCCCTCCCGCCTAGCTCCCCCGCCAGAGCTCGCTCCCGACCACCAGCGCCGCTACGGCGCCGCCAGCAGCGCCTTGACCTCTTCGACCTCCGACAGGTACGGCGGCTCGAGCGCGAGGAACTGCTCGTAGCAGATGCGCGCGCGGGCGGGCTGGCCGGCCCGCCGCCAGAGGTCGCCGAGCAGCTTCTGGGCGTCGGGCAGCCGCGGCACGAGCGACACCGCCTGGGTCGCCGCGTCGATGGCGCGGCTGCGCTGGCCGGCGGTCTCGAGGGCGCGGGCGTGATCCATGAGCTCGCGGGCGCGGTTGAGCTCGGCGTAGCCGTCCTGGTCGAGGAGCGGATCCTCGGGCAGGTCGGCCACGGTCGCCGCCTCACCCTCGCCCTCGCCGCGCAGCAGCCGCTTGAGGTCGAACGCGCGGTAGCGGCCGAGTGTGTGCGGCGCCTCGGAGACGTAGAGCGTCATCGCGGTCGCGTCGATGACGACGGAGTGGGTGGCGATGAGCGCGTCGATGGCGTTGCGGTTGCCGAGCCCGAGCTCGGTGCCGCCGGCGCCCTTGCGGTCGCGCAGCAGCTCCTGCGCGCGCCGTACGTCGAGGCCGCGCTGGCCATGGAGCAGCTCCGCGAGCCGCTTGTGGCGGTAGCCCGAGGTCAGGTATCGGCGCAGGCGGTCGTTCTCGCCGTCCTTCGCGAAATCCTGGCCCAGGAAGTGGTTCGTCGCGGCGAGCGTGTCCTTGCCGCGCCGGACCGTGAAGCGCGTCGGGCTCTTCTCGACGACCGCGGCGGTCTGGGCCTTGCCGTCGCCGACGAGGAAGACGTCCGAGACCAGCGTCTTCTGCTTGCGGAGGATGCTGATGGCCTCCTCGAGCGTGTGGGCCTGCTCCAGCACCTCGCGGGCGAGGAACGAGACGGGCACGCCCTCGTACGCCTTGTCGTCGGTGCGCGCCGCGTTGATCACGATCGTGATCCCCTCGGCGTTGATGCCGGTGACGACCCCGGCGAAGCCGACCCACGCCACCGACGCGAACGGGATCTTGCCGGTGGGGTGGACGAGCAGCACGGCCTTCTGCTGATCGAAGATGTCGCCGCCCTCGAAGTCGAAGTTGCGGCCGATGATGAGGTGGCCGCCGGCGGTCGCCGGGCCGAACGCGGCGAACGCGGTGCAGCCGAGGAGCGGGGACTTCTCCAGCCCCTGCGTGATGTCGTGGGTGGCGTGGTAGTAGAGGAGCCGCTGGTAGGTGGGCAGCACGTCCCGGTGGCGGTCGTACAGCGCCGCGGCCATGCCCGCGAGCTCGGTCCGCAGCTCCGGCGGGGTGTGCGCGGCGAGCCCGCGGTAGCGCCAGCGCACCGTCGCGAGCAGCAGCCAGCGCTTGAACGACGATGGCACGTACCGGCCCATCATGTCGAACATGTGGTCGTCGGCCGCCGTGATCAGGCGGTTGCCGAGCGCGCCGTGCGCGTAGCCGATCTCGTACGGATCGCCCTTGAGCGTGAGCGTCCACAGAGCGGCGCGGGGGCTGCCGCGGCCCGGGGTGTGCCAGGTCAGCGAGGAGGGGCCGAACTGCGTGCGCCGGCCCTCGATCGCGAGGCCGTGCGGCGGGATCGCGCCGGTGGGCGGCGCGAACCTCGTGATCCGGTTGAAGAGGAAGCCGATGACGACGATGGCGAGCCCGGCGAGGATGCCGAACCACAACAGTCCCCGGAGCACCCGCTGCAGCGGGTGCCGCTTCTGCTTGCCGATCTGAATCGAGATCATGCCGCGTGTCCGAGGCGGGAAACCCTGTGAAACACGCCGAATCTAGCACGCACCGCCAGCCCTCGCCAGGACAGCCGGACGGGGGGAGTTGAACAGGGAGGCGGGGAGGCGGGGAGTAGGATTGGGTTAGGTCACGATCGGCGCGGCGACGTGCTCGAGCGCCGTTGCCGCACGTTCAGCGCTACCCAACCCAGATCAGTCTCCCCGTCTCCCCGCCTCCCTGTTCAATCCGATCTCAGCCCTACGCCCGGCCGAGGAGCAGCGCGACCTCGGCGCCCCCGGTGGCGTGGGCGCAGACGAGGGCGGTGGCGAGGGCCGCCGCGCGCGGCGCCGCGACGAGGCCCGGCACGGGCGCCGCCGGGTCCGGCTCGCCGAAGCCGAGGGTCCCCGGGAGGTGCTGCTGCTCGAGGGCCAGGATCGCGGCCGCGAGGCGCAGCGCGCCGGCCGTCGGGAAATCGCCGGTCTGGCCGAGGATGGCGCTGACGGCGACGGGCCGCGGGCCGAACACGGCGGCGAGCACGTGCGCCTCGAGGCGGTCGTGCTGCGGCGAGCCGTTCGCGCCCGCGACGACGTGGTCGACGGCCGCCGGCGCGACCCCCGCCTCGGCGAGCGCGGCCAGGATGGCGGCGGTGGCCCCGCCGCCGTCGCCGTCCCACGAGAGCAGCCGCCGCGGCCCGCTCCCGAGGCCGACGCCGCGGAGCCGCGCGCGGACGCGGGCGCCCCGCGCCGCCGCGGCCGCGGCCGGCTCGAGGACGAAGAGCGCCGCGCCCTCGCCGGGCGCGAGCCCGTCGCGGCGGCGATCGAAGGGGCGGACCGCCGCCCGATCGCGGGTGAGCGCGCCGAAGCGACGGTAGCCGTGGACCAGCGCCGGGCTGAGCTCGTCCACGCCGCCGCACACGATCACGTCGGCGCGCCCGAGGCGCAGGAGGTCCGCCGCGAGCGCCACGGCCGCGAGCGCGGACGCGTCCTTGTGATTGACCGTCGTCGAGTAGCCCTTGAAGCCCAGCTCCATCGAGACGTGCGCTGCGGCCGCGTTCATCACGGACGCCGGGAAGAGGGCAGGGTTCGCCTGCGCCGGCCCCAGCGTCAGGTACTCGCGCATGAACGCCGCGGTGGTCTCGAGGGCGCCGAGCCCGGTGCCGAGCACCACGCCGATGCGCTCGGGCGGCACGCCGGCGAGCGCCGCGTCGGCCACCGCCTCGTGGGCGGCGACGACGGCCATCTGCGACAGCCGCGAGAGCCGCCGCAGCCGCCGGGCCGGCACCTTCGTCCGCGGCGCGAAGTCGCCGACGGTGCCCGCGAGCACGGCCGGCTCGCCCGCGAGGTCGTCACGCACGCGCAGCCCGGGCCGGCTCTCGCGCAGCGCCGCGGCGAAGTCGTCCACGCCCACGCCGATGGGCGCGATGACGCCCATGCCGGTGACGGCGATGACGGCCGCGTCGTCGGGCTGCATGGCGCATCATGATACGTGAAACGACGCCGGCGACAAGCCGGCGCGGGGAGGCTCAGCCCGCCGTCGCCTCGATCTCCGCCTCGATCTTCTCCCAGTCGTCGACGAGCTGCGCGATCTGCTCTTCGAGTGTGGCGCTCTCGACGATCAGGTCCTCGATCGCGGCCTGGGGCGTTCGCTGGTAGAAGGTCGGGTCCTCGTAGAGCGCGGCGATCGCGGCCTTCCGGCCCTCGGCCACCTCGATGGCGGCGAGGATCTTGTCCCGTCGGCCAGGCAGCGCGGCGACGCGATTCCGCTCCCGTTTCTGCTCTTCCCAGGAGAGGCTCTTCTCGGGCGACCGGGTCTTGGCCGGCTTGGGCGCGGTCCTGAGCACCGCCTCGGCGTCGAGGTGGTCGTCGCCGCTCCTGGCCAGATACTCGGAGAAGGTGCCGGGGAAGTCGCGGGGCCCGGTGGGCGTCAGCTCGATGATGCGCGTCGCCAGCTCGGACACGAACCAGCGGTCGTGCGACACGAAGAGGAGCGTCCCCTCGTAGGCGCACAGCGCCTCGGCCAGGGCCCGGATGGCCTCGAGATCGAGGTGGTTGGTGGGCTCGTCGAGCACGAGCAGGTTGGGCTGCTCGACGGCGATGCGGCCGAAGATGAGGCGCGCCGCCTCGCCGCCCGACAGCGCGCCGATGGGCTTCTGCACGTCATCGCCGGAGAAGAGCACGCGCCCGAGCTGGCCGCGCACGTAGGCGACGGTCTCGCCGGGACATGCGTCCCAGATGTAGTCGAGCGGCGTCATCCGGGCATCGCGCAGCACCTCGTGGTGATCCTGCGCGAAGTAGCCGACCCGCACCTCGTGGCCGAGCTTGACCGCGCCCGCGTCCGCGGCGACGTGGTCGGTGACGATCTTCAGCAGCGTCGATTTGCCGAGGCCGTTGGGGCCGATCACGGCGACCTTCTCGCCCCGCCGGATGAGGAAGGACATGTCGCTCAGCACGGGCTGGCCGTCATAGGTCTTCGAGAGCCCCGCCACCTCGAGCACGTCCTTGCCGCTCGGTCGCGCGGGCGTGAACCGGAACCGCGGCGAGCGACGCGAGCTCCCCTTGAGCTCCTCCACCTCGATGCGCTCGATCTGCTTGAGGAGGCTCTGGGCCTGCCTGGCCTTCGTCGCCTTGGCCCCGAACCGCTCCACGAAGGCCCGCTTGTCGGCGATGATCTTCTCGGCGCGCTCGATCGCGCCCTCCTTCTGCGCCCGGACCGCCGTCTTCTGTTCGAGGAAGCGGGTGTAGTTGCCGGTGTAGGGGAGGATGGTCTCGTAGTCCACGTCGAGGATGTGGGTGGTGACGTTGTCGAGGAAGCGCTGGTCGTGGGAGATCACCAGGGCGACCCCGCGATACGCGGCCAGGAACTTCTCGAGCCAGCGGATCGACAGGATGTCGAGGTGATTGCTGGGCTCGTCGAGGAGGAGCGCGTCGGGGCCGCCGACCAGCACCTGCGCCAGGAGCACCCGCAGCTTGAAGCCCCCCGACAGGATCGAGAGCGGCTGCCCGTGCAGCGCGACCGGGATGCCGAGGCCCTCGAGCACGGCGGTGGCGCGGGCCTCCAGCGTGTACCCGTCGAGGTGCCGGAGCGTGTCCTCGAGATCGGCGAGCCGGGCGGGATCCCCGTCGCCGTGATCGACGATACGGGCGCGCTCCTGGAGGGCCTGCCACGCCCGCACCTCGCCCATCATCGCCAGCTCGCGGATGACCCGGTCGTCCTCGAGGAAGCGGTCCTGGCGCAGCACCCCGATCCGGGCCTCGGCGCCGATGACCACGCCGCCCTCGGAGGCGGGCTCGTCGCCGGCGAGGATCTTGAGGAACGTGGTCTTGCCCGATCCGTTGGCGCCGACGAGCCCGTAGCGAGAGCCGCGGTTGAGCTGCAGCGACACGCCCGCGAAGAGGGTGCGCCCGGCGAAGGACTTGCCGAGCTTCGAGATGCTGATCATGGGACGCGCACTATAGACGGGCGGTTTGCCACTGTCGCGGGGTGGACGCAACCCGCACCGGCCGCGTGCTAGAATTTTTGGCCGCTCGACGGAGGAATTCGATGCCGCGTCACCCCGCTCGCCTCGCCGCCCTCGTGATCGCCGTCCTCTGCGCCGCCCCCGGTTGCCGGCGCCGCCAGCAGCCGCCGATCGCGCCGCCCGCGCCGCCCGCGGCCGCGGCGCCCCTCACCGTCACCGCCGGCGCCGAGCTGGTCTTCACCTACCTCGGGCCCGACGGGCGGTTCCGTTCGACGTCGAAGCTCGAGGAGATCCCGCCGGCGGCGCGCCGCGTGGTGCGCGTCGTCGACCCGAAGCGGCCGCCGGAGCAGCGCGGCGACCTCGACCGCGTCCACGTCGTGGACCTGACGCAGCCCGGCCACGGCGGCGCGCACCCGGCGCGCCTCGTCGAGCGCGACGTCTTCGAGAGCGCCGCCCACGCGCAGCTCCCGCCCGGGGACGGCACCCAATTCGCCTTTCCGAAAATGCCGGGCGCGCGCCCCGGCGCGGGCCTGCCGCCGGCCGCGGGGACCGCGGGGCCGCGCGCGGGCGCGGCGCCAGGATCGGTCGCGCCGAACCGCGACCGAATAATCCTCTACGGCACGCGCTGGTGCGGCGCGTGCGCCAAGGCGCGGGCGTACTTCAAGCAGCGCGGCATCGCCTTCGACGACCGCGACGTGGAGCAGGACCCCGCGGCGGCGGCAGAGCTGGCCGCCAAGGCGACGCGCGCCGGCGTCAGCCCGGACAGAGTACCTGTACTTGACGTGCGCGGGACGCTTCTCCAAGGGTTTGATCAGGGGCGATTGGAAGCGCTCTTGGGAGTACCGATATGAGGAAATATATTGGGTTTCTGGTGTTCGCCTTGCTCGGCTCGCTCGCGGCGTCGGCGGCCGCCGCCGAGGGGACGAACTTTGTGCTCCAGGCGGATCCGCTGGGTCTGTTCGGCGGCAACCGCATCTCGGGCCTGAGCCTGCGCACGGGCTCGTCGGATTTCTTCGAGCGAAACGCCGGCGGCATGATCGGCTTCAAGGCCGGCTTCGAGTTCCCGGCGGTGGAGCTCTTCTTCGACTACCACCAGACCTACGACGAGAACAACTGGAAGGAGGCGTGGTACGCCGGCATGCTGGGCCTCCATGACGAATTCCGGCTCGAGGGCCGCTCGTTCATGTTCGTGGCCGCCGATGTCGGCTACGGCGCCGGCACCGAGGGCACTCTCTCCCAGAGCAACCAGGTCGGCAACATGTCGCAGCACGGTATCGTCGCCGTGCTGCGGCTCGGGCCCGAGTATTACGTCAGTCGCTGGGTCGCGCTCGGGCTCGAGTTCGACGTCGGTTACCACTACCTGTGGCTCGGGGGGCCTCCCGTCGACGTCGCCGGGCGGCAGGACCACGTGCAGGGCATCCACTACAACGGCATGCTCTTCGCGAGGTTCCTCTTCGGCTCCGGCAACGAGCAGCTGCGGGCGCGCCCGACCACGGTTCAGCCCGTGTACCAGGGGCCGGTGTATCAGCAGTATCAGCCGCAGCCGCAGCCGGTGTACCCGCAGCCCGTGTACCCGCCGTACTACCAGCGGCCGGCCCCGCAGCCGTACTACCACCCGGCGCCGACGCCGCCTCCGCCGGAGGAGGGCGACTAGCGCGGCGGGGCGACGGGCGGTTCAGCCTGCCGTGAGCGCGGGCGGGACGAGCGGGCCGCGCTGCTCCCGCTCCTCCCGCTCGGGCTCGCGCGGGCGCTTCTCTTCGGCGGGCGCGAGCGTGAGCCCCGCCGGCCACAGCCCCGCCTCGGCGAGCGCGGCGGCGGCGGCCGCCGCCCCGGCCCCGTCGACGAGCCCGCGGGCCCGCGCGTCGAGCACGGTGGCGACGAGCTCCGCGAGCTGCACGCCCGTCTGGCGCAGCGCGGCCGCGACCCGCGGCACCGCCGCGAGGCCGAGGTGCTGGCGCCCCCACAGATCGAGCGCGAGCTGCAGGGCGTTGCGAGTGGCCGTGAGCCGCGCGAACCCGAGGAGGTCCTCGGGCGGCGTGCGCTTCTCGAGGTGGATGTAGATGTGCTCGACGCTGTCGCGGGGCGCCAGCGCGTCGACCCGCGCGGTGATCGCCGCCGCGTCGGCGGGCCCGACGCCGCGCCGCACGAGGAGCGCCGCCAGCGCGTCGCCGCGGAGCCGCCCGGCGACGGCGTCGCCGAAGATCGTGTAGCAGAGCGCGTCGGACTCGGTGTCGTCGCCGATGAGGATCTCGCGCGCGCCCGCCGGTAGCTCGGTGTGGTAGAGCAGCAGGGCGGTGAGCTTGAACGACAGGTGCTCCCGCAGCCGGCCGACCTCCCCGTGGCGCAGGATCCGGAGCTGGTCCTTGAACGTGACGCCGTCGTATTCCACCCCGTCGAGGAGCATCTTCTTCTGCAGGATGCGCCGGAGCTGGGGCGGGCTCGCCGACACGAAGTAGAGCGGCGTCAGCCGGCTGCGGCTGCCCGGGCCGCGGCGCACCTCGCGCAGCAGCGCGCCCATCCCGGGGATGGCGCGCTTGTCGACCGCCAGCTCGAACGGGATCGCCAGCAGCCCCTTGAGCGACTCGAAGTTCGTCGCCAGGTAGGTCTTGTCGATGTCGCACACGACGACCGGCCCCTGGTAGCGCGGGTCGAGCTCGCGCTCGGCGGTGCGGTCGAGGGGGTAGTCCTCGAGCGCGGCCGGCGCCTCCGTCTGCGGCCGCTCGGTGGTCACGTCCCACCTCCCGGCGCGAAGAGCTCGCGCAGCACCCCCTCCGCGCTGCCGCCTTCGTCGAGGAGCCGCCCGAGGCTCGCGGCCACCGGCGCCTCGACCCCGAGGCCCCGGGCGAGCACGAGCGCGCCGTGGACCGCGGCCGCCGCCTCGGGCGCGAGCTCCGCCGCCCCGGCGGCGCCGGCCGCGAGCCGCGCCCCGGCCTCCCGCTCGACACCGGCGGGGTTGACGGCGGTGGCCACGAGGTCGCCGAGCCCCGCGTAGCCCGTCAGCGTGAGCGGGTCGGCGCCGAGGCGCGCGGCGATGGCCGAGGCCTCACGCAGCGCCTCGGTGATGACGAGCGCGCGGACGGTCGGCCCCAGGTCGAGCGCGTCGGTGACGCCGATGCCGAGGGCGCAGATGCTGCGGTAGGCGCCGCACAGCTCGACGCCCGGCACGTCCCGGGCGGGCAGCACCCGGAACGTGGGGCCGCCGAGGAGGGCCGTGGCGCGGGCGGTCACCTCGTCGAACCGCGACGCCACCACCGCGGCGACCCACCGCCCCGCGTCGAGCGACTCGGCCCGCAGCGCCCCGCCGAGCACGGCGAGCTTGCGCAGGCACGTCTCCTCCTCGACGATGGCGGTCACCGTGCGCCCGGTCTCGGGCTCGAGGCCGCGGGCGGTGTGCACGAGGATCTGGTCCCCGGCCACGTGCTCGCCGAGCCGCCGGCACACCGGCCGCGCGACCGCGGCCGGGATGGCGAGGAAGAGCACCGGACAGCGCGCCGCCTCCCCGAGGTCGCCGCTCGCGCGCACCAGCTCGGGCATGGGCGGCTCGCCGGGCGCCGCCGGCACTGCCGGTCCCGGGTTGTGTAGGAGGATCGGCCCGCTCTGCGCCAGCCGGCGCGCCAGTGCCCGCCCGAAGAGCCCCCCGCCGATGACCGCCGCGCCCGCCGGCGCGCTCACGGCGCCACCTCTCGCTCGAGGCCGTAGCGGCTCAGCCGGTTGTGGTAGTAGAGGAGCAGGTTCATGTCCGCGGGGTAGACCCGGTCGCCGCGGCGCGTGAGCACCGGCCGCCGGTGGTAGATGCCGAAGTGGCGCAGGGCGTCGGCCGTCACGCCCTCGGGGTCCTCGGCCCGCAGCGGCGCCCCCACGCGCAGGCCGCCCGCGGCGGCGCGCCGCTCGAGGGCGCGCTGCAGCCGCTCGACGCCCTCGTGCAGCTCCGCCAGGCCGAGCACGCGGTCGCGGCCGCGCGCGCGGAGCAGCCGGTAGAGGTCGAGGCCGCGGTTGCGGCGGGCCAGGAGCTCGAACGCGGCGAAGGCGACGGCGTGGGTCGGCAGCACGGTGTTGCCGCGCAGGAAGGCCTCGCTCAGCTTCTCGCCGAGCAGCCGGGTGTACTCCGCGTCGCGCTGGGCGTCGTGCGCGGGCTCGCCGTGCACGAAGGTGTAACGCTGGATGTCGATCGGCCGGCCGTTGCCGTCCAGCGAGCGGCCCTCGTCGTCGACGGGGTTGCCGAAGGGATCGAGGGCGCGCCCGAAGTGCAGGTAGATGCGCGCGTCGAGCTGGAAGAGGTTCCGGAGGAAGGAGATGACGCGCTCGGGCCGCGTCGACTCGTCGTCCTCGATGATGTAGCGGGCCTTCCCGGCCTCCTTGAGGTAGTCGTCGATGAGGGTCTCGGCCTCGAGGACGAGGTAGTAGTTGATGGTGCAGGGCACGATGTAGATGTTCGGGCGCAGCCGGCGCGAGAGCAGGTTGTTCACGTAGGCCCGCAGGCCCGCGCCGAGGAGCCCCAGCTTCAGGTGTTGCTCGACGGCGCCCGAGCGGCTGCGCGTGCCGCCCGGGAAGAAGAGGTTGTCGTAGCCGAGCTCCAGCGTGACGGTCGCGTACTCCTTGAGCGTCTCCTTGTAGAGGTCGGCCTTCTTCTTGCGGTCGACCTTGTAGGCGCCCAGGTTGTGCATGAAGAAGCTGATCAGCGGGTTCGTGAAGAGGTTGAGCCCGGCGCCGTAGGTGAAGGGCGGCAGCCCGATCTCGTGCAGCGCGTACCCGGTGACGATCGAGTCCATGTGGGAGAGGTGGGTCGGGGTCAGGATCAGCGTGCCCCGGGCGCGCAGCCGCCGCATCTGCTCGACCTCGCCGTCGATGATGATGCGGTCCGCGACGCCCGGCGGGTGCGGGAAGCCCGCGAGCAGGATCTTCGGCGAGAGCGCGTTGAGCATGGCCGAGAGCCCGACCGGCAGCACCCGCGTCGCGATGCGGTACACGCGCTGGTCGAAGTGGCCGACGATCTCCGCGGCGAACTCGCGCACGATGTCGCGCAGCAGCTCCCGCTGCCGCGTCTCGCTCGCGAGCCGCAGCTCCTGCAGCAGGCGGCCCCAGCGCGCGTAGACCCGGCCGACCTCGCGCGAGCGCGGCTCCGCCTCCAGGCGGCGCCGCTCGTGGTACCACGTGTCGTAGATGACCCGCTCGAGGCTGCGCTCGCCGTCCGCGCGCGCGAGCTCGTTCGCCGTCACCCGGCTCACCACCTGCTCGAGCACCCGCTCTCGATCCGTGGCCCGCATGCCCCCGCTCCTCGCGTGTGTCGGGACATAAGAGCGTAATGTCCTGACCACGGGACCGCAACCCGCGCGCGCACCGCCGGCGCGACGGCGTTGACTTGCGCGGCTCGGCCGCGCTATTGCAGCAGCATGCCTCCGACTGCGCCCCGTCTCGTCCCCGAGTACATCGAGCGACTCGTCCCGTACCAGCCCGGCAAGCACATCGCGCAGGTCCGCCGCGAGCTCGGCCTGGACCGCATCATCAAGCTCGCCAGCAACGAGAACCCCTTCGGCCCCTCGCCGCGCGCGCTCGCCGCCGCGGCCCAGGCGCTCACCGAGGCCTACCGCTACCCCGACGTCGCCTGCCGGGAGCTGCGCGACGCCCTCACGCGGATCTACCGCGTCAAGCTCGAGAACACGATCGTCGGCGCGGGCTCCGAGGGGATCATGGCGACGATCGTGCGGACGTTCCTGCACGGCGACGAGGAGGCGCTGACGAGCGAGGGCACCTTCATCGGCTTCCTCGTGCTCGCGCGCAGCCAGGGTATCCGCCTGCGGCAGGTGCCGCTCAAGGACTACGGCTACGACCTCGAGGCCATGGCCGCGGCGCTCACGCCGAACACCAAGATCGTCTACCTCGCCAACCCGAACAACCCGACCGGCACGCTCTTCACGCGCGCGGACTTCGAGCGCTTCTACGCCCGCGTCCCGCCGCACGTCCTCATCATCCAGGACGAGGCCTACCACGAGTTCGTCCGGCCCGACACCACGTACCCGGACTCCCAGCTCTACCGCTACGACAACGTCATCACCCTCAGGACCTGCTCGAAGGCCTACGGCCTCGCGGGGCTGCGCGTCGGGTACGGCCTCGCGCACGAGTCGCTCATCGAGCAGCTCCTCAAGGTGCGGCTGCCGTTCGAGCCCAACAACGTCGCGGTCGCCGCGGCCATCGCGGCGCTCGAGGACCGCGAGTTCGTCGCCCGGACCGTGGCGAACAACCGGGCCGGGCTCGATCGGTTCTACGCCGGCTTCGCGCGGCTCGGCGTGCCGTTCGTGCCGAGCTGCGCGAACTTCGTCATGCTCGAGCTCGGCACGCCCGCGCGGGCGCAGGACCTGTGCGCGGGCCTGCTCGCCCGGGGCATCATCGTCCGGCCGCTCGGCGCCTTCGGCCTGCCGTCCTGCGTGCGGGTGAGCGTCGGGCTGCCCGACGAGAACGAGGCGCTGCTCGAGGGGCTCGCCGCGGTGCTGCCGGAGCTCGCGGCCGCGCGCGCCGCCACGGCTACCGCAGGTTGAGCCGCAGCTTGAGCTGGGCCTTGCCCCTGATGATCGTCTCCTGCTCGGTCTGCTGCCCGCGCACCAGCCGCTCGACCTCCGGGATGACGAGCACGTAGTCGCTCAGCTTGACCTCGGCCCGGCCGTCGCTGTGGCTGTCGCCGAGCAGCCCCATCTCGTGGGAGCCGAGGAGCTTGAGGTGCCGCCCGATGCGCCACCCGAGCTTCACCTCGATCGACTCGGTGCCGAGCGCGAGCTGCGCGAGATCGAGGCCCAGCGTCTTCTTGAGCGGGTCCTCGATGAGCATCGACATGAAGTCGCCCGTGATCTGCCGGAACGCCTGGTCCGCGGCGGCCACCGAGCCGGGCGTCTGGACGCCCTCCTGGCGGCCGGTCACCATCGCGCGCACTTCGTCGGTGGTGCGGCCGGTCGACAGCAGCGCGATGCACTGGCTCGTGTTGAGCCCGGTGTTCGAGTGGAGGTCGAAGCCGAGCGTGGCGAGGGGGCCGTGGAGCGTGAGCGTGATGAGGTGCTCCTGCTCGCGGCTGTCGGTGTACACCGTCTCGCCGATGATGTTGACCTCGGGCGTCTCCTTCGGCACCGACTTGCCGCGCACGAAGGCGACCGTGCCGCCCTCCTGCACCGTGAAGCGGCCGCGCATGAACGGGATGGAGAAGCTGCCCTCGACGGTGCGGATCTCGCCCGCGAGCTCGGTCCGCTCGAGCGTGCCGCCGACCTCGAGGGCCATGTCGAGCGTCATGTCGGCGAGGTTGTTGCGCACGAAGACCGAGCCCCCGGTGCGGACCTGCAGGCCGAGCAGCATGTTCGCGAGCCACGGCACGCCGGCCCAGAACGGCTTGCCCTCGACGTGGGTGCGGGAGGGCTCGAGGACGCCCTTGAGCAGGTCGAAGCGCTGCACGTAGCGGCCGTCGACGACGTCGACGACGCCCTCGAGGCGCAGCTGCCGCTCGTCGTCGAGCCGGAGCTTCAGATCGGTGTTGACGCTGAGCTCGTACACCCGCGGCACCCGGTTCGGGATGCCCATGCCCTGGAAGCGCACGTCGAGCGCGGCGGGCTCCCACGCGGCGAGGTCGACGTGGCCGTCGAGGATGAACTCGCCCTCGTCGAGCGCGCCGCGCAGGTCGCGCAGGCGGAAGGCGCCGTCCGAGATGGGGGTCGCACCGGGGAGGACGATGGTGCCGCTGCGCACGATCACCTCGCGGCCGAGGGCGCGCGCCATCACGTCGACGTTCTTGAACGCGATCCGGCCACCCACCCGCGGGTCCCGCCACAGGCCCTCCACGTCGAGGTTGAGCCCGAGGAGGCCGCTCGCCTCGGAGAAGTAGCGCGGCAGCGCGTACTGCAGGGCGCGGGCCGAGAGGTCGCCGCGGACGGTCGCCGTGAGCGCGCCCGGCTTGAAGTCCGCCAGGGCGAGGCGGCCGTTCACGGTGACGCTCGCGCCGTCGAGCGACAGGACGACGTCCCGGGCCGTGACCGCGTCGGCGGTCACGTCGAAGCGCGCCCGCGGGATCGTGATCGGCCGGTCGGCCTCGCGCAGCACCACGGATCCGCGGCGCACCTCGAGGCTGCCGGCGAGCGTCGGCTTGGCCAGAGCGCCGGTCAGGCGCAGGTCGACGCTGGCGTCGCCGTGGGTGTGGTCGAAGACGTTGCCCGTCAGGTACTCGAGGAGCTCGAGGCTCACGTTGCCGCGCGCCCGCGCGTCGGAGCCCTTGGCGGCGAGCGAGCCCGTCACCTCCAGCTCGCCCGCCCCGGACACGAGGTGCAGGTGCTCGAAGGTGACGCGGCCGTCGACGTACGTGAGGCGGACCGGGTGCTTGTTGCGGATCTCGAACCGCTTGCGCTCCTCCTCGGTCTCGCGGCGCGCCGGCTCGACCGTGAGCGCGAGCTCGGTGAGGCGCACCTGGGCGTCGGTGAGGCCATCGCCGGTGATCGTGAGCTGGACCGCGCCCGACATGATGCCCTTGGTGTCGATGAAGGCCAGCTCCGGCACCAGCGTCTCGAGGGGCATCCGGTCGAAGGCGATGCGTACGAAGAGCACCGGCCGCGGCGCGACGGTCAGGTAGCCGTCCACCTTCAGGCGGTCGAAGAACGTGCCCGAGAGGCGGATGGCGTCGCCGCCGGGCTCGAGCTTGAGCGTCCCGTTGCCGAAGAGGATGTTGCGCACCCGGGTCGCCATCAGCGCGACGTAGCCGCCGACCGACGGGTGGCTGACGTCGCCGCCCACGTGGAGCTGGCCCGAGAGCTGCCCGTCGATGGGCACCGGCAGCTCGTTCAGGCGCGGGATGGCGCCGAGCGGGAAGGCGCTCGCGGCCACGTCGAGGTCGAGGGCGCCGCCGAAGCCCACGCTGCCCTTGCCCTCGAGGGCGCCGCCGCCCTGACGCTTGAGCGTGACGCGCCTGGCGGTGACCACCCGGTTCGCGATGTCCACCTCGGCGGCGGCCTCGGCGTACGGATCGCCGTAGACGAGGAGGTCGCCGCTGCGCAGCGCGGCGTGACCGGTCGGGGAGGAGAGGGGGCCGTCGATCGCGACCTCGCCGTCGATCGTGCCGGTGAGGTCGCGGCTGCCCGCGAGGCGCTCGAGCTTGAGCCGCCGGACCTCGAGGCTGGCGCTGAGCCGCGGGTCGCGCAGGGGCCGCGCGACGGTCCCGGCGAACAGGCGGATGCTGGCCCGGCCGGTCGTCGTGCCGCCGAACCCCGTGCCGCGCAGGTCCTCGAGCGCGAGCAGGCCCTCACGCAGCCGCAGGTGGCCGGTGAGCCGCTCGAAGCGCCGCTGCGCCAGGCCGACGTCCTGCATCGTGACGTCGCCGTCGACGACCGGCCGGTCGAGCTTGCCGGTGACGCGGGCGCGGGCCTCGAGGCTCGCGAGGATGGGCGGGGCCTCGAGCGCCGCGAGCACCGTCTGGGCCTGGGTCGCGGCGACGGTGACGGCGAGGTCGAGCTCGCGCCGCTGGGTGAGGACCTTGCCGCGCGCGGTGACCGTCGCCCCCGGCGTGCTGAGCTCGAGGCCGCGCACGTCGACCGACGCCGGCCGCACGGTGGCCGAGCCGCGCGCGCGGAGCTGGCGGGGCAGGGGGCCGGGCCCGGTGCGCCTGAGCGCCAGGTCCACGTCGTCGATGCGGACGGCGAGCGGGCCGACGAACGGCGCGCTGGCGCGGGCGCTGCCGCTCAGGCGGCCCGCCAGCAGCCGCGCCAGCTTGCGGTCCTCGATGAGGCGGCCGGCGTCGAGGTCGCTCAGCGTGGCTCGCGTCGACCAGGAGCCGCCGGCGAGGTCGAGGTTGAGCTGGCCCCGGACCGTGCCGCCGGCGACCGCGCCCTGGATGGCGTCGATGGCGAGGTGGGTGGTGTCGAGGTGCAGCTTGCCGCTGACCCCGGTGCCCTGGAGCGGCCCGATGGTGGCGGTCACGCCGCCGAGGTCGCCGTCGATGACGGGCCCGTCCACGAACCGGCCGCGGATGGTGAAGTCGCCGCGGGCCGGGCCGCCGAAGATCGGGCCGAGGGCGACGCGCGCCGCGCCGCCGGCGCCGGTCAGGTGCAGCGCCAGATCGACGCCCGCGTCGGGATAGAAGACGCGCGTGAGGACGCCCACCGCGCGGACCTGCGCGCCCGCGAGGCGCATGGTGGCGTCGAACTCCATGTCGCCGGCGCGGCTCTGGCGCATGGCCAGCAGGCGCGCGTCCAGGTCCTCGAGCGGGAAGACGATCGTGCCGATGCGGAGGCTGCCGCCGGCGGCCCGGACCTCGCGGCCCGTGAAGGCCAGGTCGACCTTCGGCCGGGGCGCCCGGCCGTCGAAGCGCAGGTCGGCGCCGGCCCGCAGGCCCACCAGCCGCACGCCCCAGCCCGTGCCCGGGGTCGCGCCCGGGAAGTCCAGCACGAGCTCCATGGACTCGAGCCGGGCGCTGCGGAGGAGGAGCACCGGCCCCGCCGACTTGGCCGGGCCCTTGGCCTTTGGCTGCGGCCCGGGCGCGGGCCGGGCCTCGAACGCCGCCGCCAGGCCGAGCTCGCCCCTCGTCTCCGAGAGGCGCTTCTCGGCCACGATGACGAGGCCGCCCGCCGCGCGCAGGTCGCTGAGCATGAAGCGGCTGCGGATGAGCTGCTTGAGGTCGACCCCGACCTGCGCCTGCGGCAGCGAGAGCACGAGGGTGCCGTCCGGGTCGTGGACCCGCAGCCCCCGGAGCTCCACCGAGTGCGGCCGGTTGCGCAGGAGGTCGACCACCGCGCGGCCGCTCCAGGTGACGCTGTCGAGGTCCACGCGGCCCCGGATGCCGGGGTTGAGACGGCCCGTGACGTACCGCGCCAGCGAGGGGCCGTTCAGGTGGCGCTGGACCCAGGAGTACACGAGCGCCCCGTCGGTCACGGTGAGCGCCATGACCGCCAGCACCGCGAGCTTCCCGGCGACTCGTCGGCGGCGCGAGGGATCCAGCATGCCTTAGAGATTACGCTAGCATGCGTCGTACCTGCCGTCCAAAGAAGGGGATCCGGTGCTGCGCCTCGTTACGCCCGCGCTAACCCCCGATCCTCACACCGGCTTGGCCTCCTCGAGCCGGCGGACCCGGTCCTTGAGGTCGCGCATGTCCTCCTCGAGCACGTTCACGTGCTGCAGGTGGAAGCGCTCGTGCTTCGCCTGCTCGAGCGCGATCTGCCGCATGAAGTCCCCCAGGTCGCGCAGGCCGAGCTCCACTCGCTCGAGGCGCGAGTTGGTCTGGTCGAGGCGCGAGTTGGTCTGGTCGAGGCGCGAGTTGAACCCCTCCTGAAGCGACGTGATGCCGTCCCGGATCTGCCTCAGGATCTCCACGGTCACATCGTCACCCAAGGGCATACCTCCACTATAAGGCGCCCCCGCCAAGGGGGCGACATGGTGGAGGATGTGCAGGCGGTGTGCCGGGCGCGGCCCGAGTCCTCATGCCGGGTTGCGCGGGCCGGGCTGGCCGGATGCCGGACGCGGCCGGATTCCGGCCGGCCGCAGGCGTCAAGCGTGCACCCCCAACCTTGGCTTACTTCCGCCAGGGGAAGTGGCCAGACCTCGCCCTCCTGCCATCGACCGACCGGGCCGGCGCGCGACCCCCCCGGGTCGTCTTCAGCGGCTGAACACCAGCACGTGGTGGTAGGCCAGCAGGTCCGGCACCTGGACGAAATCCGGCCGGAGCTCCCTGATCTTCGCGGCGGCCCGCCTCAGCTCGCGGACAGCGCACAGGCCATGGTGCGCACACCCCATCACCGCGAACGTGAAGCTCGCCGCCGGGTCACGCGCCGCCGGCGCCTCCGCCCCGCGCGCCGCGGTCGGCCCGCGGCCGGTCGGCCCGGCAGCCTCCACCGGCGACCGCCAGGAGCGCGGCCAGGACCAGCGCTCGCGCCTCGATCGCTCGTGCTCGGGGGACGCTCAATGCACGGACCCTAGAACGTCGCACGAGGCCGACGCACCCGCGAACTCGACGCCCAGCGGTCAGCTCACCTACGCCCCCGCGCCCGGCAGCGTGATCACGAACCGCGTGCCCTTGCCGGGCGTGCTGTCGACGCGGATCGCGCCGTGGTGGTCGTCCAGGATCTGCTTGGCGATGGCCAGCCCGAGGCCGGTGCCGCCGCGGCGGGTGGTGAAGAAGGGCTGGAAGAGCTTGCGGAGCGTCTCGGCGTCCATGCCGCAGCCGTTGTCCTTGATCGCGATCTCCACCGCCCGCCCGCCGATCAGCCGGTGCACCGGCCGCAGCGACACGGCGATCTCCCCGCCCTCCGGGGTGGCCTCGCGGGCGTTGACGAGCAGGTTGAGCAGGACCTGCTCGATCTGGTCCGCGTCGGCGCGCACCGTGAGCGCGCCATCGCCTTCGGTGGCGCAGCGGATGGCGAGGCCGCGCTGCTCCAGCTCCGGCCGGGCCCGGGCGCACAGCTTCTCGCACAGCGCCCGCATGTCGCACGGCGCGAACGCCGGCGCGCGCGGCCGGGCGAAGTGCAGGAACTGCCGGATGCTCTCGTTCATCCGGTCGACCTCCTCCTCGATGCAGCGGGCCAGCTCCGCGCCGCTCTCGGTCTTCTCGAACTTGTGCTGCAGGGCGCCGGCCGAGACCTTGATGATGCCGAGCGGGTTCTTGATCTCGTGGATCAGGACCGCCGCGACCGAGCCGAGCGCCGCGAGCCGCTCCTGCGCCGTCCGCTCCATGAGGAGCGCGACGCCCGCCACGGCCAGGGCCGCGGTGGGCGCGACGCCGGCGAGCACGGAGAGGTCGTCGGCGCGGAAGTCGGTCCCGTCCCGCCGCCGCGTGAGCGTGAGCAGGCCGACCAGGCGGCCGTGGGCGATGAGCGGCACGACCAGCTCGGCGCCGAGCGCCCCGAGCGCGGCGCGGGCCTCGCGCTCGACCTCGACGTCGTCGAAGAGGTCGGCAGAGCGCCGCGGCTGCGAGGTGAGCGAGAGCTCCTGGGCGAGGGGACCGTCGGCCGGCAGCCACACGTCGCGCGCGCCGTCGGGCAGGTCGCCGCCGGCCGAGGCCACGACGAAGCGGCCGCTGCGCGGCTCGGCGAAGAGGAGGCAGGCGCCGCGGGCGTTGAGCTGGCGTACGATGTTCGACACCAGCCGGTCACCCGCCTCGGCCAGGGTGGGCGCGGCGGGCAGGTCGCGCACGAGCTTCACCAGGGCCTGCTCGAGGCTCACGGTCTCGCGGTAGAAGAGCCGCAGCGCGAGCCGCTGCACCCGGATGCGCAGCGGGTGGAACACCACCGCGGCCACGATGGTGACCACGACCGCGAGGGTGGCGTGCGAGCCCGGCAGCACGCGCACGGCCCAGGGGCTCGCGACCATGCTGATGATGGCCACCGCCAGCAGGTAGATCGCGACGACCACCGCGACCGCGACGCCGGAGCCCACGCCCACGCGCAGCAGCGCGTCGATGTCGAAGATGTTGCGCTTGAGCACGGCGTAGCCGATGAGCGCCGGGAAGAGCGCGGAGGCGACCATGACCAGCTCGGCGGTGAGGACGTTCGGCTGGTAGCGCGACGCGAACGACCAGACCACGGCCATCAGGATGGTCGCGAGCAGACCGATGACGATGGTCTTCGCCTTCTTGCGCGTGTCGTCGTCGGCGGTGCGGCGCCACGTGACGATGAGCATGCCGAGGTCGGCGAAGAAGCAGAGGCTCAGGTAGATGCTGCTCCAGATGGCGGAGGCGTCGAGGACGCGCGCGTGGTGGAGCCAGCCGATGCGCAGGGCGCACAGCGCGCCGGCGAAGAGCCAGGGGAAGACGAGCACCCGGGCCCGATGCCAGGTGGCGTGCTCCTCGGGGAAGAGGCAGAAGAGGTGCACCGACGCGGCGCCGAGCAGGGGGTAGCACACCCACACGCGGGCGAAGCGGTAGGCCGTGTGGGCGTCGAACATGGTCATGTAAAAGGCGGCCGCGACCACGCACAGCCCGAACATGAGCGCCGCCGCGCGGGTGCGCTTCGTGAAGAGCACGACGCTGCCGAGCAGGAGGTAGATGACCCCGACCGCGAAGGGCAGCGCGAAGATGACCGCGATGTCGGTCGGGCTGAGCCGCTGCACCGCGACGGTGACCGTGCGGGTGCGGCCGTCGCGGTGGGTGAGGGTGATCGCGACCGGCGTACCGGCGGCGCGGCCGCGCACCGCGGCCCGCAGGCCGTGCCCGTCCGCGACGGCCGCCCCGGCGACGGCGACGACGCGGTCGCCGACCCGTACCCCGGCGGCGACCCCGGCGAAGTGGCTGCGGGTGAGGGGCGCGACCGAGCCGTTCGAGTAGGTGAAGAAGCCGGGGAAGGGCTGGCCCGCCTCGGCGACGGCCGAGACGAGGCAGGCGCCGGTCAGTCCGAGCATCGCCACCAGCACCGCCGCGGGGACGAGGTACATCCAGAGCTGGCGACCGGTGGGCAGGACGGGTGCGGCGATCGGCTGCACTTCCCCCGCATACCACGGGCGGCGCCGGCCCTGCAACGCGGCGCGCCGCGGGTTAGGCCTGCGGGAGGTCGAAGACGAAGGTCGTCACCTCGCCGGGCTCGCTCACCGCGGCGAGGGTGCCGCCATGCGCGGCGATCAGCAGCTTGGCGATGTAGAGCTCGAGCCCCAGGCCGTCCACCCGGTTCGGGTCCTTGGTGTGGTGGAGCTTGTCGAAGATCCGCGGCAGCTCCTCCGGTGCGAGCTCCGCGCCCTGGCACGTGATCTGGACCCGCACGCGGCCCTCGGCGACCGCGGCGGTCGCCACCAGGGGCGTGTTCGGGGCGGCGTGGCGGGCCGTGTACAGGACGATGTTCATGATCACCCGCTCGAGCCGGTCCGGGTCGGCGAGCACCGGCGGCAGCTCCGGCGACACCTCGATCCGCAGGCGGTCGGGGTCCAGGGTGGCGGCGCCGAGACGGTCACGCACCGCGTCGAGCAGCGCCCGCAGTCGCACCGGCCGGCGGGTGATGGCGAGTCGGCCCGCCTCGAGGCGGGCGGAGTCCACCAGCTCGTCGATCATGGTGTTCAGGCGCCGGGTGGCCCGCAGGATGCTCGCGCCGCTGTTCTGCGCCCGCTCGCTGCCCCCGCTCCGCTGGAACTCGCGCTGGAGGATCTGGGCGTGGCCGCTGATCACCGAGAGCGGCCCGCGCAGGTCGTGGGACACGGTGCGGAGCTGCTCGTCGCGGGCGTCCTCGAGCCGGCGCACCGCGCTCCGGTCCACCGCCAGCCCGGCCGCGCCGACGATGCGGCCGCTGTCGTCCCGCACCGGCCGGACGCGCACGTCGAAGCTGGCCTCGCCGGCGCTGAGCGTGACGCTGCTCTCCTCACCCTGGAGCGCGCGGCGGTGCGCCGCGACGACCGGGTCGTCGGGCGCGGCGAAGACGTCGGTCACCCGCGCCCCGACCATCGCCTCCGGCGCGAGCTTGAGCCCCGGCAACGACCGCCCGCGGCACGCCAGGATGCGCAGCTCGCGGTCCGTGGACCAGAAGAGCGCTGTCATCGTGTCCGTGAGGAGGTCAAGCCACGAAGCCCAGCGTATGTCGTCCCTCGACTTCCCCACGTAGACCATCTCCGCCGCCCACCTTACCCCCTGCGCCCATGTGATTGGATGACGGCTGCGCCGTGGGGTAGCGGAGCTTTACACCGGCCCCGCCGGCGCCATTGCGGTGCCCCATCGTTCATGTATGATTCCCCACAATGTCCGACGGCACGCCTGCCTCCGAGCCGACCCTCTATGTGATCGACGGCAACTGGTACATCCACCGCGCCTTCAACGCGCTGCCCCATATGTCCACCCGCACCGGGTTGCCGACCAACGCGATCTACGGCTTCGCCCTGATGCTGGTGAAGCTCATGACCGAGTACCGCCCGACGTACTGCGCCGTCGTGTTCGACTCGCCGCGCCCGTCGTTCCGCCACGAGCTGTTCGACCGGTACAAGGTCGACCGGCCGCCGATGCAGGCGGAGCTCAAGGAACAGATTCCGTTCATCCACCAGCTGGTCGAGGCGTTCAACCTGTCGCGCCTCGTCATCGATGGGGTCGAGGCGGATGACATCATTGCGACCCTGGCGCGCCAGGCCCAGAGCCGGGGCGTGCCCTGCACCATCGTCTCGGGCGACAAGGACCTCATGCAGCTCGTCGGGGACGGCACCCGGCTCTTCGATACCTTCAAGGAAAAGATCTACAATCGAGCGGAAGTAATTGAAAAGTGGGGCGTCCCTCCGGAGCGCATGGCCGACCTGCTGGCGCTCATGGGCGACAGCTCCGACGGCATCCCGGGCCTCTCTGGGTGCGGCGAGAAGACCGCCCGCAGCCTCCTTGAGCGCTTCGGCGATCTCGAGGGGCTCATTGCCCGGCGCGAGGAGGTCTCGGCCAAGAAGGTGCGCGCCTCCCTGTTCGAGCCCGACGCGGCCGAGAAGCTGCGCCTGTGGAAGCAGCTCGTGAGCCTGCGCGACCAGGAGCCGCTGGCCATCGACCTCGATGGGCTCCGCTGGTCAGGGCCGGACGTGGGCCGGCTCGAGCCCATGCTCCGGGAGCTCGAGATGCTCAAGCTCGTCAAGAGCCTGACCCCGAGCATCCACCTCGACCGCGAGAGCTACCGGACCATCACGAACGACCGCGACTTCGCCGAGGTCCTCGCCGCGATCCGCGCGGCCGGCGAGATGGCCTTCGATCTGCTGACCGACCGGCCCGACGTGATGCGCGCCCAGGTGTGCGGGGTCGCGATCGCCGCGGACGGCGTCCCGCCGTGCTACGTGCCGACCGGCCACCGCCTGCTCGGCGCGCCGCCCCAGCTTCCGCTCTCCGTGGTGCTCGGCACCCTGCGGCCCTTCCTGGAGAACCCGGACATCGGCAAGTACGTGCAAAACCACAAGATCGAGATGATCTTGCTGGGTGCGGGGGGCATCGAGCTCCGCGGCGTGAAGTGCGACCCGATGATCGCGAGCTACCTCCTGGACCCGTCGCGCCAGGTGCACGGTCTGGAGGCGCTCGCGCAGGAGCGCCTCGGCCACACCATGATGGTCTACAAGGACGTCTGCGGCACGGGCGCGAAGCAGCGCGGCTTCGACGAGATCGCCGTGGACCTCGCCACCCGCTACGCCGCCGAGGGCGCCGACGCGATCCTGCGGCTCGGCCGGACCCTGGCCGCCCAGGTGGAGGCGGACCCCGACATCGACCGGCTCAATCGGGACATCGAGCTGCCCCTCGCCCGCATCCTCGCGGTCATGGAGCGGCACGGCGTCCGGCTCGACACCGGGCACCTCGCGCGCCTCGGCCAGGAGACGGGCCAGCAGATCGCCGCGCTCGAGCGCCAGATCCACGACCTCGCCGGCTCTCCGGTCAACATCAACTCACCCAAGCAGCTCCAGGAGCTGCTCTTCGAGCGGCTCGGGCTGCCGGTGAAGAAGCGCCTCAAGACCGGGCCCTCGACCGACGCCGACGTGCTCGACGAGCTGCGGGACGCCCACCCGGTCGTGGGCAAGATCCTGGAGTACCGCGAGCTGGCGAAGCTCAAGGGCACCTACATCGACAACCTGCCGGCGCTCGTCAACCCGCAGACCGGCCGTCTGCACACCTGCTTCAACCAGACCGTCGCCGCCACCGGCCGGCTCTCGTCGTCCGACCCGAACCTGCAGAACATCCCGGTCCGCTCCGACCTCGGCCGCGCCATCCGCCGCGCCTTCGTGGCGGACGAGGGCCGGGTGCTGGTCTCGGCCGACTACTCGCAGATCGAGCTGCGCGTGCTGGCCCACCTCTCGAGCGACGCCGTGCTCATCGACGCCTTCGAGCGCGACCAGGACGTGCACCGCCGCACCGCCGCCGAGGTCTTCAACGTCCCCCCGGACGAGGTCACCCACGAGCAGCGCTCCATCGCCAAGACCGTGAACTTCGGGGTGATCTACGGCCAGAGCGACTTCGGCCTCGCGCGCCAGCTCGGCATCGAACGCGACGTCGCGCGCCAGTACATCGACAGCTACTTCGCCCGCTACAGCGGCGTGCGCGAGTACATGGACCGCGCCATCGCCACGGCCCGCGAGACCCGGCAGTCCACCACGGTGCTCGGCCGGCGGCGGCCCATCCAGGACATCAGCTCCCGCAACGCCCAGCAGCGGGCCTACGCCGAGCGGATCGCTCGCAACACCCCGATCCAGGGCAGCGCCGCGGACCTCATCAAGCTCGCGATGATCCGGATGCAGCGGCGCATCGACGAGAACTGGCCCCAGGTCCGCATGATCCTCACGGTTCACGACGAGCTCGTCTTCGAGGTGCCGGCGGACGACGCCGAGTTCTTCGCCCGGCTCGCGCGCGCCGAGATGGAGGGCGTGATGGAGCTGCGCGTGCCGCTGAAGGTCGACGTCGGCATCGCGCGCAACTGGACCGACGCGCACCCGTAGGTGCGCCCCCCGACGGCAGCTCCGGCCGGAACTCGACAACTAGGCCCAACTTATGCAATAATAACTCTGGCGTGCGCTGCTTTGCCCTCTCGCTCGCGGTGTTGGTAGTGGTCTCGGGCGGTTGCTCGAAGCGCGCCGCCCGCCACCCCGCCGTCGAGAAGCAGCTCACCTCGCGCGCCGGCAAGGGGAGCCGCGAGGTCGCCAAGAACGTCGCGCGTACGGCGCTGCGGGAGAAGGAGCCGGTGCCGGCGGCCGAGCGGATCCGGCCGGCCCGGCGCTGCTTCCCGGGCGATACGCCCCTGTCGCCCGTGCGGCCGACCGCGGCCGTGCTCGACCGGGCCGGCGAGCGCTTCGACGCGGGCGACTACGAGAGCGCGCTCGACTGCGCCGATGAGGCGCTGCACGAGGCGTCCGACTCGGTCGAGGCGCACCACGGCCGCGCGGTCGCGCTGGCCCAGCTCGGGCGGTTGAAGGACGCGCGCGACTCCATCACCCGCGCCCTGGCGCTCGACCCCGACGACCCCGAGACGCTCGCGGCCGCCGCCGACATGTACGTGAACCGGCTGGGGCCGTCGACGCAGTACACCGAGATCGGCCTGGTCTACGCCGAGCGCGCCGCCCGCCAGCTCAAGCGGCGCGAGGAGCCGGCGCTCCTCGCCCGCGTCGCCCTGCTCGAGGGCCAGGCGCTCAACGACCTCGGCCGCTCCAAGGAGGCGGTGCCGCGCATCGACCTCGCCCTGCAGATCCGGCCGCACGATATCGAGGCGCGCTACGAGCGCGCGGTCGCGGACTTCGAGCTGTGCCAGTTCGACCGCGCCCGCCAGGGCTTCGAGTGGGTGCTCACGAAGGACCGCGACCACGCCTACGCGCATTACTACCTCGCGCTGGTGCTCGAGCGCACGGACCCGGCCGCGGCCGCGCCCCACCTCGCTCGCGCCCGCCAGCTCCGCCCGCGCGACTTCCAGACGCCGGTGCTGCCCGGGGCCGAGGAGTTTCGCGCCATCGTCGGCAGCATCGTCGCCGAGCTCCCGGCGGACGCCCGCCAGGCGCTCGGCCGGGTGCCGCTGCAGCTCGAGGACCTGCCCAGCCTCTCGGACCTGACCGCGGACGACCCGCCGCTGTCGCCCACGATCCTCGGCCTCTTCCGCGGCGCGCCCGAGGGCGGCACGTGCAAGCCCGCGCTCAGCCCCGACGGCGGCGCGAGCGTGCCCGACCGCGCCATCGTCCTCTACCGGCTCAACCTCGCCCGCGCGGTCGGCAGCCGCGCCGAGCTCCTGGCCGAGGTGCGCAAGACCCTGCTCCACGAGCTCGGCCACATGGCCGGCGAGGACGACACGGCGCTGCGGGCCCGCGGCCTCGAGTAGCGGGCCGGGGCGCGGCCTTTACAATACCCCGTCGACGCGTTTCAATAGAGCGAACCCGATGGACTCGCCCGCCGCCGCCACAGACGACGCTGCGCTCCGGTCCCGCCTCGACGAGCTCGAGGCGCGGCTCGCGCAGGAGGCCCAGAAGCTGCGGGCCGTCCAGGGCATCGCCGCCGCCCTCGGCACCACGCTCAATCTCAACACCCTGCTCACCCTGATCATGGACAACGTCACGGCCCTGCTCGACGCGGACCGCTCGACGCTGTACCTGGTCTCGGACGACGGCGCCGAGCTGTGGTCCAAGATCATGACGGGCAACGACCTCAAGGAGATCCGGCTGCGCATCGGCGAGGGCATCGCCGGGTGGGTGGCCCAGAGCGGCGAGACCGTCAACATCCCCGAGGCCTACGCGGACACGCGCTTCAACCAGGACGTGGACCGGCGCACCGGCTACCGCACCCGCTCGATCCTGTGCATGCCGATGCGCAACAACCTCGGGCGCACCGTCGGCGTCGTGCAGGTGCTCAACAAGCAGGGCGAGCGGCCCTTCACCGAGGCCGACGAGAGCCTGCTCGCGCTGCTCGCGGCGCAGGCGGCCATCTCGATCGAGAACTCGAAGCTCTACCTCTCGGTCATCAGCAAGAACGTCGAGCTGCTCGAGACGCAGGAGAAGCTCGAGCACAAGATGAAGGATCTCGACCTCTTGTTCGAGATCGAGAAGGAGATCAACGCCGCCGCGGATCTCGACGAGCTGCTCGGGCGCCTGCTCCAGCGCGCCATGGACCTCCTCGAGACCGACGCCGGGTCGATCCTGCTCTACGACGAGCACAAGGGCGACCTCTACTTCCGCACCGCGCTCGGCCGCCACGGCGAGACCATCAAGCACATCCGCCTGCGCGAGGGCGAGGGCATCGCCGGCTGGGTCGCCCGGCGGCGCGAGGCGGCCATCGTCAACGCGCCCGCCAAGGACGCGCGCTGGAACCGCGCGGTCGCGGAGCGCGTGGGCTACGTGCCGCGCAACATCCTGTGCGTGCCGCTGGTCGCCGCCGCCGAGGACGAGCCGCTCGGCTCGTTCGAGCTGCTGTCGAAGCGCGGCCTGCGCCGCTTCGACGCCGACGACCTCAAGCTCCTGACGCTCATGGCTGGCCAGGCGTCGCGCGCCATCCGCCTCGCGCGGGCCAAGGAGGAGCGCCTGAAGGAGGGCCGGCTCGCGGCCATCGGCCAGATGCTGTCGGGCGTGCTGCACGACATCAAGACCCCGATGACCATCATCTCGGGCTACGCCCAGCTCATGGCGCTGGTCGAGGACCCGGCCCAGCGCCGCGACTACGCCGACCAGGTGCAGCGCCAGTTCGAGGTGATGGGGGCGATGACCCGCGAGGTGCTGGCCTTCGCCCGGGGCGAGTCGAACCTGCTGATCCGCAAGGTGTACCTGCACAAGTGGCTGGCCGACGTCGAGGCGCACCTGCGGCAGGAGTTCGCCGGCCAGGGGGTCGAGCTCATCGTCGAGCCGCGCTACACCGGGGTGGCGTTCTTCGACGAGACCAAGCTCTACCGCGTGGTGCACAACCTGGCGCGCAACGCCGCCGAGGCCATGCCCCACGGCGGGACCTTCCGCCTGACCGTCGCCGCGCAAGGCGACCGGCTGGTGCTCACCTTCGCCGACACCGGCCGGGGCATCCCGCCGGAGCTGGAGGGGCACCTCTTCGAGGCCTTCGTCACCGCCGGCAAGAAGGGCGGCACCGGCCTCGGCCTCGCCATGGTGCGCAAGATCGTGGAGGAGCACCAGGGCGAGGTCGCCTACACGACCGCGCAGGACCGAGGCACGACCTTCGTGGTCTCCCTGCCGCTCGAGCGCCCCGCGGCCGAGGTCGCCGGCGCGGACGCCGGCACCGCCGCCACGGCCACGGCCTGAGCCCCCGTCCGACGGGAATAGCCGCTCGCGACTCGCGGTTGCCAGGGGCAACGGATTCGGCTATACCCGCCGAGCCTACCCATGATAAGTGCGCAGAACCTCACGAAGCGCTACGTCGACACCCATGCCGTCGAGGACCTCTCGTTCGAGGTCCATGAGCACGAGATCCTGGGCTTCCTCGGCCCGAACGGCGCCGGGAAGACCACGACCATGCGGATGTTGACGGGCTTCCTGCCGCCCACGGCGGGCACCGCGAGCATCGCCGGCTTCGACGTCGTGGACCAGTCGCTCGAGGCGCGGCGGCGGATCGGCTACCTGCCGGAGAACGTGCCGCTCTACCCCGAGATGCGCGTCCAGGAGTACCTCGCGTTCCGCGCCGCGCTCAAGCGGGTGCCGCGGGCGCAGCGCCGGGCCAACGTCGACCGCGCGGTCGAGCAGTGCGGGCTCGGCGACGAGCGCCGCCGCCTCATCGGCACGCTGTCCAAGGGCTTCCGCCAGCGCGTCGGGCTCGCCGACGCCCTCGTGCACCGCCCGCCGATCCTCATCCTCGACGAGCCCACCGTCGGCCTCGACCCGAACCAGATCCGCGAGGTCCGCGAGCTCATCCGCGACCTCGGCAAGGATCACACGGTCCTGCTCTCGACCCACATCCTCCCCGAGGTCGAGATGCTGTGCGGGCGGGTCGCCATCATCAACAAGGGGCGGCTGGTGGCGCAGGACACGCCCGAGCGGCTCCGCGAGCAGCTCGAGGGCGGCGCCCGCGTGATCGCCGAGATCCGCGGCCCGGCCGCGGAGGTGGAGCCGGCGCTGGCGGCGCTGCCCGGCGTGGTCGCGGCCGCGGTCCGGCACGCCGGGCCGCCGTGCGAGATCGAGCTGCGCCTGGGCTCCGGCGCCGACCCGCGCGAGCTGGTCTTCCGCACCGTGGTCGAGCGGGGCTGGGTCCTGCTCGGCCTCAAGCGCGAGGCCCTCTCGCTCGAGGACATCTTCGTGCGCATCACCACCCGCGAGGAGGCGGCGCCGTCGGTCACGCCCGCCGCCGCCGATGCCGACGCCGACGCGGCCGGGGGCAACTAGCATGGTCAACGTCCCCACCATCGCCGCCCGCGAGCTCCGCTCGTACTTCCTCTCGCCGCTGGGCTACGTCGTGCTCGCGGTGTTCCTGCTGCTGCAGGGCATCGTCTTCTGGCTCTTCATGTCGTTCCTGTCGCAGCCGAGCGCGCCGCCCGGCGCCGTGATGCAGTACTT
>DASXVK010000519.1:0-17803 GCA_036504295.1 Polyangia bacterium
AGGGTCGTGAACTTGATGACCGGGTTCATGGCCACCGACGAGGTGTCCTTGAAGGGGTCGCCGACGGTGTCGCCGACGACCGTGGCCGCGTGCAGCGGCGTGCCCTTCTCGCGCAGCTCGGTCTCGACGATCTTCTTGGCGTTGTCCCACGCCCCGCCCGCGTTCGCCATGAAGATGGCCTGGTACAGGCCGAAGATCGCGATCGAGACCAGGTAGCCGATGAAGAAGTACGAGTCGACGCAGGCGAAGGCCAGCGTCGAGAAGAAGACCACGATGAAGATGTTGAACATGCCCTTCTGGGCGTACTGCGTGCAGATGGCGACGACCTTCTTGCTGTCGGCGATGGAGGCCTTGCCCCCCTCGGTGTCGAGCTTGATGTGCGCCTTGATGAACTCGACCGCGCGGTAGGCGCCCGTCGAGACCGCCTGGATCGACGCGCCGGTGAACCAGTAGATGACCGCGCCGCCGGCGATGAGGCCGAGCAGGAACGGGGCGTTGAGCAGCGAGAAGCTGTGGGCCGCCTGCGTCAGCATGGTGCCCATCTGCGCCAGCGTCAGGTCGCCCTCGAGGCCGGTCGCCTTCTTCGCCAGCAGCAGCATGATCGAGAAGATGAGCGTGGTCGCGCCGACGACCGCGGTGCCGATGAGCACCGGCTTCGCCGTCGCCTTGAAGGTGTTGCCCGCGCCGTCGTTCTCCTCGAGAAACTCCTTGCCCTTGTCGAAGTTCGGCTCGAACCCGAACTCCTTCTTGACCTCCTCCTTGATGTTCGGGAGGGTCTCGATGGTCGACAGCTCGTAGACCGACTGGGCGTTGTCCGTGACCGGGCCGTAGGAGTCGACGGCGATGGTGACGGGGCCCATGCCGAGGAAGCCGAAGGCCACCAGGCCGAAGGCGAACACCGGCGCCGCCGCCATGATCTCGCCGAGGCCGCCGGTGGATACGGCGTAGCCCGTCGCCATGAGCGCGACGATGGCGAGGCCGAGCCAGTAGGCGCTGAAGTTGCCGGCCACGAGGCCCGAGAGGATGCCGAGCGACGGCCCGCCCTCGCGCGAGGAGTTCACGACCTCCTTCACGTGGGCCGAGTTGGTCGAGGTGAAGACCTTCACGAGCTCCGGGATGATGGCGCCCGCGAGCGTGCCGCAGGTGATGATCGTGGCGAGCTTCCACCACAGGCTGCTGTCGCCGCCCAGCGTCGGGATGATGAGGTAGGAGACGGCGTAGGTCATCGCCACCGAGATGGCCGAGGTGATCCAGACGAGCGAGGTGAGCGGGGTCTCGAAGTTGAACTTCGCGGCGTTGCCGTACTTGGCCTTCGCGATCGCGCCGTTGATCCAGTACGAGACGACGCTCGTGAGGATCATCATGACGCGCATGACGAAGATCCAGACGAGGAGCTGGACCTGGAGCTGGGGCTGCTTGACCGCGAGGAGGATGAACGTGATGAGCGCGACGCCGGTGACGCCGTAGGTCTCGAAGCCGTCGGCGGTCGGGCCGACCGAGTCGCCGGCGTTGTCGCCGGTGCAGTCGGCGATGACGCCCGGGTTGCGCGCGTCGTCCTCCTTGATGTTGAAGACGATCTTCATGAGGTCGGAGCCGATGTCGGCGATCTTGGTGAAGATGCCGCCGGCGATGCGCAGCGCGGCCGCGCCCAGCGACTCGCCGATGGCGAAGCCGATGAAGCACACGCCGGCGAGGCGGCCGGGGACGAAGAGCAGGATGAGCAGCATGATCACGAGCTCGATGGAGATGAGCAGCGTGCCGATGCTGATGCCGGCGCGGAGCGGGATGGCGTAGGTCGGGTACGGCATCCCGCGGAGGCTGGCGAAGGCCGAGCGCGAGTTGGCGAAGGTGTTGATGCGGATGCCGAACCAGGCGACGGTGTAGCTGCCGGCGATGCCGACGAGGCTGAAGGCGAGGATGATGGCGACGTTGCGCCACACCTCACCGCCCGTGCCGATCGGCTTGAGCATGCCAAAGTAGACGAGGATGACGAGGCCGATGAAGCCCCAGAGGATCATGATGAACTTCCCCTGGGTGAAGAGGTACGTCTTGCAGGTCTCGTAGATGAGCTCCGAGATGTCGCGCATCGACGAGTGCACCGGCAGCTTCTTCACGTTCTGGAAGATCCAGGCGCCGAACGCGAGCCCGAAGAGGCACACCACGAGGCCGCCGAGCAGCAGGTTGTGCCCGGTCATGCCGAGGAAGTTCCCGGTCTTCAGGTCCGGGACGGAGATGTCCGCCTCGCTCGCGAAGGCCACCTGCGAGACCAGCAGGACGCCGGCGGCGATCGCGCCCGCGGTGAGCCGCGCCAGCCACCCGGAGGGGCGTCGCGGCGCGCGCGCAGCCACCCTGCTCGTTCCGTCCCCAGCCGTACTCACGTTCTTCAACCAATCGAACATGGCTCGTCTCCGACCCCGTTGAGCTGCAAATGGCGTTGACCCCGCCGCGGACGGACGCCCGCAGCAGGTGGTTTACATACACCTTCGTGACGCGATTGTCTCGTGCAACCCCGCGCGCCGCCATCCCCTGTGATGCGATGGTGCCTATGGTTCTATTCAGAGTCGCCAGGGATTGCAAGCCCCTTCCCGCCAGACGGGCAGCGCGTCATTTCTCGTCGGGAACCAAGGTCCGGGTGGCGGGAGCGAGCGGGCCCGTGCGCCGTGAGCGGCGCGACGCCTACTCCGGCTCCAGCACGACCCGATTGCGGCCGGACGCCTTCGCCTGATAGAGGAGCTCGTCCGCGCGTCGCACCCGCTCGTCGAGCGAGGCGCGCGGCAGGAGCGCGACGCCGACGCTGATGGTGAAGCTGATCGGCGTGCCGTCGTGCTGGGCGGGGGAGGCCTCCACGCGGGCGCGCAGCCGCTCGAACACCGCGGTCGCGGCGGCCCGATCCACGGCCGGCACCAGGGCGCAGAACTCCTCACCCCCGAAGCGCGCCACGGTGTGGGCCTCGGGCAGGTGCTCGCCGAGCAGCGCGGCCAGGTGCCGGAGCGCGGCGTCGCCGCCGTCGTGGCCGTAGGTGTCGTTGACGCGCTTGAAGTGGTCCACGTCGAGCATGGCGACGGCGAGCGAGGCGCCGCCGGCGTGCGCCGCCAGGTGCGGGGCGACGCAGTGCTCGAAGAAGTACTTGCGGTTGCGCAGGCCGGTGAGGAAGTCGCGGTAGGCCGCCTCGCGCATCGACTCGATGTAGTCGAGGATGTCCAGGTTCTGCAGCACGCGACAGAAGAACTCCTCGCGCAGGAACGGCTTGGGCAGGAAATCGTTGGCGCCCAGCTTGAGGAAGCGCGCCGAGAGCGAGTGCGTCCCCTCGGTGGACAGGCCGATGACGGCGAGGTCGGTGCGGCTGTGGGTCTCGCGGATCTTCGACACGAGCTGGCAGCCGTCCATGCCGGGCATCTGGTAGTCGGTGAGCACCATCCGGATGCCGGGGTTCGCCGCGAGCACCGCGAGCCCCTCCTCGGCGCAGTCGGCCGTGAGCACCCGCAGCCCGAGCGCCTGGAGCAGGCCGGCGATGAGCGTCCGCATCGGGCGCGAGTCGTCGACGACGAGCACGGCGGTCCGCCGGTTCGTGTGCAGGCGGCGGATGGCGGCGATCGCCTGGTCGAGGCACTGCGGGTCGGTCTTCACGAAGTAGTCGACGATGCTCTTGCTCAGGATCCGGTCGCGCAGCTGCGGCGTGAAGGTCCCGGTCAGGACGATCACCGGGATGCCGTGGGCGGTGACGAGATCGACGATCTCGCCCCCGTCCGAGTCGGGCAGCAGGAGGTCGAGCACCGCGGCGGTGAAGTCCGCGTCACCGCCGTCGAGCAGCGCCTTGGCGTCCGCGAGCGAGCGCGCGACCACGGTCGGGAAGCCGAGCTGCGCGGCGACCGTGCTCCGGACGATCGCCGCGAAGGTCCGCGAATCCTCAACGATGAGCACGCGGCTGGTCGCCATGCCCGGGGACAATAGCACACGCGGCCTGAACGGTGGCCTGGCACACTATTGTGGAGCGCATCGAACGCTTCTCAGAGCGGGCGGGACCCGGTATACTGCCGTGGCCGCGTGGGCGGCCCGCGCAGAACGACGGCACCCACGCCCGGTGGGGGACATGACCGAAGCGGACAGCATCACGAGGGAGTTCCTGGCGGAGAGCCAGGAGAACCTCGATCTGGTCGATCGGAGCCTGGTGGCGCTCGAGCGCGAGCCCGGCAACCGCGCGACCCTGAGCAGCATCTTCCGCACCGTCCACACCATCAAGGGCAACTCCGGCTTCCTCGGCTACCGCAAGCTCGGCGCCGTGGCGCACGCTGCCGAGGACCTGCTGCACCGGCTGCGCGAGGGCGAGCTGCTCCTGTCGCAGGAGATGACGAGCGGCCTGCTCGCGACCCTCGACGCGGTGCGCGAGATGCTGGCCGCCATCCAGACGACCGGCACGGACGGCGACCGCGACTACCCGGACCTCATCGAGCGGCTGCGGCGGCTGGCCGAGCCCCCGGCCGCGCCGGCCCCGCCCGCGGCCGCGGCGCCCGTGGCCGCCGCGCCGGCCGCGCCGGCTGCGCCCGCGCCCGCGGCCGCGGCGCCGGAGCCGGCCGCGTCGGAGCGCGATGGGCTCGGCGAGATCCTGGTGCGCAAGGGCCGGGTGTCGCGCGACGAGCTGGCCGAGGCGCTGCGCCTCCAGGATCAGGGGGACCCGGGCCACGTCGGCGAGATCCTCGTCGATCGGGGCCTGGTGCGGCGCGCCGACGTCGTCGACGCGCTCAAGGAGCAGTCCGTCACCGAGACGCGCGCCCCGGTCAACGCCCTCCGCGTAGACGTCGGCCTGCTCGACAAGCTGATGAACCTCGTCGGCGAGCTGGTGCTCACCCGCAACGAGCTGCTGCGGCTGCCGGCGGTCCAGGGGGACGGCGACGCCTCGAGCGCCTACCAGCGGCTGAACCTCATCACGAGCGAGCTGCAGGAAGGCGTCATGAAGACGCGCATGCAGCACATCGGCAGCATCTGGACCAAGTTCCCGCGGGTGGTGCGCGACCTGGCGCTCGCCTGCGGTAAGCGCGTGCGCCTCGAGATGGAGGGCGAGCAGACCGAGCTGGACAAGTCCCTCATCGAGGCGATCAAGGACCCGCTGACCCACATCGTCCGCAACTGCGTGGACCACGGCATCGAGCTGCCCGAGAAGCGCGCGCAGCTCGGCAAGCCGGAGGAGGGCCGGATCCTCATCCGCGCCTTCCACGCCGGCGGGCTGGTCAACATCGAGATCTCCGACGACGGAGCCGGCATCGACGTCGAGCGGATCAAGCAGAAGGCGCTCCAGCAGGGGCTGCTCTCCGCCGGGCAGGCGGCGCGGCTGAGCGACCGGGAGGCGATCGACCTCCTGTTCCTGCCGGGCTTCTCCACCGTCGACGCCGTCTCCAGCCTCTCCGGCCGCGGCGTGGGCATGGACGTCGTCAAGACGAACATCGAGCGCATCGGCGGCTCCATCGACGTCGGGAACCGCCCCGGCGCCGGCACCACGCTGCGCATGAAGATCCCGCTCACCCTGGCGATCATCCCCGCGCTCATCGTCACCGACTCGGGCGAGCGCTACGCCATCCCGCAGGTGAGCCTCCTCGAGCTGGTGCGGCTCGAGGGCGCGCGCGCGCGCACCGGCATCGAGCGGCTCTACGACGTGCCGGTCTACCGCCTGCGCGGCAACCTCCTGCCGCTGGTGTACCTGAGCCAGGAGCTGGGCCTCGCGCGGCCCGCTCCCGCCGGCGGCGACGAGGTGGTCAACATCGTCGTGCTGCAGGCCGGCGACTGCCAGTTCGGGCTGGTGGTCGAGGACGTGAGCGACACCGAGGAGATCGTGGTCAAGCCGCTGGCGCGGCAGCTCCAGGGGAACCCCCACTTCGCCGGCGCCACCATCATGGGTGACGGCCGGGTGGCGTTGATCCTGGACGTGCTCGGCGTGGCCAAGGCCGTGCGCCTGGTGGCCGAGGAGCGCGACCGCGCCCTCGCCGACGCGCAGCGCGGGAGCGCGCCGCCCCCGGCGGCCGAGACGCGGCAGTCGCTCCTGCTCCTGCGCGGCGCCGACGACGGCCGGCTGGCCATCCCGCTGTCCCACGTGTCGCGTCTCGAGTACTTCCCGCGCGACCTCGTCGAGCGGGCCGGCGGCCGCGACCTGATCCAGTACCGGCACTCCATCCTGCCGCTGGTGGACCTCGCGCAGCTCCTGCCGGAGCGGCGGTCGGCGCCGCGCCACCCGGAGGACGGCGAGGAGGAGCGCGACGGGACCATGATCCAGGTCGTCGTCTACGCCAGCGGCGGCGCCAGCGTCGGGCTGGTGGTCGATCGCATGCTCGACATCGTCGAGGAGCCGCTCGCGGCCGGCTGCGCCGCGGGCCGCAGCGGCGTGCTCTACTCGGCCGTGATCCAGGGCCGGATCACCGAGGTCCTCGACATGGAGGCGATCCTGGCCGCCGCCGGCGGGGTGGCCGCCGCCGCGCCGCCGCGGAGGGCCGCGCCATGACCAACGAACGATCTCACGAGCTCGGGCGCCAACTCGCGCGGGGAGCGCGCGGTGAGGGGGAGGCTCGATCTACGACGAGGCTCGCCTCCGGCTCGCCTCCGGGGGCTCTGCCGGTCGAGGGGGGGCGGGCAGAGCCCCCCGTGAAAGACGGCCGCGCCATGACCGCGCCGCGCCAGCTCTGCACCTTCACCCTGGACGGGCTGTACCTCGGCATCGACGTGCGGGAGGTCCAGGAGGTCATGACCTTCCACGAGATGACCCGCGTGCCGCGCGCCGCGGCCGTCATCCGCGGCCTCATCAACCTGCGCGGCCAGATCGTGCCCGCCCTCGACCTGCGCCGCCGCCTGAAGCTCGGCGAAGCCGACGGCGGGCGGCCGCCCATGAACGTGGTCGTCCGGAGCACCGACGGGCCGGTGAGCCTGCTCGTCGACGAGATCGGCGACGTCGTGCAGGTCGCCGAAGAGGACTTCGAGCGCCGCCCCGAGACGCTCACGGGCGTGGCGCGAGAGCTCATCCAGGGGGCGTACAAGCTCGAGGACCGGCTCCTGCTCGTGCTCGACACGGCCCGCGTGCTCCAGCTCGATCGAGAATCGGCGGCGCGGCCGCGCCCCGGCAAAGGAGAACCCGAATGACCAAGGATCCCTCCCCCTCCGCCGCCACCAACGGCGCCCCCGACCTCGGGGCCCGGCTCCTCGCGCTGGTGCCTGCGCCCGCGTTCGCCGCGGACGCCAAGGGCGCGGTGGTGCTGTGGACCGCGGCCATGGAGGATCTGACCGGCTGCCCGGCCGACGAGATCGTCGGCAAGAAGGCCTGGACGGCGTTCTCCGCCAAGAAGCGCGCCACGCCCGCCGAGGTGGCGCTGCGCACCGAGGAGGAGGAGGTCGACGAGGCCTTCGCGGTGAACAACCGCCGCACCGGCGCGCAGCGCACCGTGCGCTTCGCCGCGACCCCGGTCACCGGCGCCGACGGCGAGCTCGCCGGCGTCGTGGCGACCCTGGGCCAGGGCGACGGTGTGACCCAGGAGGCGGCCACGACGCTCGCCAGCGCGCCGCTGGCCCTCCTGCGGGTGGACCGCGACTTCACGATCCGCTACGTCAACCCCGCGGCCGCCGCCCTCCTCGGGACGGCGACCGAGGACCTCGTCGGCGCGAGCTGCCGTGACGTCATCGACATGCCCCAGTGCGGCACCCCCGAGTGCTACTGCGCGCGCGCGATGGCGACGGGCGGGCCGGTCACCGTCGAGACCGAGGTCAAGCTGAGCAGCGGGGCCCTGTCGGTGCAGTGCCACGCGGCCCCGGTCAAGGAGGGCGGCGAGGTCACCGGCGCCGTCTGGCAGATCGCCGACATCTCGGGCTTCAAGAAGGCGGAGGAGATCCTCGACAGCCTGATGGAGGAGGCGGCCGACAAGATCAGCTACCTCAACGCCATCCCCACGCCGGTCTTCGTGCTGGATCGCGACTACGGCATCCTGTTCGCCAACCCGGCGGCGGCCGACACCGTGGGGCGCAAGCCGGAGGAGCTCATCGGCAGCAAGTGCTACGACACGTTCCGCATGCCGCACTGCCGCACCGCCGAGTGCCGCAGCGCCCTGGCCAGGGCGCGGAACGAGATCTGCCAGGGTCAGTCGAGCATCGCGCAGGCGGGCCGGCCGCTGCCGGTCCGCTACATCGCCACGCCGATGCACGACTCGCAGGGGCACGTCTGCGGCTCGCTGGAGTACATGCTCGACATCACCGGCGAGGTCCGCTCGCTCGACGGCATCCGCGAGCTGGTGGCCTCGGCGGCCGCCGGCGCGCTGGGCTCGCGGGCCGACGTCTCCGGCTTCGACGGCAACTTCAAGGAGATCGCGGCCGGCGTGAACGACCTGCTCGACGCGATCATGGAGCCCCTCCGCGAGGCCGCGAAGGTCCTCGCGGGCAGCGCCTCGAAGAACCTGCTCCTGCGCATGCAGGGCGACTATCAGGGCGAGTACCGGGTCATCGAGGACAACCTCAACAACACCCTGGCCTCCCTGCAGACGGCCATCCAGCAGATCGGCCAGATGATCGACGCGGTGGCCCGCTCGGCCGAGGAGCTCACCGCGGTCAGCCAGACCATGAGCGCGACGGCCCACGAGAACTCGTCGCAGGCGACCGTCGTGTCGGCCTCGGGCGAGCAGATCTCGACGAACCTGCAGACGCTCGCCAGCTCGATGGCCGAGATGTCCAGCAGCATCAAGGACGTCGCCCGCAACGCCGTCGAGGCCGCGCAGGTCGCCAAGGCGGCGGTGGCGGCCGCGGAGCGGACCAACTCGATCGTCGCCAAGCTGGGCGATTCGAGCGACGAGATCGGGCAGGTCATCAAGGTCATCAACTCGATCGCCGAGCAGACCAAGCTGCTGGCCCTGAACGCCACCATCGAGGCGGCGCGCGCCGGCGAGGCCGGGAAGGGCTTCGCGGTGGTGGCCAACGAGGTCAAGGAGCTGGCCAAGCAGACGGCCAGCGCCACCCAGGACATCGGCAAGAAGATCCGCGCCATCCAGACCGACACCAAGGACGCGGTGGGCTCGATCGGCGAGATCGGCGCCGTCATCCAGCGCATCAGCGACATCTCGAGCAGCATCGCCGGCGCCGTCGAGGAGCAGGCCGCCACGACGAACGAGATGAACCGCAACGTCGCCGAGGCGGCGCGCGGGAGCGAGGACATCGCCCGCACCATCACCGGCGTCGCGCACTCCACCCAGGGCGGCGCCGACAGCGCCAAGAAGACCCAGGAGGCCGCCAAGCAGCTCGCGAAGATGGCCGCGGACCTGCGCGTGCTCGTCGGGCAGTTCCACACCTGACCGGACCGCGATGCCGCGAACCCGCATCCTGATCGTCGACGACTCGGTGGTCGCCCGGCAGATGGTCGCCGACGCGCTCGCCGAGGAGCCCCAGTTCGAGGTGGTCGGCACGGCCCGCAACGGCCGGGTGGCCGTCGAGAAGGTCGCCCAGCTCGCCCCCGACCTCGTGCTGCTCGACGTGGAGATGCCCGAGATGGACGGGCTCACGGCGCTCACGGAGATCCGCCGGGTGGCGCCGCACCTGCCGGTCATCATGCTCAGCGCCTACACGACGCACGGCGCCGAGGTCACCGTCGACGCCCTCGCGCGCGGCGCGAGCGACTACGTCACCAAGCCCGACACGGACGACCTCGCGGCGGCGGTCGTGGCCCTGCGCGCGGAGCTGACGCCCCGCATCTGGCAGCTCTGCGTCCTGGGGGAGCGGCGGCGGCCGCGCCGGGCGGCGGCGGCGACCGGGCCCGCGGCCGCGCGCGGACAGCGCCCCGAGCTCATCGCCATCGGCGCCTCGACGGGCGGCCCCAACGCGCTGCGCGAGCTGCTCGTGGGGCTCGGCCGCGACTTCCCCGTGCCGCTCGTGATCGCGCAGCACATGCCGCCCATGTTCACCCGGCTGCTCGCCCAGCGGCTGGCCATCGAGTCGGGCCTGCAGGTGCGGGAGGCGGTCGGGAGCGACGCGCTCGTGCCCGGGGTCGTGTTGCTGGCGCCCGGCGACCACCACATGGTGGTGGTGCGGGCGAACGCGGGGCTGGCGGTGCTGCTCCACCAGGGGCCCACGGAGAACTCCTGCCGGCCGTCGGTCGACGTCCTGTTTCGGTCGGTGGCCGAGACCTGCGGGGAGGGGGCGCTGGCGCTGGTGCTGACCGGCATGGGGCAGGACGGGGTCGCGGGCTGCGGGCGGATCCGCGAGGCGCGCGGCCGGGTGCTGGTGCAGGACGAGTCGACCAGCGTCGTCTGGGGGATGCCCGGGCTCGTGGCCCAGGCCGGCCTGGCGCACGCGGTGGTCCCGCTCGACGAGATGGCCCGCGAGGTCCGCCGACTCGTGGGACGGGGCCCGGCATGACGATCGGCGAGCGCGACTTCAATTACCTGCAGCAGCTCGTGCGGCGCCACACGGGGGTGGTGATCGCCGAGGCCAAGGAGTACCTGGCGGAGTACCGCCTGGGGGCCCTGGCGGCGCAGACCGGGGCCGGGTCGGTCGAGCGGCTGCTGCTGCGGCTGCAGACCCAGCCGTCGTACGACCTCGAGCGGCACGTGGTCGAGGCGATGACCACCAACGAGACCTCGTTCTTCCGCGACGGCGCCCCGTTCGAGGCGCTCGAGCGCACGGTGCTCCCGGCGCTCCTCGAGGCGCGCCGCATCGATCGCAGCCTGACCTTCTGGAGCTGCGCCTGCTCGAGCGGCCAGGAGCCCTTCAGCGTCGCCATCCTCCTGCACCGCGCCTACGCCGCGCTCCTCGACCGGTGGGACGTGCGCATCCTCGGCACCGACGTGAGCAGCGAGATGCTCGCCCAGGCGCGCCGCGGCCGGTACAGCGCGCTCGAGGTGAGCCGCGGCATCACGGCCGAGGTGAAGGCGCGCTACTTCGAGCCGGTGGACGGCGAGTGGCAGATCCGGGACGACATCCGCCGACTGGTGGAGCTCCGGCAGCTCAACCTGGCCGACCCGCTGCCGCTCCTGCCGACCTGCGACGTCATCCTGCTGCGCAACGTCCTCATCTACTTCGACCTGGCGACGAAGACGGCGGTCCTCGAGCGGGTGCTGCGCTACCTGAAGCCCGACGGCTACCTGTTCCTGGGCGGCGCCGAGGCCACGGTGAGCTGGGAGATGCTGCAGCCCGAGCAGGCCAACGGCGCCACGTACTACCGGGTGCGGCGATGAGCGACGAGCGCATCGGCGTGTTCCTGTGCCGCTGCGGCGACAACATCGCCGGGGTCCTCGACCTCCCGGACCTCGAGCGCCAGCTGGCCGGGCTGCCGGGGGTGGCCTTCGTCGCCACCCACGAGCTCCTGTGCGCCCCCGACGGCCAGGAGCTCGTGTCCGCCCGGCTCCGCGCGGAGGCGGCCACGCACGCGGTCGTCGTGGCCTGCTCGCCCAAGGAGCACGAGGCCACGTTCCGCGAGGCGGTGGCCCGGGCCGGGCTGAACCGGTTCCTCCTCCAGATGGCCAACGTGCGTGAGCACTGCACCTGGGTCACGCGGGAGGCGGGGCCGGCCCAGGACAAGGCGCTGGCGCTCGCGCGCGCGGCGATCGTCCGGGTGCGGCTGCACGCGCCCATCGACGAGCGGTCGATCCCGTGCACGCCCGACGTGCTGGTGATCGGCGGCGGAGTCGCGGGCATCGAGGCGGCGCTGCTCGCCGCCGGTGCGGACCGCCACGTCACGCTCGTCGAGGCGGCGCCGTCGATCGGCGGCGCCGTGGCCGAGCTCGAGGAGGTCGCGCCCGACGGCGAGTGCGCGCCCTGCCTGCTGGCGCCGCGTCTGGCCGCGGTCGCCGAGGCGCCGAGCCTCACCCTCCTCACCAACGCCGAGGTCGCCCGGGTCGCCGGCTTCCTCGGCAACTTCGAGGTCGAGGTGCGCGAGCGGGCGCGCTGGGTGAACCCCGACCAGTGCATCGGCTGCGACGAGTGCATCGCGGCCTGCCCGGTCGAGGTGCCGAACGCCTTCGACCACGGGCTGCGTCCGCGCAAGGCCATCTACCTCCCCTTCCCGGGCTGCGTCCCCAACTGCGCGGTCATCGACCGCGACGCGTGCCTCCGCGCGCACGGCGAGGACTGCACCGCCTGCGCCGCCGCCTGCCCGCTCGAGGCCATCGACTTCGCCCAGGCCGACCGGACGCACGCCCTGAAGGTGGGCGCGATCGTGCTGGCCACCGGCGCCGGCTCGTTCGACCCCGGGACGCGACCGGCGTTGGGCTACGGCCGCCTGCCCGACGTGCTCACACTGGCCGAGGTCGAGCGCCTGCTCAGCACCAGCGGGCCGACCGGCGGCGCGCTGCGGACGCGCGACGGCCGCCGCCCGGGCCGCGTGGTGGTCGTCCACTGCGTCGGCCGCACGGAGCTCGGCGGCTGCTCGGGGGTGTGCTGCCAGGCGGCGTCCATGATCGCGCTGCTCGCGAACCGGGAGGAGCCCGCCTGCGAGGTGCTGCATCTCACGCCCGACCTGGTGACGGTCGGCGCGGGCGCGACGGCGCTGGTGGCGAAGGCCGCGGCCCGGGGGGCGCGCTTCGTGCGCGTGAGCGATGCCGACGCCACCTGCGTCGAGGCCGGCGCCGCCGGGCTGAGGGTCGGCTACCGCGACGCGGCCGGGAGCCGGCAGGAGATCGCCTGCGACCTGGTCGTGCTGGTGACCGGGCTCGCGCCGAGCGCGGGCACGCGGCGGCATGCCGAGCTGCTCGGCCTGGACGTGGACCAGGGTGGGTTCCCGCGCCCCGACCACCTCGCGCTGCGGCCGGCGCAGAGCAGCCTCGACGGCGTGTACCTGGCCGGCTGCGCCGCCGGGCCGCGGTCCATCGCCGCGAGCGTGGGGCTGGCGCAAGCGGCGGCCGGCATGGCGCTCGGCCGGCTGCAGCCCGGGCGGATGCTCAAGCTCGAACCGTTGACCACGACGATCGACGAGGAGCGGTGCGGCGGGTGCCTCACCTGCGTCTCCGTCTGCCCCTATCAGGCCTGCGTCGCCGACGAGAAGCGCGCGCGCGTGCGGGTGAACGAGGTCCTGTGCCGCGGCTGCGGCACCTGCGTCGCCGCCTGCCCGAGCGGCGCGGCGCAGGCGCGCCACTTCACCGACGAGCAGCTGCGCGCGGAGATCAGCGAGGTGCTCCGTGGTTGACCGGCGCCTCACTGATCAGGGGGGGACGTGCCCGTCCCCCCTCGGCGAGCAAAGCTCGCCGAGCCTCCCCCCACCGCGCGTCGCGTCGCGCGGTGAAGACCAGGCTGACCGGCGGCTCCTCGTGTTCGTCTGTAACTTCTGCTCTTACGGCGGCGCCGACAAGGCCGGCGGGCTGCGGCTCGACTACCCGGCCGGCGTCCGCCTGGTGCGCGTCATGTGCTCCGGCCGGGTGGACCCGCAGCTCGTGCTGCACGGCTTCTGCGCCGGCGCCGACGGGGTGCTCATCCTCGGCTGCCACCCGGGCGATTGCCACTACAAGGAGGGCAACCACCACGCGGCGCGTCGCGCGGCGTTGCTCGCCCGCGTCCTCACGCAGCTCGGCATCGAGACCGAGCGCTTCGCCATCGACTGGGTCTCCGCCGGCGAGGGCGAGCGGCTGCAGCGCGTGGTGACCGCGATGCACGCGCGGCTCGCCGCCCTGCCGCGCCTGCGGCTGGCCGGCCCGCGCCGGGCGGAGCCGCAGCCATGAGCACGCTTCGTATCACCGCCTCGAAAGGAGGGAGCCTATGCCTTCGCAGACGCTGAATTGCCTCGGGCTCAAGTGCCCACAGCCGGTCCTCAAGCTCACGGTCCTCTCGCGGCAGCTCACCGCCGGCACCATGCTCGAGATCTCGGCCGACTGCGCCGAGTTCCCCGCCGACGTCAAGAAATGGTGCACCAAGCAGGGCAAGCCGCTCATCTCCCTCGTCGAGTACGCGCCCGGGAAGTTCAAGGCCCAGATCCAGTTCTGAGGCTTTCGGGCATCAACCCCGGTGAGGGCTTTCCGCGCGGAGTGTAGCGCTACTGCATGTTGATCTGCTTCACGTCGGCCCCGCCGGGGTAGGCGTACGACGAGACGTTGCCGTAGCCGTAGACCGAGATGCCGACCGGGATGCCGGCGCCGCTGCTGTCGGTCGCGTCGATCGTGTGCGGCCCGTCCTCGACGGGGCAGCGGATGGCGTTGTAGCTGACCGTGTCGAGGATGCCGGCCGGATGCTTCTCGCACAGGGAGGTGATCTCGCCGCCGACGTCGGTCCCGTCGAGCAGGACCTGCGTGCCCTCGGGCGCCGCGATGACGACGTAGTCCTTCGGGAACGTCGTCGGCACGAGGAAGACGTAGGTCGGCCGGTGCTGCTCGGCCGGCGGGAAGAGGATGTACTTGCCGTCGCCGCCCGTGTTGTACGAGTCCATGTACTGCTCGCTCACGATGTACTGAGCGATCATGATCGGCTCGTTGGAGATGATGGTGAAGTCCTCCGTCGCCCAGAGCCGCGCGTACTTGCCGGCGTCGATGTTCAGCGTCGGGAAGTTCGCGAGGTTCGTCGTCACGACCGTGCCGGGCTTCGTCGCGAGGATGCGGTAGAAGTCCGGCTCCGGCGCACCCGTCGAGCGGATCGGCGAGCGCGTGATGACGAACTTGGTGCCGAGCGAGGACACCGGAAACATCTGCTGCTCGAAGTGCTCGGTGCAGCAGAGGTCGCCGGCGGCCGCCGGGGCCGGCGGGTTGTAGCTGTCGGTCGCGTCCGGCACGATCGAGCGCTGCCCGCCGCTGAAGACGGCGACGGGGTAGTCGGAGACGACGCGCGTGCCGGTGAAGTCGCCGGTCGGGTGCTGCAGGTCCTGCCGGCTCTCGATGTTGAGCACGTCGAACGGCCCGAGGTTGACGGTGATCGTCTCGCCGGCGCTCGCGGCCGCGACGGGGACGCCGCCGTCGGGCGAGCCCTGGGTCTGGTGGGCCGTGGTGACCTGGACGTGGGTGCCCGGGTAGACGCCGGCGATGGTGACGTTCATGTAGTCGGGGATGCCCTCGATGGACTGGCCCGGGATCGGCATCTTGATCGGGTTCGTCGTCGACCAGGAGAGGACGTAGTAGTCCGTGTCGAGGCCGTTCGTGGGGATGAGCAGCGAGGCCGCGTTCGAGTACACGTTGACGATGGGGTTGAACTGGTAGGCGACGATCGGGTAGTCACTCGTGACGCGGTAGGCCTTGCTCGACAGGCACGTCGTCGTGTCGTTGCGCCGCCGCATCTTGCCGGAGGTGTCGGTGTACCACTCGGTGCAGTCGACCTCGCGCATGGGCAGGTTGAAGATCGCGAGCAGCCGCGGGCCGACCTGCTTCTCCTCGACCGTCTCGAGCGCGAGGGGCTCGCCGGGCCCCGCGTTGTTCAGCTCCACCTTGACGTTGACCACGAAGTCGCTGGTGTTGGTCACGACCACGGCGAACTGCTGGCAGGCGCCGCAGCCATAGGTGATCGGGTCGCAGGTGGCGCCGCCGTTCATCGAGATGCACTGGTAGTCGTTCGGCAGGTCGATGGCCCAGAACTCGCAGCCCACGTTGCTGCGAGTGAGGTCGGCGCAGGCGCTCAGGCACCCCCCGAGGACGCACTTCTCGAACTCGGCGCACGTGCTCAGGTACGTGCCGCTCGAGCCGTCGGCGTTGCACTCGTAGACATCCGAGCCCTCGCAGTACTTGGTGCCGCCGAGGCAGGCCTGGCACCCCGACTCCGCGACGCAGACGCCGGAGCCGCAGTCCTGGGTCTTCCAGTGGCCGCCGACGCAGGAGTGGTGGACCGTGTTGTCGCAGTAGGAGTGGTCCGCGGTGGTGCAGGTGGCCCCGATGGGGCCGCCGTCGCCGTCGACCCCGCCGGCGGTCGGGCCGCACCCGACCTGAGCGAGCCCGAGCGGCAGGACGAAGAGCGCGACCAGCGTCGCGCGGGCGGTGATCGTGCGGGCCATACGGCTGCTCCTCGTGGCGGTCGCCACCGCGTCCACCGTAGCCCCCGGGCTCGCGGCGGGTCAAGTAGGGGCCCTGCGCGGGGTGCCCGGACGGGGGCCGCTCCGGTACAATGCCGTCATGCGCCCGCGCGTCGTCCCTGTGTTCACCCTCTGGCTCCTGCTCGTCGCTGCCGGCTGCCGTAGCGGCATCCCGACGCGCGACGACGCCGACGCCGCGCTCGCGAGCGCTGACGCCGCGCCCGCGACCGACGGCCCGGCCGACGCCGCGGCCGCCACCGACGGGCCGGCCGACACCACGTTCGCGACCGGGGACGCCTCGAACGCGGCCTGCACCTTCAACGCCGACTGCCCGGCGGCGGAGCGGTGCGAGTGCAGCGAGGCCCTGGGCTGCTTCTGCCACCTGGGGGCGCGCGGCACGGGCGTGAGCGGCGTGGACCCGTGCACCGACGGCAACGACTGTGCGACGTCGCTCTGCGTCGAGGGGAACGGCGCCTTCTACTGCTCCGGCCCGTGCACCTGCGCCGGCGCCTGCCCCGCCGAGTGCGGGCCCCAGCTCCCGGTCTGCGCCAGCATCGCGTTCGTCGGCCAGATCTGCATCCGGTCCCCCTGACGCGCGTCCCGCTCCGTCGGAGAGATCGCAAAAGAAAGTGCGAGCCGCGGGAATGGGCCGCCGGGGCATGACGTTATCCCATCGGTAGCAACGATACGCAGCGACGACGTCCGGCACCGTCTCATCACAGCCCCCCAGGCGCCGACGGTCGTTGCCCCCGACCAAGGCGCACCACCGCCGAGCCCCCTCCCGGCGGGTGACGGTGCCAACCCCACCGTCGGCGCTGCGTGTCGTTGCCACCACCTACGCGGCGCCGGCCACCACGGCGCCGCGTTTTTTTTGCTTGCTACCACCCCCCATTCCGGCACAAGCAAGGGTAGAGACCGCAGCCCATGTTGCCCTACATCCAGATCCCCGACATCCCGCTCGGCCCCATAACGCTCCACCCCTTCGGCATCCTGGTGGCCACCGCCGTGCTGCTGGGCTACTGGCTCGCCCGTCGGCGGACCAAGAAGGTGGGGCTCGACGACCTGGTCCTGACCGCGGCGGTCAACTGGGGGCTCCTCGGCGGCTTCGCCATGGCGCACATCTTCGAGGTGCTCGCCTACCACCCCGAGGACCTGCGGCAGGATCCCCTCGTCATCCTCAAGTTCTGGGCCGGCCTCTCGTCCTTCGGCGGCTTCATCGGGGGGGCCCTCGTCGCGATCGTCGTGCTGGCCATCAAGCGCGCGGCGATCCTGCGCTACATCGACGCCCTCTCCTGGGCGTTCGCGCCGGCGTGGATCTTCGGCCGCCTCGGCTGCACCGTGGCCCACGACCACCCCGGCCGCCTCACCAACTTCGTCCTCGCGGTGCGCTACCCCGACGGGCCGCGCTTCGATCTCGGGCTGTACGAGGTGCCCGTGGCGATCCTCATCACGGCGGTCCTGTGGCTGCTCGGGCGCCGCGAGCGCGCCCCCGGCACCCTCGTCGGGACCATGGCGGTCCTCTATGGCCTGGCCCGCTTCGGCCTCGACTTCCTGCGCGCGACCGACCTGCGCTACAACGACCCCCGCTACTTCGGGCTGACGCCGGCCCAGTACGGGTGCCTCGCCCTCGTGGCGCTCGGGAGCGTGCTCCTGGCGCGGGCCGCGCTGCACCGGCCGGCGCCCGCGGCGACGCAGCCCGGCGAGAGCCTCGGCGCGGCTTAGCGGAGCGCGGCCTGTCCCAGGACTGATTGCCGCTCCGGGGCGTCGCCGTGGCCGGCTTCGTCGGTGACTGGGGAGGCCCGACGCACGCAGTGCCCCTGCACAAATTCGCACTTGGGCCGCGGAAGTGCGCGGCTGCCGGCCTCGTGCGCGGCCTCG
>DASXVK010000520.1:0-13254 GCA_036504295.1 Polyangia bacterium
GGCGCAGCCCCGTGCGCACGGGGCGCCGGCGCCCCGGCCGGCGGAGCCGACCGACCCGCCGAAGGCGCTCGAGCCCGCGAAGGCGCCCGACCCCGCGAAGGCGCCTGACGCGGCGCGCAAGGCCCACCTCAGCGTGCAGGTCGGCCCCTGGGCCAAGGTCTACCTCGACGGCCAGTACCTGGGCGAGACGCCGATCGAGCGCGACCTCGCGCCCGGTCCCCATACCGTGCTGCTCGTGAACGACGGCCTCGGCAAGCACGAGCGCGTGCCGGTCAAGCTCGCCGCCGGCGAGCGCAAGACCATCGATCGGAGCTGGAAAGAAGAGCCCTGACGGCGGGCGGCTAGTCGTAGTACTCGGTGCCGAGGTGGGTGATGAGCTCCTCACCCTTCAGGTGGCGCAGGGTGTTCTTGAGCTTCATCGCCTGGATGAAGAGGTCGTGCTCGGGGTACAGGTCGGGCGCCGTCATCGGGCTCTTGAAGTAGAACGAGAGCCACTCCTGGATGCCCGCCATCTTGCTGCGCTGGGCCAGGTCGAAGAACAGCGCCAGGTCGAGCACGATGGGCGCCGCGAGGATCGAGTCGCGGCAGAGGAAGTTGATCTTGATCTGCATCGGGTAGCCCATCCACCCGAAGATGTCGATGTTGTCCCAGCCCTCTTTGTTGTCGCCGCGCGGGGGGTAGTAGTTGATGCGCACGACGTGGGTGAAGTGGTCGTAGAGGTCCGGGTAGAGGTGCGGCTGCAGGATGTACTCGAGCGAGCCGAGCTTCGAGACCTCCTTGGTCTTGAAGCTCTCGGGGTCGTCGAGCACCTCGCCGTCGCGGTTGCCGAGGATGTTCGTCGAGTACCAGCCCTCGAGGCCGAGCATGCGCTGCTTGAGGCCGGGCGCGATGATGGTCTTCATGAGGGTCTGGCCGGTCTTGAAGTCCTTACCGCCGATGGCGACGTGGTTCTTGCGGGCCAGCTCCTGGAGCGCCGGGGTGTCGACGCACAGGTTCGGCGCGCCCATGGCGAACGGCACCTTCCGCTTGAGGGCGGCGTAGGCGTAGATCTGCGACGGCGCGATGTTCGGGTCGCTGTCGCGCAGGCCCTGCTCGAACGCGGCCAGCGTCTCGTGCACCGCGCTCGGCTGGCGGTACACCTCGGTCGAGGCGCACCAGATCATGACCAGGCGGGCGCAGTTGTTCTCCTTGCGGAAGTGCTCGATGTCCTGCTCGAGCGCCTCGGCCAGGACCATCTTGTTCGCGCCCTTCTTCACGTTGTCGCCGTGCAGGCGCTTGACGAACTCGGGGTCGAAGACGGCCGGCATCGGCGTGATCCCGGAGAGGAAGTCCTTGAGCTGCTCGAGGTGCTGCGGGTTGAGCACGCCCGCCTTGGACGCCGCCTGGAAGCAGTTGTCGTGGTAGATGTCCCAGCCGCCGAAGACGAGGTCGTCGAGGTGGGCGAGGGGCACGAAGTCCTTGATCGCCGGCGACCGACCCTCGGTGCGCTTGCCGAGCCGGATGGTGCCCATCTGGGTGAGCGAGCCGATGGGCTTGCTGATACCGCGGCGGATGGCCTCGACGCCGCCGATGAACGTGGTGGCGACGGCGCCCAGGCCGGGCATGAGCACGCCCAGCTTACCCTGGGCGGGCTGGATATCGAGTGGCTTGGTCATGGGTGGGATCTCCTTGGGCGCGGCGAGAGTGCCAAACCGCGACGGCAAAATCAAGCGATGCAAGCCGCAGGCCGGGTCGCGGTGCCGCGGGACCTCTAGGCGGGTCCGGGGCGTTGTGTTAGATTTCCGCCGCTCCTGACGGAAACTGAACGGAGAGGTGACATGAAAAAGCTCGTCCTCGGTGCGCTCCTCATCTCCATCGGCGCGGTCAACTGCCTCACCTTCACGAGCGGCGGCGCGGCCCCGCAGGTGGCGGCCTACAAGCCCGGCACCCCGCAGCAGGTCACCGGCCAGGGCGGCCTCACCGGCACCTGGGGCTTCGTGACCGACGGCGTCGATCCGGAGACGCAGGCCCGGGTCCAGACCAGCGAGGAGTGGGTGCTCGGCCAGACCGGCGACAACCTCACCGGTTACTACGAGGTCCGCACCCGCTTCACCTCCCCGAACGGCGCCCCCTACGAGTGCTCGGGCGTGCCCCACATGAACCAGGCCGCCCGCTACCAGATCCACGGCGGCGTCTCGAGCGGCATGCTCCGCATCTTCGAGGACGCGGTCGCCTCCTCCGACAACCCCTGCGACCGCCGCCAGCTCGCCCCCGGCCCGAGCCACGCCGGCCGCGTCATCAGCCCGGCCCAGATCGAGCTCGACGAGGGCCGCCGGGTGCTGATGCGCAAGCAGTAACGTTCGTCGGACCTGCTGAGCCGACTTCCTTCCTTTCCCACCGCCGCCCCAGCTGGACGAGCATCGACACGACCCGCAACAGTAACCTGCGGCCGACGCGGCAGGTCTCCCCATCGCCGAGCCTGCTCGTGCGGAAGACGTCCAGAATGCTCGCGCACTCGGTCGCCGAGCGGCGCGCCATCCGGTAGAAGCGGGCCTTGTCGCGGGCGCTGAACTCGCCACTGCCCTCGGCGATGTTGAGCACCACGGAGAGCGCCGCGCGCCGGAGTTGGTCGACGAGGTACGCCCTACCTGGCGGGAGCTGCGAAACGAGTGTCTCGGCAAGAGGTATGAGCTCGAGCGCCAGCTGATAGACCTCGAGCCGTTCGTGGTCAAATCCGGCCCCTGTGGCATCAAGCATGGCGCGAGTATCGGCCTGCGCCGCCCCGCGTTGCCGCTCGTGCCCGTGCCCCTGCCCGTGCCCGTGCCCGATCCGGAAGAGGCCGGGCAGGGGCACGGGCACGGGCACGGGCACGAGGAGGACGGGGGGATCCGGCTCTTGCAACCGCTCTGGGCCCGTGTTAGATACGAACCCGCTTTAACTACACACGCCTCCCGAGGACTGCCGGCGTGCCCCAATCATGGGGTTCGGCGGGCCGATGACGGGGGCGGCGGATCAACGCGGAGGATAGTGATGGACCAGCAGCAGGACTCCCAGTCTACCCAGAACCTGACCGACCAGCCGATCACGATGCGCCAGCTCCTCGAGGCGGGCGTGCACTTCGGCCACCAGACCAAGCGCTGGAACCCGAAGATGCGGCCCTACATCTTCGGCGCGCGCAACGGCATCCACATCATCGACCTGCAGCACACGGTGCGGCTCTTCCGCCACGCCTTCAACTTCCTCGTCGACATCTCCGCCAGCGGCCAGACCGTGCTCTTCGTCGGCACGAAGAAGCAGGCGCAGGACGTCATCTCCGAGGAGGCGAAGCGCGCCGGCATGTCGTGCGTGACCACCCGCTGGCTCGGCGGCACGCTGACGAACTTCAAGACCGTCAAGGGCAGCATCGAGCGCCTGCGCTCGATCGAGAAGATGGCCGAGGACGGGACCTTCAGCCGCATGACCAAGAAAGAGGTCCTGCAGCTCACGCGCGAGCGGGCCAAGCTCGAGAAGTCGCTGGGCGGCATCAAGACCATGGGCTCGGTCCCGGGCGCGGTCTTCGTCGTCGACCCGAACAAGGAGCACATCGCGGTCGCCGAGGCGCGCAAGCTCGAGATCCCGGTCATCGCCGTCACCGACACGAACTGCGATCCGGACGTGGTCGACTACGTCATCCCCGGCAACGACGACGCCATCCGCGCCCTGCGGCTCTTCGCGTCGAAGGTCGCGGACGCGTGCATCCTCGGCCAGCGGCTCGGCCGCGAGCGCGCCGTGGGCTCGAAGGACAAGCAGCAGGCGCAGGGCGGGCCGGGCGGTGAGGAGAAGCCGGAGCCGCCGATCGTGCGCGTGCCGCCGACCGGCGAGGGCCCCAAGGTCGAGATCGTGTCGCACCGCAGCGGCAGCGGCGCGCGCCCCGAGCCCGAGGCGGCCGCCAGCCCGAAGACCACCCCCGAGCGCTAGACCGTCGCGAGACTACCGAGGAGAACGAGTCATGGCTGAATTCACCGCCTCCACGATCAAGGACCTGCGTGAGCGCACCGGCGCCGGCATCGTCGACTGCAAGACGGCGCTCGGCGAGTGCGATGGCGATATCGACAAGGCCACCGAGTACCTGCGCAAGAAGGGCCTCGCGGCCGCGTCGAAGCGCGCCGGCCGCATCGCGGCCGAGGGCCTCGTCTCGAGCTACATCCACATGGGCGGCAAGATCGGCGTCCTGCTCGAGGTCAACTGCGAGACGGACTTCGTCGCCAAGAACGAGGACTTCAAGCAGCTCGTGCACGACCTCTGCATGCAGATCGCCGCCTCCAACCCCCAGTTCGTGACCAAGGACGAGGTCCCGGCCGAGCTGGTGGCGAAGGAGAAGGAGATCGCCGAGGAGAAGGCGCGCACCGAGGGCAAGCCCGAGAAGATCCTGCCCAAGATCGCCGAGGGCGCGGTGCAGAAGTGGATGAAGGAAGTCGTCCTCCTCGACCAGCCCTTCGTCAAGGACCCGGCCAAGGACGTGCAGACGCTCGTCAACGAGCACATCGCCAAGATCGGCGAGAAGATCGCCGTGCGCCGCTTCGTCCGCTACGAGCTCGGCGAAGGCCTCGAGAAGCGCAAGAGCGACATCGCCGCCGAGGTCGCGAAGGAGCTCGAGAGCGCGTAGCCTGGTAGGGGGCTCAGTGCCACTCCGGTACTCCCGCATCCTCCTGAAGCTCTCCGGCGAGGCCCTCATGGGCCGCGCCCAGTTCGGCATCGATCCCGAGACGCTCGCCACCATCGCCGCCGAGGTCAAGGAGGTCCACGACCTCGGCGTCGCGATCGGCGTCGTCATCGGCGGTGGCAACATCCACCGCGGCGTGGCGGCGAGCGCCAAGGGGATGGATCGCGCGACCGCCGACTACATGGGCATGCTGGCGACGGTGTTCAACTCGCTGGCGCTGCAGGACGCCCTGGAGTCGCGCGGCGTCGTGACAAGGGTGCAGAGCGCCATCGAGATGCAGGCGCTGTGCGAGCCGTACATCCGGCGGCGCGCCAACCGGCACCTCGAGAAGGGCCGGGTCGTCATCTTCGCCGGCGGCACCGGCAACCCCTTCTTCACCACCGACACCGCCGCGGCGCTGCGGGCCATGGAGATCGGCGCCGAGGTGCTCCTCAAGGCCACCAAGGTCGATGGCGTCTACGACTGCGACCCGAAGCGCCACGCGGACGCGGTGCGCTTCGAGGAGCTCACCTACCTCGACGTGCTCAGCAAGAGCCTGGGGGTGATGGACGCGACGGCCATCTCCTTGTGCAAGGACAACAATCTGCCCATCGTGGTCTTCAACCTGACGCGGCCCGGCAACATCCGGCGCGTCATCCAAGGCGAGAAGATCGGCACGCGGGTCGTGTAAAGGAGCCACGCACATGGTGAACGACGTCCTCAAGGATCTGCAGGTCAGCATCGACAAGGCCATCGAGGCCCTGCGCCGCGACCTGGCGAAGGTCCGCACCGGGCGGGCGAACCTGGCCCTCCTCGACGGGCTCAAGGTCGACTACTACGGCACGGCGACGCCCCTCAACCAGGTCGCGTCGATGAACGTGCCCGACCCGCGGCTGATCACGATCAAGCCGTGGGAGAAGAGCATGTGCCAGGAGATCGAGCGCGTGATCCGCCAGCAGAGCGAGCTCGGGCTCAACCCGGTCTCCGACGGCGAGCTCGTGCGCGTGCCGATCCCCCCGCTCACGCAGGAGCGGCGCAAGGACCTCGTCAAGCACATCAAGCGCATCGCCGAGGAGGCGAAGGTCGCGGTCCGCGGCGCCCGCCGCGAGGCCAACGAGATGCTCAAGGAGCTCGCGAGCTCGGGCGACATCACCGAGGACGACGAGACCAAGGGCCTCAAGCGGGTGCAGGACGCGACCGACAAGGGCGTGGCCAAGGTCGACGAGGTGATCGGGAAGAAGGAACAGGAGATCATGGAGATTTAGCGATCTCCCTCAGTACGAGTAGCTCATCGGCGAGCGGTCGAGCGGCGGGTTGCTGCCGCCGCCGCTGTCCAGGGCGTAGAGGTACAGGGTGTGGGTGCCCGCGCGGAGCGCCGCCGGGATCGTGAAGCTGAAGCCGTGGGTGCCGGTGAGGCCGAACGCGTCGTTCACGTCGGTCCGCAGCACGTCGGTGGTCACGCCGCCGGCGAACTGACCGACGCCCGCGGGGCCGTCGGCGTAGATGTGGACGTCGATGGCCGCGGCCGGGGTGTCCGGGTCGAAGGCCCAGCCGAGGACGAGGTCCGCCGAGACGCGGATCTCGTCGATGTAGCCGCGCGGCAGGGTGCTGGTGCAGCCCGAGCCCACGTGGCAGATGCCGGTGCAGCCGTCGCTCGCGCCGCACCCGACGCCGCCGCACGCGGGCGTGCAGGTGCAGCCCGAGCCCGGGGTGCACGTGCCGCTGCAGCCGTCGCCCGCGCCGCACGGCGTGCCGCCGCAGGCCGGGGTGCAGCAGCCGCTCCCCGCGCTGCAGGTGCCGCCGCAGCCGTCGCCCGCGCCGCACAAGCGGCCCGCGCAGTCGGGCGTGCAGCAGCCGCTCCCCGCGCTGCAGGTGCCGGTGCAGCCGTCGCTCGCGCCGCACGGCCGGCCCGCGCAGGCGGGCGTGCAGCAGCCCGAGCCGGCGGTGCACGTATCGCCGCAGCCGTCGCCCACGCCGCACGGCCGGCCCGCGCAGTCGGGCGCGCAGCAGCCCGAGCCCGCCGCGCACGTGCCGGTGCACCCGTCGCCGTCGCCGCACCGCGTGCCAGCGCACGCCGGCGTGCAGCAGCCGCTGCCCGCCGCGCAGTGGTTACCGCACCCGTCGGAGTCGCCGCAGCGGACCCCGGCGCAGGCCGGCGTGCAGCAGCCCGAGCCCGGCCCGCAGGTGTGGCCGCAGCCGTCGTCGACGCTGCACACCTTGCCGGCGCAGCTCGCGCTGCAGGCGCAGCCGGAGCCCGGCTGGCAGATGCCGTTGCAGCCGTTGCCGCCGCCGCAGGTCACCCCGGCGCAGGCCGGCGCGCAGCGGCAGCCCTCCTCGGGCAGGCACACCCCGCCGCAGCCGTCGTCGGCGAAGCAGAGCCGGCCGAGGCAGTCGCGCCAGCACGAGCCGGCCTCGGCGCCCCCGTCGGCGGCGGGCGCGGCGTCGCCCGGCCCCGGGCCGACCCGCGCGACGCAGGCCAGGGCCGTCAGGGCGAGCGCGACGGCGAGGCCGAGCGGACCGGCGCGGGGCGGAGGTCTCATCCGTGGTCCAGGCTACCGCGGCCGCGGGCCGGGCAGCAAGGCCACCTGCGGGGGCGGGGCGCTAGGCGGCGACGCCGCCCGGGGCGGCCGGGTCGAACGTGCCCTGCCCGAGCTCGAGCTGCTTGAGGACGATGCGCAGCACCGTGCCCGGCCCCTCGAGCAGCGGGGCCTTGAGGAACAGGTGGTAGTTCTTGAGGGCGTCGGTCTCCGCGGGCGGCTCGCCGTGGGCCTTCTTCGCCGCCACCCCGGTCACGAGGCGGATGCGCTCGCCGGGCTTGAGGGTGAAGCCGGGATCGAGGGTGCCGACGACGGCGCCGCGGCCCTTGCCGCGCGCGCGCAGCACCGTGCAGCCCTGGGTCACGAGCGGGTGCTGGCCCGCGTTCTCGAGGATGAACCACTCATCGTTGAGCAGGTCGGTTGAGGCCGCCGGGTGCATCTCGCGGAACTGGAGTGCCATGGGATTCCCTCGTGCAGGACCGGCGCTATAACTAGCGCGGTGGCCAGGGGAAGGCAAGCTCCGCCCGGGCGGCCGGCGGCGCCGCGGGACGACCGCGCGCACTGGGACGCGCGCTACGGCGCCGCCCCGGCCGGGCTCTTCGCCGCGGCGCCCGCGGACCTGCTGGTCGCGGTCGCGCGGCGGCTGCCCCGGCGGGGCCGCGCGCTCGAGCTGGCGATGGGCGAGGGCCAGAACGCGGTGTTCCTGGCGCGGCGCGGGCTGCGGGTCACGGGGCTCGACGTCTCGCCGGTCGCCGTCGGGCGCGCGCGGGCGCGGGCGCGGGCGGCGGGCGTGCCGCTCGCGGCGCGCGTGCGCGACCTGCGCGGGGCGCGGCTGCGGCGCGGCTTCTACGACCTCGTCACCTGCTTCCACTACCTCGACCGCGCGCTCTTCTCCGCGATGGCGCGGGCGCTGCGGCCGGGCGGGGTGCTGGTCGTCGAGATCGCCACGGTGCGCAACCTCGAGCGCCACCCGCGGCCGGGGCGGCCGTACGTGCTCGCGGAGGGCGAGCTCGCGGCGGCGTTCCCCGGGCTCGAGCCGCTGCTGAGCCGGGAGGGCTGGATGGGCGACCACTGCCAGGCGCAGCTCGTGGCGCGGCGGCCTACGGCGCCGGACGGACCTCGAGCACCGGCGCGGGCGCGGCGCGCCCCTCGCCGACGGTGACGGCGTCGGCGACGCCGGCGTCGCGCAGCGCGGCGCAGAGCGGCGCGGCGCGGTCGCCGTCGACGGCGATGAGCAGGCCGCCGGAGGTCTGCGGGTCGAAGAGGATGGTCTGCTGCCAGCGCGGGAGGGCGTCGCCGCCGCGCAGGTGCGGCGTCAGGTGGTGGCGGTTGTCGCGCGTGCAGCGCGTCGAGACGCCCTGCTCCGCCATCTCGCGGGCGCGCGGGTAGAGCGGCACGCGACCGAGGTCGAGGCGCACCGCGCAGCCGCTCGCGCAGGCCATCTCGTAGGCGTGGCCGGCGAGGCCGAAGCCGGTCACGTCGGTGAGCGCGTGGGGCGCGAAGCGGAGCGCGACGTCGGCGGCGACGCGGTTGAGGACCGCGAGGCGCAGCGCGACGGCGCGCAGGTCGTCCTCGGAGATGAGCTCCTGCCGGCGGGCGTTGATGAGCACGCCCGAGCCGATCGGCTTCGTGAGCACGAGCGCGTCCCCGGGCCGCAGGCCGCGGTTGCGCAGCACGCGGTCGGGGTGCACCTCGCCGGTGACGCTGAGGCCGAAGAGCAGCTCGGGGCTGCGGGCGGTGTGGCCGCCGGCGATGACGGCGCCCGCCTCGGTGACCGCGTCCTGCGCCCCGGCGAGGATCTCGCGCGCGGCGTCGGTGTCGAGCTCGGCCGGGAAGGCGCACAGGTTGAGCGCGACGAGCGGCCGGCCGCCCATGGCGTAGACGTCGGAGAGCGAGTTGGCGGCGGCGATGGCGCCGAAGAGGCGCGGGTCGTCGAGCACGGGCGTGATCAGGTCGGCCGTCACGACGAGCGCGAGGTCGTCGCGCACCCGGTACACGCCCGCGTCGTCGCCCGTCTCGACCCCGACGATGAGGCGCGGGTCGGTCGGCGGGCGCAGCCCGTCCATGACATGGTGTAGGTCGCCCGGACCTACCTTGGCCGCTCAGCCGCCGGAGGTGGCGAGCCGAGTGATGAGGCGCGGATCGGTTTCCATGGAAAAGCACAGTAACACCCGGCAGCAGGGGCGCAAGGGGACACGCAGCCCCCCCGTAACCTCCCGTGGTGACATCGCTATTTTGCCACAGCGCGCACTTTGTTGCGCGTCGATCGAAGTGCGCGCTCACGTCAAATTCGGTTTGAATTTCAGCCGCTTACGGGGGGGCTGCGTGTCCCCCTTTTGATCTGCTATCGTTGCAGGCCATGCTGCGCTGCCTGGGGCTGCTGCTTGCGGTCGTCGCTGGGTGCGGGCCGCCGCCGCCGGTGGCGCGGGAGGCGGCGCGCGATCGCGACGGCGAGGCGCGGGCCGCCGCCACGCTGTTCCTCCAGTGCGTCGAGCGCGAGGGGGTGGAGTGCCGGCACCCCGACGCGCCGTACCAGGCGTGGTCGGCGCTGCGGGCGTTGCTCGCGGTGCGCGATCGCTCGCCCGTCGTGCTCGTCGAGGACCTCGGGCGCGCGTTCGACGACCTGCGCGACGATCGGCGCGCGCGCAAGGGCTTCATCGCCCAGCTCGCGCGGCACGAGCCGCGGCTGCGCGCGGGCTGCCGCGCGGCCGGGGTCCACGGGCTCGGCGGCATCGCCGCGCTCGGCGCGGCCGCCCGCGCCCGCGTCGTCGCGCTCGGCCTCGGTGACACGGCGCCGGGGGCGCGGCTGGGCGAGCTCTCGCTCGCGGCCGACGCGCTGCGCGACACGCGCGCGGTGCGGCTCGAGTGCGGCGCGGCCACCTTGCACCTCGTCATGGCCCCGGGCGCCGAGCGCGCCTGGCACCCGGTGGAGCTCGGCGAGACGCCCGTCGACCTCGCGGGCGTGGGCGCGGGCGCCGCCGCCGACGACGCGCCGGTGGCCCTGCCGCCGCCCGCCGAGGGCGTCGACGCGTGGCTGCCGTTCGGCGAGGACCAGCTGTGAGGCCCGCCGCCAGCGCGCGCGCCGCGCTGCTCGCCGCCGCCGTGCTCGCGGCCGCGCCCGCCGCGGCGCGCCCGCCCGCCGCGACCCCGCCCCCGGCGCGCCTCGCGCAGGTCGAGGACGGGGTCCGCCGCACCCGCGTGCTCGGCCGCAGCCCCGACGCGGCCGCCGCGCTCACCTTCGACCTGCTGCTCGAGCGCCACCTGCGCTACCAGCTCGGCGGCCTCGACCGCCTGCCCGCGGCCGCGACCGAAGACCCGGTCCGCCCGGGGGTGTACTTCACCATCACCACGGCCGAGGTCGCCCTGTTCGAGCGGCCGGTCCTGCGCCTCGAGCGCGGCCTGCTCCGCGGCGCCATGGTCACGGGCTGCCTGCCCGCGGGCCAGGACCCGGCCGCGAGCCGCCCGGTGCGCTGCGCGCCCGCCGTGCGCCCGCTCGCGGTGCGCGCCCTGCGGGAGGAGGCGGGGCGGCTGCGCGGGCGCGGCCTGACGGCGGCGCCGACCGTGCTCCTCATCACCGACCGCGACGCCGCCTTCGCGGCGGTCCTGCACGTGGCCTACGCCGCCGCCCTCGGCACGACCGGCGCCCCGCCCGAGCTCGGCCTGGTCGTGCGCACCCGGCGCGGCCCCGGGCTCGTGCCCGTGCACCTCGTCCCGCCGCGGCCGGTGCGCATCGCCGCCGGGGCGCTGCCGCTGCTCGCGACGGTGCACGTCGCCGCCGGCGGCGGGCTCACGCTCCAGGCCGGCGGCCGCGGCCCCCGCGCCGCCGCTGACCTCGCGGCCCTCGAGGCCCTCGCCGCCGAGCTCAAGGGCCGCGAGCCCGATCGCACCGTCGTCTTCGTCACGGCCGACCCCCGGGCCCGCATGGCCGAGGTCGTCGCCGCCGTCGGCCGGCTACGCCCGTTCTTCCCCCACGTCGTGCTCGGCGCCGCCCCGCCGGCGCTCGCGCGCCGCGGCGCGTCGGACTGAAGCCCGCGCGGGCGGCCGTCATTGCGTTCACCGATTCTTGCCGTAAACTCCGGGTTTCGGCCTCGACCTGAAAGGAACGCATGCGGCTGCTTCTCGCGTACCCCGGCAACCCCTCCATTGGTGACAAGGATCGCGCGGGCACGCGACGCATGGCAGCCATCGGGCTGCCGGTCATCGCCAACGTCACGCCTCCCGATTGGGAGGTCGAGATCATCGACGAGGAGCAGGGCGAGAAGATCGACTACTCGCGCCACTACGACCTCGTCGGCATCACCTCGATGACCTCGCAGGCGCCCCGCGCCTACGCCATCGCCGACGAGTTCCGCCGCCACGGCGTGCCCGTCGTGCACGGCGGCAGCCACGCCACCGTCTGCCCCGAGGAGGCCCTCGAGCACGGCGACGCGGTCGTGCGCGGCGAGGGCGAGCGCGCCTGGCCGGCGCTGCTCCAGGACCTCGCGACCAAGGGCCACGTCCCGCACCGGGTCTACGAGCTGCGCCCCGGCCCGGACGAGCTGTGGTACGTCCCGCCCAAGCGCTCGCTCGTCAACCTCAAGAACGCCTACCCCGTGACGCCGGTCGTCGCGACGCGCGGCTGCCCCTTCACCTGCGCGTTCTGCAGCGTCTTCTCGGTCTTCGGCCGCGGCTACCGCCACCGCCCGGTCGAGGACGTGATCGAGGAGGTGCGCGCGCTGCGCGACGCGGGCCACCGCAACATCGTCTTCCTCGACGACAACATCATGGGCGCGCCGAAGTGGTCGAAGCGCCTCTTCCGCGCGCTCGCCGCGCTCGACATCCGCTGGGCCGGCCAGGCGCACCTCGCCGCCGCCCGGGACCCCGAGCTGATGCGCCTCGCCAAGGCCTCGGGCCTCTTCGCGCTCTTCATCGGCATCGAGTCGGTGAGCCGCGCCTCGCTCGCGGGCGTGCGCAAGGGCATCAACGACATCGACTCGTACAAGACCTGGGTCAAGACCTTCCACGACCACGGGGTCTTCATCTTCGCCGGCATGATCTTCGGCTTCGACCAGGACGATCCGACCGTCTTCTCGCGCACCGTCGAGGTGCTCGACAAGCTCGACATCGCGGTCGGCAACTTCTCGCTGCTCGTGCCGCTGCCGGGGACCGACGTGCACACGAAGCTCAAGGCCGAGGGCCGCCTCATCGACACCGACTGGGCCCACTACGACGGCTCGCACGTCGTCTACCGCCCGGCCAAGATGACCCCCGAGCAGCTCGCCGAGGGCTCCGACTGGGCCGCCTACGAGTACTTCACGCCGGCGCGCATGCTGCGGCGCTTCGGCTCGAACTGGCGCAACCCGCTCTTCTACTGGATCATGTCGCTCGCGTACATGTACAAGGAGCGGGCCCAGCACGGCGCCGGCAGCGCCCTGCCCCTCAGCCGCAGCGAGCGGGCCGAGGTGCTCGCGACGTACGGCCTGGCGTAGCCGGCGCCGGCGCATCCAAGGAGGCGAGACCGATGGCCAAGTATCGCGGCACCGTGAAACACTCGGATCTCGAGGGCGGCCTCTGGGAGCTGCACAGCGAGAGCGGCGAGGTGTACGAGCTCGACGGCGGCGACGCCGCCCTGCGCAAGGACGGCACGCGCGTCGAGATCGACGGCACGCTCGAGCGCGGCGTGGTGTCGATCGGCATGCGCGGCGGCGTGCTGCGCGTGAAGAAGCACAAGCCGCTGTAGGCCGCGGCTACGCCCCAGGCTTCGTGCTCGCGCACGGACCCGTGGACGTCGACCTTGACGTGGACTTTGACGTGGACTTTGACGTGGACTTTGACGTGGACCTTGACGGCGACCTGGACGTGAACGGGGTCGCCACCGTTGACGATCCGCGAGCGCAGCTCACGCCGTGCGGGCGTCACCGTGGGGCGACCACGTTCAACCCATCTTGATCACCACACCGCGTCAACGCTTTCTTTTCGCAGGCTTGGCGGATGCCTGTAGACACAATACAGCTTAAGATGGCCGGGCAAGTGTAAGCATTTGTCCGTCGGCACTTGACACATTTGGTGAATTGTGAT
>DASXVK010000521.1:0-14371 GCA_036504295.1 Polyangia bacterium
ACGTACTCGAGGGCGAGGAAGTACTCGCCCTCGACCATCCCCACCTCGTACACGGTGGCGATGTTGCCGTGGTTGAGCTTGATCGCGATCTGCGCCTCGTCGATGAAGCGCTTGATGAAGTCGCGGTCCTCGGCGAGGTGCGGGAGGATCTTCTTGATGATGATGAGCTTCTCGAAGCCCTCGATCTCCCCGGCCTTCGCGAGGAAGATCTCCCCCATCCCGCCCTGCGACAGGCGCCGCAGGAGCAGGTAGCGGCCGAAGACACGCGGCAACCGCTCGTGGCCGCCGCTCTGACCGTTGGGGTCGACCATGCTGCCGCCGCATCGTAGCACAAGGCTGCGGGCGAACGGCGCGCCGGTTGGCCGCGCAGGTGCGTTGCTTCGCGGGCCCGCTTTTGATAGCGTGGTGCGTCGAGGACCGACATCCCGGCCATGTTCGCGTGAAGATGCATCGGCGGGGCCTGCAACTGCACCCGGGGGGGTTGCTGGCGCTCGCGCTCGCCGGGATGGCGCTCGCCTGCTCCGGCGAGGGCGGCGAGGGCGCGCTGACGTTCACGCTCGACCAGCCGGCGGGGAAGCTGGACCCGCTCCTCGACCCGCGCCTCGCCCGCCTCGCGCTCTACGACGACGCCACGGGCGACACGTTCGGCGTGATCCCCTTCCGCGTCGACGAGCGGCTCGAGCTCGCGGCCATCGCCGCGGGCACCCACGATTTCCGCCTCGAGGGGCTGTCCTCGAGCGGCCAGCTCCTCTCGGTCGCCCGCGCCTTCGACGTGGTCGTGAGCCAGTCCGCGGCGGCGCAGGCGACGCTACACCTGCGCAAGCCGCTCGCGTACCTGGCGGCCGACAGCCGGATCCTGGCCTTCGACACCGCCGCGACGCCCGGCTCCAACGAGGTCATCGATCCGATCCTCCTCGGCGGGGCCACCGGGCTCGCCGCGACCCGCGCCGGCGACCTGCTGCTCGCGACCATCGACGAGGGCGGCGGCAGCGCCGTCGTCTGGCTCGACACCGGCAGCCACACCGAGGGCGGGCGCCTGCCGCTCGTCGCGCACGCCACCGGCGTCCTCGTCGACCCGCGCGACCGCTACGCGGCCATCCTGCACCGGGCCGACGAGATGATCAGCATCCTCGACCTCGCGCGGCTGCGGACGGGCGCGGGCGACGCGGCGCTGTCGACGATCGACGCGCCGTCGCCGGTGCGCGCGACCTTCGACGCGAACGGTGGCCTGTGGGTCGTGAGCACGAACACCACGCGCTGCGATGTCCCGCAGGCCAACCCGGGGGTGCTGCTCCACCTGGACGTGCGCGGCGCGCCGGTCAACGGTGAGGCGCCGATCGCCCTGCCCGCGATCACCGGCGACGTCGCCGTGCACCCGCTCAATGGGCATCCGGTGCTGGCCCTGCCGTGCCAGAACCTGGTGGCCGAGCTCGCGCCAGAGGGCGCCATCCAGCTCGCGGGCGTGCAGAAGGTCAGCGACATCGTCATCGACGGGACGACCCTCTTCGCCGTCGGGCCGGTCCCTGGCGGGGCCGACGCGGGGCAAGTCGTCACGCTCGACCTGGCGACCGGGCTCACGCGCGAGGTCCGCTTCCCCATCGAGCCGATGCCGATCAGGACCGGCGCGACCGACGCCCACCTCAACCCGTACTATATCGACGTCCCGGCGACCGCCCTGCAGGCCGCTGACCTCGTGGTGAGCCCCCGCGGCGCCCGCGCCGCGTTCATCCACCAGATCACGTACTACATGGTCACGGACATTCAGTACCGGTGCAGCAACCTCGTCATCAACATCGTCGAGCACGGCTACTCGATCGTCGACCTCGAGGCGGCTCAGCTCATCTCCACGACGCCGACCGACTACGAGGTCGACTGCGTCTGTGACGGGCAGCCGCAGGGCAACTGCATCAGCGGCACGGTAGACCCCGCGGCGTACCGGCCGAAGGCCACGACCATCCTCATGGGGGTCGAGTGACGCGGCTCCGCGCGCGCCTGGTCGTGCTCGTCGTGGCCGCCGCCCTCGCCGGCCCGGCCCCGGCGCGCGCGACCGAGCGCCGGCGCCGCGTCGCGGTCGTCGAGCACCGCGCCGGCGTCACGCGCGCCGCCGACCTCGCCGCGCGCATGGCGGTGCTGCTGCGGCAGACCGCGGCGGTGGACGTCCTCGACCCGCACGAGGCCCGGCGCCGCCTCAACGGGCGCCTCGACGCGCTCATCGCGCGCTGCGGCGGCGACGCGCACTGCGTCGGGGAGATCGGCGACCGCCTGAAGGTGGACGCGGTCATCCTCGTCGGCATCAGCCAGCTCGGCGACATCATCCTCGCGCTGCAGCGCATCGGCGTCGCGAACCGCGCGGTGGTGTCGCGCATCGCGGAGGCGCTGCCGCCCGAGACCGAGCCGAGCGACGAGGCGCTCCTCGGCTACCTCAAGCGCCTGCTGCCCGCCGAGGTGTTCCGCCGCTACGGCGCCATCCAGGTGAAGGCCAACGTGACCGGCGCCGAGGTCGACCTCGACGGCACGGTGCGGGGCACGACCCCGCTCGGGGCCATCAAGGTGGTCGCGCCGCGGCGCTACCAGCTCACCGTGCGCAAGGCCGGGTACCTGGACTTCTTCGCCGCCCTCGACGTGCAGCCCGACGGCCTCGTCGAGGTCCGACCGGACCTGCAGCGCCGGGCGGGCGAGCTCGCGTGGTACCAGCGCTGGTGGGTGTGGGGCATCGCCGGCGCGGTCCTCGCCGGCAGCGCCACGGCGCTCGTGCTCTCGCTGCGGCCGGCCGCGGCGCCCCAGAACGTGCCGATCTACCTCGACCCGAACCGGCCGCGGTAGGGCGCCGCGCGCTACGCCTTCTCGAGCTCCAGCAGCATCACGATCGCGTCTTCCTGGTCCTCGACGTAGTAGTTGGGCCGGATGCCGACGGGACGGAAGCCGAAGTCGCGGTAGAGGCGGATGGCGCCGTGGTTCGAGCGGCGCACCTCGAGCGTGAGGTAGCGACACTTGTGCGTGCGCGCGAACTCGACGACGTGGCGCATCAGGCGCGCCGCGTGGCCCTGGCGCCGCGCGTCGGGGTGGGTGGCGAGGTTCAGGATGTGCACCTCGTCGCGCACGAGCCAGTGGTTGCAGAACGCGACGACGCCGCCGCCGCGCTCCTTGATGAGGTCGATGTGGGCCCAGTCCCGCTCGAGCTCCTCGAGGAAGACGCGGCGAGACCAGGGCGCGCGGAATGACAGCCGCTCGATCTCCATCACCTCGTCGAGGTCGTCGGCGCGCATGGGCAGGATCTCGAAGCGCCGGGCGCGGGACGGGGTGGCCATCAGCGGTCCTCCCCACCGGTCGCGGGCTCACCTGAGTCACCGGGCGCAGCGGCGTCGGGCGCGGCGGCGGGCGCCGACAGCGCGAGCAGCCGGCGCCACAGGAGGTCCCGCCCCTCGCCGGTCCGCGCCGAGAACGGCAGCGGGTCACGGGCGAGCCCGAGCGCGGCGCGCAGCCGGGCCCCGGCGGGCTTGCGCTCGTGCAGCGCGAGCTTGTCGACCTTGGTCATGACCACCACGGCGGGGCGGCCGACCGCGGCCAGCCACTCGAGCAGCTGGTGCTCCTCCTCGCCGGCGTCGCGCCGCGGGTCGACGAGGGCGACCACGGCGCGCAGCGTCGCCCGCTCGCGCACGAACGGCTCCACGAGCGCCGCGAACGCGCCCCGCTCCGCGTGGGACACCTTGGCGTAGCCGTAGCCGGGCAGGTCCACGAAGCGCAGCTCCGGCGCGTCGACCGGGACGACGTGGAAGAAGTTCAGCAGGCGGGTCTTGCCCGGGGTCGAGCTGACGTCGGCGAGCCCGCGGCGCGCGACGAGCGAGTTGATGAGCGATGACTTGCCCACGTTCGAGCGGCCCGCGAAGGCGACCTCCGGCGGCCCGGCGGGCGGCCACCCGGCCGGCCCCGCCGCACTGAGCATGAACTCGGCGCTGCGGATCTCCAACTGACCACCCGATCTCGAGGCTTTGCCTAACATGCGCACCGTCCGGCGTCAAACTGCGGGGCCGGAGCGCTCGAGACGGAGCACGGAAAAAGCCGGGCAGGGGCACGGGCACGGGCACGAAGGCTTCGTGGCCGTGCCCGTGCCCGTGCCCGTGCCCGTGCCCGGTATCTTCCGCTGACTGGGCGCCTGTGCTAGACGATCGCAGGGAGCGAGGGATGGGCACCCGGGTCATCGGCCTGACGGGGGGGATCGCGAGCGGCAAGAGCACCGTCGGGCGCATGCTCGCCGACCTGGGCGCGACCGTGCTCGACGCGGACGCGGTCGCCCGGGAGGTGACGCGGCCCGGCACCCCGGCCCTGGCGGCGATCGTCGCGGCGTTCGGCGCCGAGGTCCTCACCCCCGGCGGCGAGCTCGATCGCAAGCGGCTGGGCGAGCGCGTCTTCGCCGACGACGCGGCCCGGCGGCGGCTCAACGCCATCGTGCACCCGCACATCGGCGCCGAGACCGGCCGCCGCATCGCCGAGCTGCGGCAGCGGCACGTCGCCGTGGTCGTGTACGAGGCCTCGCTCCTCGTGGAGCACGGCCTGCACCGCGCGCTCGACGGTCTCATCGTCGTCGCCGCGCCCCCCGACGTGCAGGTGCAGCGGGTGGTGCAGCGCGACGGTCTGACGCCGGAGCAGGCCGAGCAGCGCCTGGCGGCGCAGCTCCCGCTCGCGGCCAAGATCGCGGTCGCCGACTACGTCATCGACGGCGCGGAGCCCCTCGAGCGGGTCCGCGCCCAGGTCCAGGCCGCGTGGGACGCGATCCTGCGGGGCCCGGACCGGAACGGAGAACCGTGAGCACGGAACCGACTGGCGACGCCCCCGCGGAGGGCGAGACCGCCGCGCAGCCCGCGGCCGAGCCGCCGAAGCCGCGCCGCGCGCCCGCGCGCGCGCCGCAGGTGGCGCTGGTCACCGGCTTCCCCGCGTTCACCGCCCGGCGCATGCTCGAGAAGGTCCTCGACGCCGACGCGCGCGTCCGGGCCTACCTGCTCGTGCGCGAGAAGTTCCGCCAGGAGGCGGACGAGTACCTCGCCCACCTCCCGGCCAAGAGCCGGCGGCGCGTGCGGCCGCTCGCCGGCGACGTCTGCGACATCGACCTCGGCCTCTCGGGCGCGGAGTACCGCGAGCTCGCCTCGGAGCTGACCACCATCGTGCACTGCGCGGCCGCCTACTACCTGGGCGTGCCCCGCGAGATGGCGCTCCGCGTGAACGTCGACGGCACCCGCAACGTGCTCGAGCTCGCCGGCGCCTGCGCCCGCCTCGAGCGGCTGTGCCACTTCTCCACCGCGTTCGTCTCGGGTGACCGCAAGGGCGTCATCATGGAGGAGGAGCTCGACGCCCGGCAGCGGTTCCGCAACGCCTACGAGGAGACGAAGTTCCGCGCCGAGCTCCTCGTGCGCGAGGCGGCGCACCGGCTGCCCGTCGTCGTCATGCGCCCGGGCATCATCGTCGGCGACTCGCGCACCGGCGTCATCGACCGGCTCGACGGCCCCTACCACCTCATCCGCCTGATCGTGAGCTCGCCCCTGGACGTGGCGCTCCCGCTGCCCGGGCGCGGCGGCGCGCCGCTGCACCTCGTGCCCGTCGACTTCGTCGTCGACGCGGCGTACGCGCTCATGCACGACCCACGGGCCATCGGGCTCACGTTCCACCTGACGGACCCCTGCCCGCTCGCGGCCCGGCGCGCCTACGAGCTCGTCGCCGAGCGCGCGAACCGCAAGCCGCCCAAGGGCAGCTTCCCGGAGATCCTGTCGCGCGCGGCGCTGCGCTTCCCGCTGGTCGGCGCGCTCACGCGCGTGCCGTTCGACTTCCTCGAGTCGATCAACCACATGGCGTTCTACAACTGCCAGAACACCCTGTCGCTCCTGCGCCCGACGGGCCTCTTCTGCCCGCCCTTCGACAGCTACGTCGACAACCTCGTGCGCCACGTCCGCGACGTGCAGAAGCAGCGCCGCCAGAAGGTGGAGCAGGAGGCGGTGGACCCCTTCGACTAGGGATGGGCGATGAGCCCTGAAGAGGTGCCGGACACTCGCCGCTGCTAGCGCCCGGGGCGGGGGGCGATGCCGCCCGGCGAGCCGCCCCGTTCAGCCGATCATGCCGCACACGTTCGCGACCCCGCCGCCGCCGCAGGTCAAGGGCGGCGCGCAGGTGCCGCAGTCGATGATCGCGCCGCAGCCATCCGCCATCGGGCCGCAGTCCTTGCCGAGCCCGGTGCACGTGACCGGGGTGCAGGGCGCATGACCGCAGACGCCGGGCGTCCCGCCGCCGCCGCAGGTGTCGGGCGAGGTGCAGGGGCCGCAGTCGAGCAGGCCGCCGCAACCGTCGCCGGCGGGGCCGCAGCCGAGGCCCTGCTGCGCGCAGGTGAGCGGGGCGCAGCTCGCCGTATGGCCGCAGACGCCGGGCGTGCCGCCGCCGCCGCAGGTGTCGGGCGGGGTGCAGGGGCCGCAGGCGAGCAGGCCGCCGCAGCCGTCGCCAGCCGGGCCGCAGCTGATGCCCTGCTGCGCGCACGTGCGGGCGGTGCAGGGCGGGTGACCGCACACCCCGGGCGTGCCGCCGCCGCCGCAGGTGTCGGGCGGGGTGCAGGGCCCGCAATCGAGGAGGCCGCCGCAGCCGTCACCGGCCGGCCCGCACAGGAGACCCTGCTGGGCGCAGGTCCAGGCGGTGCAAGGCGCGTGGCCGCAGACGCCGGGCGTCCCGCCGCCGCCGCAGGTGTCGGGCGGGGTGCAGGGCCCGCAGTTCAGCGTCCCGCCGCAGCCGTCGCCGGCCGGCCCGCAGCCCACGCCGAGCTGCGCGCAGGTGCGGGGGGCGCACGTCGCCACGCCGCAGACGTTCGGGGTCCCCCCGCCGCCGCAGACCTGCGGGGGCGGGCACACGCCGCAGGTGATGATGCCGCCGCAGCCGTCGCCGGCCTGGCCGCAGTTGAAGCCCGCCTGCGCGCAGGTCCGCGGCGTGCAGGTCGGGATGTCGGGCGTGATGCACGCCGTGATGTCGTAGAGCATGAACTCGAGCAGCTTCTCCTGCGGCGTCAGCGGCCCGTCAGTGCACTCGGAGTGGAACGTCATGTCCAGGCTGCCGCTGTGGTTCTCGACGTGGAAGTCGCTGTAGACCACGCGCCCGCACTGGTTCGCCGGCGGCGTCCCCCAGGGCGTGTTGAAGGTGTAATGGATGGGCATGGCAGGATCGGGCGCCTGCGTGTACATCCACCGCTGCGCGGGGGCGACCACCGAATCGAAGTCGTGGCGCACCTCGCGGACCGGGATCTGTCCCCACACGGTCGAGGCGCCGACGGCCGGCTGCTGGAGCCAGTCGGCGAGCGCCTGCCCCTTCGGGAACGAGGTGTCGATGTAGCCGTCCAGGGGGCCGCCCCACCGCCCGGCGTCGATGTTCCAGGCGGCCGTGGCCGACCACGGCGCGATGTTGTCGAGCCACACGTAGCTGTAGTGCGAGGCGAAGACACGCCCGCCGACGTTCGCGTAGTTGATGACGCGCTGCTGCGCGGCCACGGCCTCCCGGTCCCGGCCCCCCTCGCAGGCGAAGATGACGACGTCGTAGGCGTTGAGCGTGGTCTGGGACCCGAAGAGCGCACCCTCGTGCGGCGTGTTCGCGTCGATGACCGCCCCGCCATGGCCCGTCGTGGGGTTCGCCTGATAGAAGTGCACGCGTTGCGGGCTCTGGGGCACCCCGCCCACGAGGTTCGGGTTGGCGAACTCGCTGTCCTCGATGCCCATCTTGCGCAGCACGCACTCTATGACGTCGACGTTCCCCGTGTCGATGGCGAAGAGGGGGATGTCGCCCTCGAAGCGGTTGCGCGGGAGGCGCGTCTGCTCCGCGGTCAGCGTCGTACGGGCGCAGCAGGCGACGCTGTCGATGGTGATCTGCCGCCGCCAGCGCCCGACCTGGATCACGAGCGGGATGTTCGCGCCGCAAGGGGCGTTCGCCAGCGTGAACGTGCCGTCGACGGCGCTTTCGGTCTGGACGAGCGGCGCGCCCGAGAGCGGGGCGCCGCAGGAGTCGCAGGAGACTCCCGGGGTAAACGGCTGAACCGGGGCGTTGGGCACGTAGACGATGGCGTTGTACAGCGGGTCCGGATCGCCGAAGCCGCGCGCCGGGTCGGTGGGGGCGTAGACGGTGCCGGTGATGGTCGTCGACCCGCCGTCGCAGCCGACCTGCTGCAGGCACAGGTTGGTGCAAGTCCCGCCGTCCGGGGTCACGTTGCTCCCGCACACGCTCGGGACGCCGCCGCCGCCGCAGATCAGGGGTGAGGCGCACGTGCCGCACGAGGCGGTGAGCCCGCCGCACCCGTCGCCGACCGGGCCGCAGGTGGCGCCCTGCTGGGCGCAGGTGCGCGGCGTGCAGGTAGTGCCGCCGCAGACGTTCGGGTGGGCGTTGGCGCCGCAGAGCTGACCCGACGGGCAGGTCCCGCACTGGAGGAGACCGCCGCACCCGTCGGCGAGCGGCCCGCAGTTGGCGCCGGCCGCGGCGCAGGTCTTCGGCACGCACACCGAGGGCGGGGTCCCGCACTGACTGGGCGTGCCGGCGCCACCGCAGGTCTGGGGCAACGTGCAGGAGCCGCAGTCGAGGAGGCCGCCGCACCCGTCGGCGCCCGGCCCGCAGCCCACCGCCGCCTGGGCGCACGTCTTCGGCACGCACGGGGTGGCGGGGGTGCCGCACTGGCTGGGGGTCCCGCCGCCGCCGCAGGCCTGGGGCGGCGCGCAGCCGCCGCAGTCGAGCGCCCCGCCGCACCCGTCGCCGGCCGGGCCGCAGCCGACCCCCTGCTGGGCGCAGGTGCGGGGGACGCACGGGTTGACGCCCCCGTCGGTGGGGGGCGGCTGGTTGCCGCACTGGCTGTGCACCCCGCCGCCGCCGCAGGTGGCGGGTGGCGTGCACGCGCCGCAGTCGAGGACGCCGCCGCAGCCGTCGCCGGCGGGGCCGCACGTGGCGCCGAGCTGGGCGCAGGTCCGCGGCGTGCAGATGGTCGCGCCGCAGACGTTGGGCTGGTTGTTCACGCCGCACTCCTGCCCCGCCGGGCAGGTGCCGCAGTCGAGGACCCCGCCGCACCCGTCGCCGATGGGCCCGCAGTTCGCGCCGACCGTGGCGCAGGTCCGCAGCCCGCACCCCCCGCCGTCGCGGCCCGCCGGGGGCCCGTCCGTCGGCGCCGGGGCGTCGGTGCCGGCGTCAGGGTTCACGTTGGCGCCGGTGATGACGTTCCCGCAGCCCAGGGTGGCGAGCAGGCTCACGCCGAGCCACGCGGTCAACGGCACAGCAGCGACACGGACCTTCATCGTGGCACCTCCAGCTAGCGGGTACAGAGCCCGCGGCGGGCGCAGCGGTTGAAAGTGAGTGCGAAGGGAGGGCGGCCCCCCTCGGGGGGCTCAGTGCACATAGGCCACCGACACGAAGCCGCCGACGTACAGGTCCGCGACGCGGGTGGTCGTCGCCGGCGCGGCCGGGGTGACGGTGGTCCCGTAGTAGGTCAGGCCGGCCTGCGCGCGCGCGAGCAGCCACGGCACGGGTTGATAGTCGAGGTGCAGGCCGGAGTCGACGCCCCAGGTGCGATCGTACGTGGTGCCGGCGGGCGCGTTGCTGGCGGGCCCGGTCACGACGAGGTAGGTGAAGCTCGCCCCGACCCGCAGCGCGGGCCGGCCGAGCGGCACCACGATGCCGACCGTGGGGCCGACGCCGAGGTAGGCGACGTCCGGGAGGTTGAGGCCGTCGACCCGGCTCCGGTCGCTGCCACTCAGACGGAAGGCGAGGTGCGAGACCGACACGGCGGCCCGGAGGGTCGGGCTGAAGGGGCGGGCGCCGAGCTGGCGCCGCAGGCGCAGGTCCACGCTCCACCGGGCCTGCGTCGTGGCCACGTCGATCGCGCCCGTCGCGCCCTGGAACTGCGACGAGCGCCACGTCTGGTCGAAGTAGCCGCCGACGCCGACGTCGCCGGCGAGGCCGCCCGCGACCGCGGCGAGCGGGTACACCTCGGCCTCGACGCGCACGCCCGGGGGGATCGGGCTGCCCTGATACCCGTTCGCGCTCCCCCCGGGGGTCACGCTCAGGCGTCGCGCCCACAGGCTCGCGCCGGCGCCCACGACCACGGTCGGGCCGCGGCCGGGCCGGGCCGGCGCCGCTGCCGCGACCCCCGGCGCGGCGGCCGCGGTGGCCGCCTGCCGGGCGGCCCGCCGCGCGGCGGCCTGGTCCGGGGTCTCCTCGTCGGCCGGCGCCGCGGTCGCGGGCGGTTCCCCCGGCGCCTCGCTGCGGGCGATCACCGGAAGGAGGCCGGCCGCGAGGACGCGCCGGGTCTGGGCGTCGACGGCGCCGCGGGCGAGCGGCACCTCGATGGTCTCGAGCAAGGCGCCGGTCCGGCCGTCATGGACGGTGAGGACGAGGACGGCCGTGCGCGCCTCCCGCTTCCTCCTGGTGCGGGGGCCCGGCTGCACCTTGCCCAGGACGATGGCGCTGACCCTCACCTTCCGGGCCGCGGCGGCCAGGGCCTCCTCCGCCCGGGCCTGAGGGCCCACCTGGGCGCCCGCCTCCTTCCAGGGGCCGGCGCCGACGATCTCGTGGCCATCCCCGCGCAAGGCCTCGACGACCGCCTGCTCCGCCGCCGCGGCCCGCGGCCCCTCGAGCTCCGCCACGGCCACGCGTTTCGCCAGCGCCGGCGCCAGGGGCAGCAGCGCGAACAGGAGCGCGACCAGGGCGGCGCGCGCGCGGCGCCGCGCGCACCGGCCGGACCGCGACGGCCCCGATGAAACGCCCGTTGGCTCAGTCATCCGTGACTCCCATTATGCACTCAAATGGCTGGTCCGGGGAAGGGCCCGGTGGCAAACGGGCTAACGACCAACCCACCGCCGCGGAGGCGCCCCGCCCGCGGCGCGCGCGCAGCACCTGGACCGCGACGAGCCCCGCGGTCAGGGCCCCGAGCTGCAGCTCGAGCGCAGGCGAGGTAGTACGCCAGGGTCCCCTCGCCGAGCAGCGGGAGGAAGAGCGGCGACCGCCGGGGCCACAGGCCGAGGAGCACGCCGGCGAGCCAGCAGCCGAGCGTGGTGAAGAAGGACACGGTCCGGCTCGTGAGATACGCCTCGAGGCGGAAGGTGTAGCTGAGCTGCACCGCCGCGAGGTGCGCGCTCGGGCGGAAGACCTCCTCGTCGAGATCGACGATGAGGATGCTCGGCGCGCGCTCGCCGATGCGCCCCACCGTCGACATCGAGCCACAGCCGAGGACACAGACGTGGGCCCGCCCACCAGCCGCGCGGGGTACTCCGCCAGGAGAGAGCTGTAGCCGCCCTGGTCCGCCGCCGCGAACTGGCGCCGGCCGTCGAGCAGCAGCATGCGCGAACCATCCGCCTGTCGGGCTAACCTCGATCTTGTGGGGCTGTAGCGCGTGTGCTCGACCGCGACGACCTGCGGTGAGTCCGAATACCAGAGGCGGTAGAAGGCGGGGCGCGCCGGCGGCGTAACCGACCGCCACGACCACGAGCAGGCCGAACCGCACGCCGCGCGTGCCCACGAGGAGCGCGATCCCGAGGAAGCACAGGAGATAGGCGAGGAGGATGAGGCGGGGCGAGAACGCACCGCAGAAGCCGAGCAGCCCGAGCCCCGCGAGCGAGCCCGCCACCTCGAGCGCGTAGCAGCGCCGGAGCGAGCGCCCCTCCAGGGTGATGATGCGCGGGATGAAGACGGCATGGACCGCCGTCCCCGCGGCCAAAGCTCACGAGCTTCGGCCGTGCGGCCGCCGCGGCGTCAGCCGTCGCGTACTCGCAGAGCAGCACGTCCAGGCGGTCGATCGCGCCCCGGACGCAGGCCTTCGCGCCGTACGCCCCGGGCGGAGCGTTCGCGAGCTTGCCGACGGCGAACCCCTCGGTCTTGAGCTTGCCGAGAACGGGCTCGCAGAAGGGCGGCGGCGGCGCGAGGGGCTCGCCGAGCCCGCCGGCGGCGCGGTCCTTCTTGCACGCGGAGGTCACCCCGAGGACGAGCACGATGAGCGCGATGCGGGTCGTCACCTCCATCTGCCGTGCCCCCTGCCATGCCCCCAACCATGACCCCAACCATGGCCGTGGACCATGATCACGCCGGGCCCGCCGACGTGGACGACCGGCGCGACGTAGACCCCGGGGACCGCGACGACGACGCCGATGAAGCCGGTATCCTGGGGACGACGAGCTCTCGTCGCACCTGGGCCCCTCGATCGGGATCAACTCCGCGGTCGGCGGATTCAAGTGGGCCAACGAGTACGGCTACCACCTCGGTGGCCCCACCTGGCTCAACTTCCATCTCAACTTCACCTTCGGCAGCCATGGGGATTTCTACCGCGGGTATCATGGCCTTTGCTAAGACCCGCACGCCGGGTACTACGACTGCTACTCGACCTTTGGGGGTGACGGCATCGAGCTCATCGGCGGCGTCAAGTTCAAGGTCGGCCGGGACAAGCTCCAGCCGTACGCCAAGATCGGCGGCGGCTTCGTCTCTCAGTGGTCGGGCGGTTACGACTTCTACAACGCGACCGCGCTCGTCGTGCGTGGCGGAGGTGGGGTCAAGTACTTCATCTTCCGCAACTTCGCCGTCGGCGGCGAGGGGGTGCTCGCCCTCGGCCCGAGCTTCGTACACGACAGATACCCCTACTATGGCGGCGACACCCGCTTCTACGTCGCCCTCGACCTCCTCGGCGGCATCGAGTTCATCTTCTAGCGATAGCTAGCCCGCGGCAGCCGTGAGGGGCGGGCTTCCCGTGGCCCCGATCCGCGCCCCGGTGCGGGCCGCGCACCCATCATTGTCGCCAGCGCCGCGGCGCCCCCGCCCGGTTGATCGTGGTGGGCGCGGTCCCGCGCTGCGGCACGATCCGCCGATCTCGTGATGCGGCCGTTCGTGACGCCGGGCCTGCGGTCCGTGGCACGCGCGAGCATGCCCGCCGGCGGGCCGGCGCTTCAACCGATCACGTGGCTCGAGGCACTGATACGGAGCAACAGCCACGTGTTCAGGCCAACAGCAGCTGCCATGCGGGAGGCACGGATGCGATCTCGACTGGGTCTATTGAGTTTTGCGCTCACGCTCTCATTCGTCGCCGCAGCCTGCGGCGGCGACTCGGCCCCGGCCGGCACCGACGCGGCCCCAGGCGACGCAGCTTCCCGAGACGTCGCCTTGCCCGACGTCACGCCGCCGCCGCCGGACGCCCAGTGCGGCGACCTCGGGCAGACGTGCTGCCCCGGCGCGGCGTGCGCGGCCGGGACGTGCGTCGCCGGGGTGTGTCAGACCTGCGGCGACCTCGGCGCCGCCTGCTGCGCCGGCAATGCCTGCGGCGCGGGCGGGGTGTGCGTGGCCGGCAGCTGCGTCGCCTGCGGCCCCGTCGGGTCCCCGTGCTGCGCCGGCGGGAGCTGCGGCGCGGGCGCGGCCTGCGTCGCCGGCACCTGCGAGACCTGCGGCGCCCCCGGCAGCGCCTGCTGCGCCGGCAACACCTGCACGGCCGGGAACTGCGTGGCCGGCACCTGCCAGACCTGCGGCGCCCCCGGCAGCGCGTGCTGCGCCGGCGCGACCTGCGCCGCGGGGGCCGCCTGCGTCGCCGGCACCTGCCAGACCTGCGGCGGCCTCGGGGCGGTGTGCTGCGCCGGCAACACCTGCACGGCCGGGAACTGCGTGAGCGGGCTGTGCCAGGACTGCGGCACGCTCGGCGTCGCCTGCTGCGCCGGCGGCGCCTGCGCCACCGGGACTTGCGTGGGCAACCTCTGCCTCGACTGCGGCGCGCTCGGCGCGGCCTGCTGCCCGGGCAACGCCTGCGGCGCGGGCGCGGCGTGCGTCGGTGGCAGCTGCGTCGCCTGCGGCGCCGCCGGCGGCCCCTGCTGCGCCGGCGGGAGCTGCGGCGCCGGCGCGGCCTGCCTGGCCGGCACCTGCCAGCCGTGCGGCGTCGCCGGCGGCGTGTGCTGCCCCGGCGGTACCTGCGGGACCGGGGCCGAGTGCGTGGCCGGCTCGTGCCAGGTGTGCGGTGTCCTCGGCACCTCGTGCTGCGGCGGGACGACCTGCACGACGGGGTCGTGCGTGGGCGGCCTGTGCCAGGCCTGCGGCGGCGCCGGCCAGACCTGCTGCCCGGGCGGCGCCTGTGACGCCGCCAACGTCTGCGCGGCGGGCGGCATCTGCACCCACTGCGGCAGCGGCGGCGAGGCCTGCTGCGCGGCCAACACCTGCGCGGCGGCGGGCTGCTGCGTCACGGGCTTCTGCACGCCGGGCGGCTCGGCCTGCACCATCGGCGGCACCTGCACGGCCGGCAGCTGCGGCACCTGCGGCGGCGTTGGTCAACCCTGCTGCACGAGCCCCGCCGGGCCGACGTGCACCGCGCCGAGCGCCCAGTGCGTCGCCGGGCAGTGCGTCCAGTGCGGCGGCC
>DASXVK010000522.1:0-9322 GCA_036504295.1 Polyangia bacterium
CCGGCGCGCACCGCCGCGTCCTCGGCCAGGGTGACGGGCACCTCCTCGCCCGCGCCGAGCGCGCGCGCGGTGAACCCGGCCGCCGCCAGCTCCGCGGCCACTGCCTCCGCGCCGTGCGCTGCCGCGCTCTCCACGTTCGGCAGCCCCGCGCACCAGACGGGCAGGCTGCCATCACCCCCGTCCGGGCCGCTCGCCGCGTCCGCCGCGGCGCCCGCGTCCGGCAGCGCCGGCGCGGCCGCGCCGTCGCCGCAGCCGAGGGCGGAGGCGGCGAGGAGGGCGAGCGCGAGGATGAGGCGGGGGTGCGGCGTGGCGCGCCTCTACTCGATCCGGACGATCGTGAGCGTGCGCTCGCTCGCGCCCACGCGCACGGTGACGGTGTCGCCCGGGGTCTTGCCGAGCAGCGCCTGGCCCACCGGTGACCGCCATGAGATCGCGCCGCCCGCGCTCTCGATCTCGTCCGAGCCGACCAGGCGGTAGGTGAAGGCCTCGCCCTCGTCGTCCTCGACCACGACGGTGGCGCCGAAGAAGACCCGGTCGCGCCGCTTCTGCTCGCGGGGATCGACGACGACCGCGATGTCGAGGCGCTTCGAGATGAAGCGGATGCGGCTGTCGATCTGACGGAGCTGGCGCTTGCGGTAGATGTACTCGGCGTTCTCGGAGCGGTCGCCCTCGGCGGCGGCGACGGTCAGCGCGTTCACGACCTCGCGGCGCTTCTTGAAGCGCAGGAAGTCGAACTCCTCGGTCAGCTTCCGGTAGCCCTCGAGGGTGATGTAGTTCCGGACGGGGGCCTTCTTCTCGCCGTCATCCTCGTCGTCGTCCGCCGGATCCTCGGGCGGGGTCTTCGGCATGCGGGTAGTGTAGCGCTTCGTCCGGCGGTCGGCTCGCGCCGACCGAACAGCCCCGATCTCGGCACCCCCGGCGCGCCGAACGAGCAGTGCCCGTGACCTGACCCTCGCGCCCGGCCCCCGGGCAGCATCGAACGAAGAGAGCAGGCGCCGGGCGATCAGGCCCGGCGCCGCCGCCCGGGGACGGGAGGCACGGGCACCATGAGCGCGGACACGGCCGGGCGCGACGCCGACCTCCACGTCGGAGGCGACGGCATCGTCGTGCCTCGGGGCGAGTGGCGCGCCCGCCGCGTGGCCGCGCTCGAGCGGCGCCTCGCTCGCTTCCCCTGGCCGCCGGGCCCCGTGCGCGTCGACCTCGCCGCGGTCGAGGCCATGGACACGGCGGGAGCCTTGCTGCTGCGCCGCACGGTCGAGCGCCTGCGGGCGGACGGCCGGGAGGTGAACCTCACCGGCGTGCGGCCGGAGCTCGGTGAGCTGCTGGAGCTGCTGCCGCCCGCCGCGGCGCTCGTCCCGACGGCGCCTCCGCCCCTCCCCGGCCGCCTCGAGCGCCTGGGCCGCCGCACCGCGGGCGCCCTGGGGAACGCCGTGGACGCCCTCGCGTTCGTGGGCGCGACCACGGCCACCATCGCCCGCGTACTCCTCGTGCCGACGCGCATGCGCTGGCGCGCCCTCCTCCGCGGCATCGAGAACGACGGCTTCAACGCCCTGCCGATCACCGCCCTGCTCTCGTTCCTGATGGGCATCGTCATCGGCTACCAGGCGGCGGAGCAGCTCAGGTCGTTCGGCGCCAACATCTTCATCGTCGACCTCGTGGGCATCTCGGTGCTCCGCGAGATCGCGCCGCTCGTGACCGGGATCATCGTCGCGAGCCGCTCGGGGTCGTCCTACACGGCCGAGATCGGCACGATGATGGTCAACGAGGAGGTCGATGCCCTGCGCACGGTCGGCATCTCACCACTGGAGCTCCTCGTGGCGCCACGGGTGCTCGGCCTCCTGATCTGCGTGCCGCTGCTGACCCTGGTCGCCGACCTGGTGGGTATCGGTGGCGGCATGCTCATGGCAAAGACCCAGCTGGGCGTGAGCGGGCGGGAGTTCCTGGATCGGCTGAAGGATGCCGTGCCCATGCGCCACTACCTCATCGGCCTGCTCAAGGCGCCGGTCTTCGCCTGCCTCATCGCCACGGTCGGCTGCTACCAGGGGCTCAAGGCGACCGGCGGCGCCGCGGCGGTCGGCCGGCGCACGACGGTGAGCGTGGTGCAGGCGATCTTCCTCGTCATCGTGAGCGACGCCTTCTTCTCCATCATCTTCAACTGGGCGAACCTGTGATGAGCGCGGCGCCACCCCCCGTGATCGAGGTCCGGGACGTGACCACGCGCTTCGGCGCCAACCTCGTCCACGACCACGTCAGCCTGCGGGTCGAGCCGCGCGAGGTCTTCGGCATCGCGGGCGGGAGCGGCAGCGGCAAGACCGTGCTGCTGCGCGAGATCCTCATGCTGCAGCGCCCGACCTCGGGGTCGGTGTGGCTGCTCGGGGAGGACGTCACGCACATCGAGGAGGCCGCCGGGCGGGCGCTGCGCAGCCGCTGCGGCGTGCTCTTCCAGCAGGGCGCCCTCTTCAGCGGCCTCAGCGTGGCCGAGAACGTGGCCGTGCCGCTCCGCGAGCACACCCGCATGCAGCGCGCCTTCGCCCGCGAGGTCGCCGCGCTCAAGATCGCCCTCGTCGGCCTGCCGCCCGAGGCCGCGGCCAAGCGCCCCGACGAGCTCAGCGGCGGCATGCGCAAGCGCGCCGCCCTCGCCCGGGCCATCGTCCTCGACCCGGAGATCCTCTTCCTGGACGAGCCCTCGGCGGGGCTCGACCCGGTGAGCGCCGCCGGCATCGACGAGCTGATCGTGCGGTTGCGGCGCCTGCTCGGGCTCACCATCGTCATGGTCACCCACGACCTCGACTCGCTGTGGCGGGTGACGGACCGGGTCGCGGTCCTCGGGGCGGGGCGCATCCGCGGGATCGGCCGCATGGACGAGCTGGCCGGCGCGGCCGACCCCCTGATCCGGGAGTACTTCAGCGGGCCGCGCGGCCGCGCGGCGCGGGGTCGGTCATGGAATCGCGAGTGAGCTACACGCTCGTCGGCCTCTTCGTCGTCATCCTCGGGGTGAGCGCCGTCATCGTGCCCCTGTGGCTGAGCCGCGGCGAGCTGCGCGGCCTGGAGCCCGACCGCTACGTCGTCCTCATCCGCGAGTCGGTGGCCGGCCTCAGCGTCGACGCGCCGGTGCGCTACCGCGGCGTCGACGTGGGGCGCGTCAAGGCGATCGACATCAACCCCGCGAACGTCGAGGAGGTGCGCGTCACCATCGCGCTCGTGCACGGCACCCCGGTGAAGGTCGACAGCTTCGCGACCATGCGCGCCCAGGGGCTCACGGGCATCTCCTTCATCGACCTCGAGGGCGGCACGCAGGCGGCGCCGCGGCTACAAGCGCAGAGCGACGAGCCGCCGGTCATCACCAGCCGCCCGTCGCTCCTCACGAAGCTCGAGAACACCGCCACGGGGGTGGCGGGCAACCTCGACCGCCTCACCGCCGACGCCCGCGGCGTCCTCGACGAGGAGAACCGGCGGGCGCTCAAGGAGATCCTGCAGAACCTGGCGAAGCTCACGCACACCCTCGAGCGCCGCAGCGGCGCCGTCGACCGGGGCATCACCGAGAGCGCCGCCGCGATGGCGCACCTCGCCCGCCTCGCCGCGCGGCTGGAGGCGACCGTGCCGCCGCTGGTGCAGAAGATCGACGAGGGCGCCGGGGCGCTGCGCGACAGCGCCGGCGCCATCCGCGCGAGCGCCGAAGGCATCGGCCGCACCACCCAGAGCGTCGAGCGCGTGGCCACCCGCACGCTGCCCGAGCTGGACCCGCTCATCGGCGAGCTGCGCCAGGTCACCGGCAGCCTGCAGCGGCTCGTTGCGCAGCTCGAGCGCGAGCCGGGCTCCCTCGTCAGCGGGCGGCCGCGGGTGAAGGGGCCGGGGGAGTAGGCGATGCGCCGGCGGGGTCCACGCATGCTCTGGCTCGCCCTGGCGCCGCTCGCGGCGGCCTGCTCCGTCCTGCCCGCGCCGCAGGCGCCCGAGGGGCTCTTTCTGCTGAGCCTCGCGCCCGCGCCGCCCGCGCCCGCGCCGCCCGCGCCCGCGGCGGGCGGCCCCACGCTGCTCGTCGGCGTGCCCCTCGCGCGGCCGGGGCTCGACACGAGCCGGATGCTGTACACGAAGCGCGCGCACGCGGTGAGCTTCTACGGCAAGAGCCAGTGGGCCGACACCCCCGCCCGCATGCTCGCGCCGCTGCTGGCCCAGGCGCTCGAGGCGACGGGCGCGTTCCGCGCGGTGGTCCGGCTGCCGAGCGCCGCCGACGGCGACCTGCGCCTCGACACCGAGGACCTCGCGCTGGTGCAGGAGTTCACGGCCAAGCCGAGCCGGGTGCGGCTGTCGCTGCGGGCGCTGCTCGTGGACGTGCGCACGCAGGCGGTCGTCGCGACGCGGCGCTTCGAGGTCGAGGAGCTGGCGCGCAGCGACGACGCGTACGGCGGGGTGGTGGCGGCGAACCGGGCGGCGGCGCGGCTGATGGCGGAGATCGGCGCCTGGGCGCCGCCGCACGCGACGGCGGCACAGGCGGCACGCTGAGGCGAGTCGGAGACGAGCCTCGTTGTAGACCGAGGCGGGTCACTCGGCGGTGAGGGCGCCGGAGCCGGTGACGCCGCGCGTGACGTGCTCGGGGTCGCAGCCGTACACGATGTCGCCGCCGCCCGTGACCGAGGCCTGCAGCTCCGCCGTCGCGCAGACGGTGGCGGAGCCGCTGCCGGCGACGCTCACGGCGACCGAGGCGGCGGCGAGGCCGCGGGCGCGGGCCGCGCCGGAGCCGCCCACCGTGAGCGCCAGCGACGCGGCCTCGCCGCCGAGCTCGAGCGTGCCCGAGCCGTCCAGCGTGGCCTCGATGCGGTCGCCTTTGAGCTCGTCCGCGCGCAGCGTGCCGGAGCCGCTCATCGTGAGCGCGCGGACGGCGGGGCGGTCACCGCGATCCGCAGCGGCAGATCCTCGGTGTAGAGCTCGTCGCTCCACAGCGTGAGCGTGCCGCCGGACACGTCCAGGCTCCCCGCGGCCGTGACCGCGGTGAAGCTCGCGACGGTTCGCTGCTCCCGGGCCAGGACTCCGCTGCCAACGGTGCAGCCGGCAAGCGGGGCGAGGCCGGCGCCCAATACGGTGATCCAAAGCGCGCGCGTTCTCATGGGACCCTCCTGATCGGGTGCGTACGCGCGGTCACATTGCAGCCGACGTGTCAGCCTTCGGCGTTAATAAGGTCCCAAGATCACGAAGGAACGATCGCACCGGCACACCGTGGCACCCTGTTGCAGGCGTTGCAGGGCGCGGATCAGCCGCCGCGTCAACGCCCTTTCGTAACTACCGAAACCCCGTCGCGACGTAGGTTTCTGTAGGTCATTTCTGACCGCGCCCCGAATCCCCGCACATCGAATCCGCGGGGGTACGGCTGCAGGGAGCGCGCCGGCACCGATCGCGCGCACGCAGTGGGAGGCGGGGCATGAGCAACCATGGATTCGGGATCGGCGTGAGTCTCGTTGCGCTCGTGACGGTCGGAGGCTGCGCCCGCGCGCCCGGGGACGACCCGGCGCGCGAGGACGATGGTGCGCGTGACGCCGCGGCGCCCCCGGTCGAGGGCTCGCCGAGCGCATACGCCGTCAACGCTCAGCGCATCCGCGCGCGCATGGACGCGCGCATCACGCTCGCCGACCGGCTCGCGGCGGCGGCGCGGGCCGAAGCGCGCCGCCGGCAGGCGGATCTGGCGGGGCCCGGGGAGCCCGTGCACGCGGCGCTCGCCGCGACCGCGGCGCCGGCCCAGGGCGGCGCGCCGAACTACTTCGGCCCGGAGCCCAACTGGGCCAACAGTCCCATCATCCGCAAGTTCATCGACTCGCTGCCCGGCTTGACGGCGGCCGGCGCCAACAACCTCGGGCAGTACCTGCCGGTGGCGATCCCGGACGCGACCAGCTATCCGGGCGCGGACTACTACGAGATCGAGCTCGGCCAGTACACCGAGAAGATGCACACGGACCTGCAGCCGACCACGCTGCGAGGCTACCGCCAGGCGAACACCACCGACGCCACCGTCAGCCGGTTCCACTACCTGGGACCGCTGATCGTCGCACAGAAGGGCCGGCCCGTGCGCATCAAGTTCACGAACCGCCTGCCGACCGGGGCCGGGGGCGCGCTCTTCCTACCCGTGGACACCACGGCCATGGGCGCCGGCATGGGCCCGAAGGAGATGGCGGTCACGCCCGGCTATCCGATGAACTACACGGAGAACCGCGGGACCCTCCACCTGCACGGCGGCCTGACGCCCTGGATCAGCGACGGGACGCAGCACCAGTGGATCACGCCCGCCGGCGAGCGCACGGACTACCCCCGGGGCGTGAGCGTACAGAACGTCCCTGACATGCCGGACCCGGGCGACGGGTCCGCGACGTTCTACTACGCCAACCAGCAGAGCGCGCGGCTGATGTTCTATCACGACCACGCGTTCGGCATCACGCGGCTGAACGTGTACGCCGGCGAGGCGGCAGGCTACCTCCTCACCGACAGCGTCGAGCAGGACCTCATCACCCGCGGCATCCTGCCGGACGTCGGCACGCCGCTCATCATCCAGGACAAGACCTTCATCGATCCGACGAAGGTCCTCACGACCGATCCGACGTGGCCGTTCGCGATCGACGCCACCCGGTCCAACCTCTGGCAGCCCCACGTCTACATGCCGAATCAGAACTATAACGACCTCGCCGGGGTCAACCACCTCGGCCGGTGGGATTACGGCCCGTGGTTCTGGCCGCCGTGGCCCGTCACCAACCAGCCCCTCACGCTGGCCGACGGGACGCTGTGGCCGAACCTGCCCAACCTCTCCATGACGATGGAGAGCTTCATGGACACGCCGCTGGTGAACGGCACCGCCTATCCGTACTTCGCCGTCCAGCCCAAGGCCTACCGCTTCCGCGTCCTGAACGCCGCGAACGACCGGTTCTGGAACTTGCAGCTCCTCCAGGCCGATCCGGCCGCGCCGACGGAGGTGAGGATGGTCAGTTTCGACAGCCTCACGGCGTGGCCGGCGGGTTGGCCCACGCCCGACGCGCGCGCCGGCGGCATCCCGGATCCGGCCACGCTGGGGCCGAGCATGATCCAGATCGGCACCGAGGGCGGCTTCCTGCCGGCGCCGGTGGTGTGGGGCAACGTCCCGATCGGGTACGATCGAGACACGCGGAGCGTCACCGTCGGCAACGTCCTCGAGCACAACCTCCTCCTCGGGCCCGCCGAGCGCGCCGACGTCATCGTCGACTTCTCCGCCTTCGCCGGCAGGACCCTGATCCTCTACAACGACGCGCCCGCGGCCGTGCCCGCGACCGACGTGCGCTACGACTACTACACCGGCAACCCGAACCTGACCGCGGTCGGCGGCGCGCCCAGCACCCTGGCGGGCTTCGGCCCCAACACCCGCACGATCATGCAGATCCGGGTGGCCACCGGGACCCCGCAGCCGTTCAACCTGGCCGCGCTGAACGCCGAGTTCGCCTCGACCGCCACCAGGCCGGGCGTCTTCGCCCGCGGCCAGGATCCGATCCTCGTGCCGCAGGCGGGCTACAACAGCGCCTACAACGGCAGCTTCCCGGCCGACACGCGCGCCTACGAGCGCATCGCGAGCACCTCGCTCACCTTCACGCCGCTCGGCGGGACCGCTCCGCTCACCATCGTGAACCAACCGAAGGCCATCGCCGAGCTCTTCAACAACGACTGGGGACGGATGTCCGCCATGCTCGGCGTCGAGCTGCGCTTCACGAACGGCGGCAACCAGACCACGCTCGACTTCCGGATCCAGGACCCGGCCACCGAGATCCTCGACGACGCGGTCACGGTCGGCCCGGTGGCCCCCGGCGACGGGACGCAGCTCTGGAAGATCACCCACAACGGCGTCGACACCCACCCGATCCACTTCCACCTCTTCAACGTCCAGGTGGTGAACCGCGTGGACTGGGCCGGCGTCGTCAAGCCGCCGGAGCCGAACGAGCTGGGGTGGAAGGAGACGGTGCGGATGAACCCGCTCGAGGACGTCATCGTCGCGCTGCGGCCGGTGGCGGCCAAGGCCCCCTTCGGGCAGCCCGACAGCATCCGGCCGCTCGACCCGACGATGCCGCTCGGCTCGACCGCCGGCTTCCGCGGCCTGGACCCGGCCACCGGCGCGCCGATCACCGTGGTCAACCAGCTCGTCAACCTGGCGTGGGAGTACGTCTGGCACTGCCACATCCTGAGCCACGAGGAGATGGACATGATGCGGCCGATGCAGCTCAACGTCTCCCGCACGCTCCCGGCCGCGCCCGTGCTGCAGGCCGCCGGCGCCCCGGGCAGCACCATCACGCTCACCTGGACCGACGGCACGCCGGTCAGCGATCCCGCCACGCTGGGCAACCCAGCCAACGAGATCGGGTTCCGGATCGAGCGGGCAGCCGGCGCCGCGGGCGCGTTCGCCGCGATCGGGACCGCGCTGGCGAACGCGACGACCTTCACCGACGGCACGACGACCGCGACCGAGACCTACCGCTACCGCGTGGTCGCCTACAACGCCGCGGGCGAGTCGCCGTCGAGCACGGTGACGCTCGCCCCGACGCTGCCGGTCGCCCTGGTGCAGTCGGCATCCACCGTGGGCAGCAACGTCACGAGCGCGAGCGTCGCGTTCACGGGCGCGAACTCCGCCGGCAACCTCATCATCGCCGCCGTCCGCGCGTCCACGACGACCCAGACGGTCACCGTCACCGACAGCCGGGGCAACGCCTACGCGGAGGCCGTGGGCCAGACGCAGACCACCGACGGGCACCAGCTCCACATCTACTACGCGCGCAACATCGCCGCCGGCGCGAACACGGTCCGGGCCGCCTTCTCGGGCTCGAACCGCCGCGCGTGGCTGGCCATCTTCGAGTACCGCGGCCTCAGCACCACGACCCCGCTCGACCGGACCGCGCGCGGCCAGGGGTCCGGCACGGCCGTGAGCAGCGGCGCCACGGCGACCACGACCAGCCCGTACGAGCTGGTCTTCGCCGCCGTCGGGGTGCCGGCGGGCAGCACGGCCACGATCACCGGCGGGTCGGGCTTCACGATCCTGCAGCGCTCGTCGGGCGCCGGCGGCACCGAGGCCGCGACGGTCGCGGCGGCCGGCGCGTACACCGGCACCTTCACGCTCAGCGCGGCCGCGAACTGGAGCGCCGTCACGGCGACCTTCGCCGCCGCGGGCCAGGCGCCGCCCCCGCCGCCCCCGGTCGCGATCACGACCACGTCGCTGCCCGGGGCGACGGTCGGCGTCGCGTACAGCGCCACCCTCGCCGCCGGCGGCGGCACCGCGCCCTACACCTGGGCCGTGACCGCGGGCGCGCTGCCCGCGGGGCTCACGCTGGCG
>DASXVK010000523.1:0-4145 GCA_036504295.1 Polyangia bacterium
TCGAGCGACGAGTAGGGGTCCTGGAAGATCATCTGGGCGCGGCGCCGGAAGCGGCGCAGCGCTCGCCCGCCGAGCGCGCTCACCTCGACCCCGCCGACGACGACGCGGCCGCGGGTGGGCTCGATCAGCCGCAGCACGCAGCGGCCGAGGGTCGACTTGCCGCAGCCCGACTCGCCGACGAGCCCGAGGGTCTCGCCCTCGGCGATCACCAGCGCGACGTCGTCGACGGCGCGCACGACGCCCCGCCCGAGCAGGCCGCCCGCGCGGAACTCCTTGGTGAGCCCGGTGACCTCCACCAGCGCGCTCACCACCGCGCCTCCCCGGGGTAGAAGCAGCGGACCTCGCGCCCGGCGGCGGCGGCGAGCGGCGGCGCCGCCGCCCGGCACCGCTGCTCGACGCGCGGGCAGCGGTCGGCGAAGCGGCAGCCCGCGGGCAGCGCGTCCAGCGGCGGCACCACCCCCGGGATCTCGCGCAGCCGCTCGGCGCGGGCGCCGGTCCGCGTCGCCGAGCGCAGCAGCCCCGCCGTGTAGGGGTGCCGCGGCTCCTCGAAGAGCGCCGCCGCGGGGCTGCGCTCGACCACCTGCCCCGCGTACATCACCACCACCTCGTCGCAGGTCTCGGCGACCACGCCCAGGTCGTGGGTGATGAGCAGCACCGCCATGCCGAGCTCGCGCGTGAGCCCCACGATGAGCTCGAGGATCTGCGCCTGGATCGTGACGTCGAGCGCGGTGGTCGGCTCGTCGGCGATGAGCACCTTGGGCCGGCACGCGAGCGCCATCGCGATCATGGCGCGCTGCCGCATGCCGCCGGAGAGCTGGTGCGGGTAGGCGCGGGCGCGCGCGGCCGGCTCGGGGATGCCCACCTTCGCGAGCAGCGCGACGACGCGCTCCCGGGCGGCGCCGCGCCCGAGGCCCTCGTGGGCGCGCAGGCTCTCGGCGATCTGCTCCCCGACGCTGTAGACCGGGTTGAGGGCGGTCATGGGCTCCTGGAAGACCATGGCCATCGCGCGGCCGCGCACCCGCCGCAGCTCCGCCTCGGAGAGCGCGAGGAGGTCCCGCCCCTCGAGCTCGACGGTCCCCGCGACGCTGCAGTCGGGCGGCGGCGGCACCAGCCGCATGAGCGACAGCGCCGTCACGCTCTTGCCGCAGCCGCTCTCGCCGACGACGCCGACGATGGCGCCGGCCGCGGCGGCCAGGCTGACGCCGTCCACCGCGCGCACGATCCCGCGCGGGGTGCGAAACTCCGTCGTCAGATCGCGGACCTCGAGGAGGGGCGCCGTCACGGCGCCGGGAAGTCTACCCCAGGCCCCTCCGCCGCGACAGGATCTCGCGCACGATCGGATGGCGTCGGGCTACCGCGGCGGCAGCAGACGGTCGACCGTCACGGCGAGGGTGAGGGGCGCGGCGCCCCGGGTGAGCCGCAGCGTGCGGGTCTCGCCGGGCGCGCCGCGCAGCAGCAGGCGCACGTCGTCCAGCGAGGAGGTGTCGAGCGGCGCGTCGTCGACGGACTCGAGGATGTCGCCGACCACCACGCCGGCGTCGGCGGCGCCAGAGGGCGTCAGGACCATGTCGATGACCACGGCCCCGGCCTCCCGGCGGAGCTCGACGCCGACCCGATCCCATTCATGCGCGTCGAGGTGGTCCGCGTTCGGGTAGGGGTAGGCGACGTACCGGCTCGCGGCCCCGTCGACGCCGAGGTAGAAGTGGCGGTAGACCGGGTAGCCGAGGAAGCCATCGACCCTGAGCCCGAGGGCGTCGAAGACCGGGCGCAGGTGGTGGTCGTCGGGCACCACCACCGCCCACTCGTCCGTGACGGTGGCCGCGCCGAAGGCGAGCGCCGGCAGGCGCACGAGGCGGCCCGGGTCCGAGCCGTACGAGGTCCTCCAGGTGTACCCGCCGAGCGCGCCGGCGAGGAGCTCCGGGCTGACGAACGACTCGGTGAGCAGCGTCACCCCCGAGCCGGTGTCGGCGATCAGGCGCGCGGTGTGGCCCCCGATCGGCACCTCGACGATCGGGAGCAGCTGCTCGAGCGTGTAGGGGACGGGCACCGCGTCCGCGACGTGGAAGCCGGGCGGCGCGCTCCGGGGGATCGCCGGCGCCGCCGTGACCTCGCGCCGGCGGTAGTCGAGCCCGAAGTACAGCGACGGGAAGAGGTCCTGGCCGATGAGGCCGTGGATGGGGACGCCGATGGCGGCGACGGCCGGGGAGAGATCGGCGGCGAACACCTCGAGGTCGGGGACGACGATGCCCGCGCCGAGATCGAGCGTGATCCGGCCCACGCCGTTCTGGAGGTCGCGCACGAGCGTCTCGTCGGCGGCGCTCTTGATGGCGCCGGTGTCGATGACGAACCAGTAGGTGCTCGGGCGGTCGTCGACGTGCACCGGGTAGAGGAGCTGCCCGTCGAGCGGGTGCAGCGCCGCGCGCGGCGGGGGGAAGTCGGCCGGCGCGCCGTCCCCGCAGGCGGCGAGGCCGGCGACCGCGAGCGCGAGCAGCGCCCGGCTCATCGCACGCAGCAGGGCAGCGCGGCCGGCGTATTGGAGCAGAAGTCCGTGACGTCCCACGGATTGCCGAGCTCGAAGCTGCCCGTGACGTGGAACGCGCCGCCCTCGGTCGCGGTGACGTTCGTGACGTCGGTGAAGGTCAGCGTGCCCGCGACGCCGACGGCGTACAGGCACACGCTCGCGGTGCCCTGGTACTTGAGGAGGCCGGCGATCGCCTCGGTGGCGCCGAGCCCGCCGATGCCGACCGTCCAGGACGCGCCGGTCGTCACCGCGCTGTCCGGGTCCATGTCGATCTTGACCGAGTACTGGGGGGTGAGGCCGGCGCTCATGCTCGTCTGCACCAGGGACACCGTCGTCCCCGCGTCGTGCTGGCCGTAGTACATCTTCTCGGGCGCGGCGGTGACGTCGACCGCGTCGACGACCCCGGTGATGCAGTACTGCTGGACGAGGTCGCCGAAGTGCCCCGCCATGTAGCCCATGCTGCCGGTCTGCGCCGCGTCGAGGACATACGGCACGGTGCAGTTCACCGCCATCACGCTGGTGCTGCCGCCCGTGCACTGGCCGGTCGCGTCGCACGTCTGCCCGCCGTCGCACGCGCCGCAGCTGCCGCCGCAGCCGTTGCCGCCGCACACCCTGCCCGTGCAGCTCGGCGTGCAGCCCGTGCACTGGCCGGTCGCGTCGCACGTCTGCCCGCCGTCGCACGCGCCGCAGCTGCCGCCGCAGCCGTTGTCGCCGCACACCTTGCCCGCGCAGTCGGGGGTGCAGCTGCAGCTCTCGCACCGGGTGAGGTCGGCGCTGCAGCCGCAGTCGCAGGTGTCGGCGATCGCGCCCTGGTCGCCGCACGAGTCGAGCCAGTAGACGACCCCCTCCATGCAGGCGGTGTGGTCGTTGGGCTGGCATTTCGCCGTCTCGCCGCCGCAGCTGCTGCCGCACAGGACCAGCATCAACGCGGTTCTTCTCCACATGGCGCACCTCACGTGAGCGCCAGGGTACCATCATTTGCGGGTGGCGCGCCTGGGGTGCGGGGACTACCCCAGGCCCATCCACTTCGACAGGATCTCGCGCATGATCTCCGAGGTCCCGGCGCCGATGGTGATGAGGCGGATGTCGCGGTAGGCGCGGCTGATGGCGTACTCGTCCATGTAGCCGTAGCCGCCGTGGAACTGGAGGCAGCGGTCGATGGTCTTGATGGCGTGCTCGCCGGCCACCAGCTTCGCCATGGTGATCTCGGCGACCGCCGGCTCGCGCCGGTTGAAGAGGTCGCAGGCCCGGTAGGTGAGCCACTTCGCCGCCTCGGTCTGGGCGTAGAGGTCGGCGAAGGTGTGGCGCCACACCTGGAACCCGATGATCGGGCGGCCGAAGGCCTGCCGCTCGCGGCCGTAGGCGACGGCCTCGTCGAGGGCCTGCTTCGAGGCCGCCACCGCGGCCACGGCGGCGATGAGCCGCTCGCCCTGGAAGTTCATCATGATGTACTTGAAGCCCTGGTTCTCCTCGCCGAGGAGGTAGCGCTTCGGGATGCGGCAGTCCTCGAAGGAGAGCTCGGCGGTGTCCGAGGCGTGGTTCCCCATCTTCGCGAGCTTGCGGGTGACGCGGAACCCCTTCACGTCCGTCGGGAAGAGCACCAGGCTGACGCCGCCGAAGCCCT
>DASXVK010000524.1:0-1900 GCA_036504295.1 Polyangia bacterium
GGCGAAGCACGCCGGCCGCAATCGGGTCGTCGGCTGAGGCAGGCGCGTGCGGGTGGTCCAGGTCCACCTCCGCGACGGACCGGACTTCCTCGGCCGGTACGGCCGCAAGCGCGAGCAGGATGAGCTCTTCCTCGCCGAGGCCCTCGACTGCGCCGTCGGCGAGGAGGTCGCGCTCGACCTGTACTTCGACCACTCGGGCTACGCGTTCCGCCTCCAGGCGCGGGTGATCTCGCGGCGCCTCTCGCGCGCCGGCAACCTGCCGCCCGGCGCCCGCGTCGCCCTGCTCACCTCGGCCGAGGGCCTCGCGCCGATGATCGTGTCCCACGCGCGCGGCGACGAGATCCGTTACTTCCCGCGCACCGGCGCGCGCGTCGACTGCGCCATCCCGGTCAAGCTCCGCGGCGCCGCCGCGAGCGGCCGGGGCGAGGTGGTCGACCTGTCGCCGGGCGGCGCCCGCCTGACCGGCATCGCCCCGCCGCCGCTCGGGGCGCTGCTCGCGCTGAAGCTGTACCCGCCGGGCTCGGTCATGGGCCTCGCGCTGCGGGGCCGGGTGGTGTGGCACCGCGGGGCGCCCGACTTTGCCATGGGCGTGCAGTTCCAGGCGCCGACGGCGCGCCAGGCCCGCCGTCTGAGCGACCTCCTCGACCGCCTCGCGCGCGCGCCGGCCGGCGACGGCGCCTGAGAGGTACGCCCTAGCCGGCGCCGGCGGCGCGCCGCGCGAGCCAGGAGGCGCGGATGGCGGCGCCCTGCACCACCGCCACGTCGGGGTTCACGGTCAGCCGGACCTCGCGCTCGAAGAAGCCGGAGACCGCGTCCTGCACGAGCGGCATCTGGCTCGTCCCGCCGGTGAGCACGAGCTGGGCGAGGTCGCGCGGGCCGAGCTGCGCCGCCGCCAGCCCCTCGCGGCACACGTCGAGCGACCGCTCGACGAGCTCGCGGCACAGCTCCCGCAGCGTCGCCTCGGTCACGGCGACGCGCAGGTCCGTCGGCGCCGGCGCGAGCACGATCGCCGGCACGTCGACGACCGCGCCGGGCGTGACCGTGAGCTGGCGCTTCGCCTCCTCGGCCGCGAGCAGCAGCCGCTGCCACTCGACCGCCCGCTGGCGCACCTGGATGCCGGTCCGGCGCCAGAACTGGTCGGCGGCCCACTGCGCCAGGGCCAGGTCGAAGTCCTCCCCGCCGAGCCACGCGTCGCCGCTGGTCGCGAGCACGCGGAAGCGCTCGCCGCGGAAGTCGAGGACGCTGAAGTCGAAGGTGCCGCCGCCGAAGTCGTACACGGCGGCGATGGCGTTCGTCCGCTGCTCGAAACCGTAGGCCAGCGCCGCGGCCACGGGCTCCTTCATCAGGCCGATCACCTCGACGCCGGCGAGCTGCGCCGCGCGCCGGAGCGCGTCTTCGCCCTCGCGGCCGAACGTCACCGGCATCGTGAGCACCGCCCGGATCGAGCGGGTGCCGAGCTGCTGCTGGGCGAGGCGGCACGCCTGCCGGATGATGACGGCGCACACCTGCGGCACCGCGAGGGTCTCGCCGCCCAGCCGCAGGAGCACCGCGTCGCGCGGCCCGCGCTCGCTCCCGTACCCGGCCGACGCCAGCATGCCCTGGATCTCGGGGCTGTCGATGGTGCGCCCGAGCAGGCGCTTGGGCGCGGCCACGGTGCGCTGCGGATCCGTGCCCAGGCGCTCCCGCGCGTCCCAGCCGACGAGGGTGCTCCCGTCGTCGAGGTAGGACACCACCGACGGGAGCATCGCGCGCCCGCGGTCGTCGGTGAAGAGGTGAACGCCCGCCGGGGTGTTGACGGCGACCCGCGTGTAGCTCGTGCCGAAGTCGATCCCGATCGCGGCGGCGGCCCCGCGCAGCACGGCCGGGGCCCCCGGACGCGGGGGGCTCGGCTGAGCCGCCG
>DASXVK010000525.1:0-72701 GCA_036504295.1 Polyangia bacterium
CCGCTCGGCCGCTTCCAGTTCATGCTCGCCCGGGTGGTCGACGGCCAGATCGGCATCCTGATCTACGCCCACAAGCGTGACGCCGAGCGCGCCCGCCCCTACCTCGAGAAGGCCGGCGTCGCCAACTGGCAGGCCCGGGCCATGCTCGCCGCCGCGCACTTCAAGAAGAAGCGCTACGACGAGGCGGTCGCGGTGTTCGAGCAGACGCTCAAGCGCAACCGCAAGCAGTCGCTGCTCTGGTCGGCGTACGCGTGGTGCGAGCACAAGCGCGGCAAGCCGAAGCGGGCGCAGGAGATCCTCGCCCAGGCGCAGCAGTACATGCCGAGCGACGAGAACATCGGCAAGAACCTGCTCCGCCTGTCGAACGACAAGGCGAAGATGAAGATGAACGGCTACGGCATGGAGTGGTACGCGCTGCTCCTCGAGGACCCGCCGCGCGTGGCCGCGGCCCCGGCCGGCCACCGCGCCTTCGCCCGCCGCATCGGCCGCGCCTGAGGCGCAGCGCGCGGCGCGCTGACCGATGTTGAGCCACCCTCCCCCGTATGTGGTAGAGTCCGGGCTCGGACTGACACAGCGGGGGACCAAGGTGGCCGCGTGGCCGACGCTGCGACGTTTGCGATCCTGATCGTACCCGGGACCCTGCTGCAGGGCGAGTTCGGCCCGTCCTTCCTCGACCGCGCCTGCTTCCGCGTCCGCACCGCCGAGACGGCCGAGGAGGCGCTGCGCATCGCCCGCGTGTGGCCCCCCGACCTCCTCGTGATCGGGAGCAGCCTGGAGGGTGGTCCGCCCGCCCGGGTGTGCGCCCGCGCGCGGCAGCAGGCGGCGGCCGGGCTGAAGGTCCTCCTCATCAGCGAGTCGGTCGACCCGAGCGACGGGCCGGGCGCGGGCGGCGCGGACGAGGCGCTGCCCGACGCCCACCTGGTCGAGCCGGTGGATCCGGACGAGCTCCTGGCGACCGTCGCCGCCCTGCTCGACGTGAGCGCGCGCCGGGCGCCCCGCGTCGCCGTGGAGTTCCTCGCGAGCCTCAGCGGCGTCCTCGAAGACGGCGCGCGCCCGAGCGTCTACGTGAACGTCCTCTCGCTGAGCGAGAGCGGGGTGCGGCTCGAGTCGCCGTGCCACCTGCGCCTCGGCGCCACGGGCGCGCTCGCCTTCGTGCTCCCCGGCGGCGGCGCCCGCCTGGCGCTCCAGGTGCGCCCGCGGGCGGTCATGGACGAGATCCGCCTCCACTACGGCGTCGAGTTCGTCGACGTGGCGCCCGCGGACGGCACGCGCCTGCGGAGCTTCGTCGAAGCGCGCCTCGGCCGGTCCGGCGCGGGTGAGGAGTAGGCCATGAGCACGCTCGGCATCGACCTCGGCACCACCAACACCGCCGCGGCTCTCGACGGCGGCCTCCTCTCCTTCACCGACGGGCAGCGGAGCCAGCCGGTGCTCCCCTCGGTCGTCGCGTACCCGCCGACCGGCGCCGTGCTCGTGGGCGCCAGCGCGCGCCGTCGCCGCGCCATCGATCCGAAGAACACGATCTTCTCGGCCAAGCGCATCATCGGCCGCGGCTGGTTCGCGCGGGAGACGCGCGAGTTCCAGGATCGCTACCCCTTCGCGCTGGTGCGCACGCCGGCCGACCTGCCCGCGTTCCAGACGCGCGCCGGGCTGCTCGCGCCGACGGACATCGCCGCCCGGGTGCTCGCCGCCGTGCGGGCGCAGGTGCCGGTGGGCGCGACGCTGTCGGAGATCGTCGTCGGGGTGCCCTCGGGCTTCGCCACGGAGCAGCGCGTCGCGACGCTCGACGCCGTGCGGCAGGCCGGCTTCGGCCGGGCGCGCGTCATCGACGAGCCGGTCGCGACGGCCTGGGCCTACCTCCACGACGACCGGCCCGCGGGCCGGTACGCGGCGGTCTACGACCTCGGCGGCGGCACCTTCGACCTCGCCGTCCTCGACTGCGCCGACGCGCCGTTCCGGGTGCTCGCGCACGGCGGCGACCTCTACCTCGGCGGCGACGACGTGGACGGAGCCCTCGCGACCTGGGCGGCGGCCGAGGTGCTGCGCGAGCACCGCTGGGATCTGCGCGACGAGCCCGAGGTCTTCGACCGGCTGGTCGTCGAGTGCGAGCGCGCGAAGATCCGCCTCAGCTACGCCGCCCAGACCCGCATCGAGCTGGCGGAGGTGGATCCCGCGGCGCCGCTCGCCGCCGGCGGGCTCGTGCTCGCGCGGCCGCAGCTCGCCGACCTGTGCACCGACCTCGTGCGCCGGACCTTCGGCATCTGCGACCGCGTGCTCGGCCAGGCCGGCCTCAAGGCGCGCGACGTCGGGGCGGTGTTCCTCGCCGGCGGGAGCTGCCTCCTGCCGATGCTCCGCGGCGCGGTGGAGCAGTACTTCGGCTCGCCGGCGCGGTGCGACTTCGACCCGATGGAGGTCGTGGCGATCGGCGCCAGCCGCGCCCGGTAGGCGCGCAACGCGCGCGCCCTCCCCCGCCGCGCCGGAAACGGGCTAGAATCGCCCGGGCGCACATCGGGCTCCCGGGACGGAGGCGCGCATGGCCAAGCTCTACTTCTATTACTCGGCGATGAACGCCGGGAAGTCGACCATCCTGCTGCAGTCGAGCTACAACTACCGCGAGCGCGGGATGCAGACGCTCATCCTCACGCCCGGGATCGACACGCGCGCGGGCGTCGGCAAGGTGAAGTCGCGCATCGGGCTCGAGGCCGGCGCCACCGCGTTCAGCGGCAGCGACGACCTCTTCGCCATCGCCGCCGACGAGCACCGCAAGAAGACGCTGTCGTGCGTGCTCGTCGACGAGGCGCAGTTCCTCACCAAGGCGCAGGTGTGGCAGCTCAGCGAGATCACCGACGCCCTCAACATCCCGGTGCTCGCCTACGGCATCCGCACCGACTTCCTCGGCAACCTCTTCGAGGGCAGCCAGCACCTGCTCGCCTGGGCCGACAACCTCTCCGAGATCAAGACCATCTGCCACTGCGGCCGCAAGGCGACGATGCACCTGCGCGTCGGCGCCGACGGCCGCGCGCTGCGCGAAGGCGCCCAGATCGAGATCGGCGGCAACGAGCGCTACCTGTCGGTGTGCCGCAAGCACTTCAAGGAAGGGCTCGGGGACTGACGCCACGCCCCCCGGTCGACGGCGGCCCCGGGAGCCGGGTATGATGCGCGCATGCTCCGCCGCCACGCCCGCCACGCCCTCGCCACGCTCCTCGCCCTCGCCGCCCTCGGGCTCGGGGTGGGGCTCGCCGCCGCGCCGCGCGTGCGCACGCCGCTGCCGCGCCTGCCGGTCGAGGGCTCCCTCGCCTACGAGGTGCGCGACGCCGAGTCGGGCGAGCTCATCCCGGCCAAGCTGACCCTCGTCGGCGCCGCGGGCAGCCACGACCCCGAGTTCACCCGCGGCGACATCGGCCGCCCGGAGGACGGCGCCGTCCTCGCCTACAACCGCGTCTTCTCGCTCACCGGCGTGGGCGTGCACCGGGTGCCGTTCGGCACCTACGACGTGCACGTGAGCCGCGGCCCCGAGTGGACCAAGGTGGTCGTCCCGAAGCTGAAGATCGACCGCAAGCCCGCCGAGATCCGCATCGAGCTCAAGCACGTGGTCGACACGACCGGGTGGATCTCCGCCGACTTCCACGTCCACGCGGCCGGGTCGGCCGACTCGCGCGTGCCCATGCGCGAGCGCGTCTTCGAGTTCGTCAGCGACGGCGTCGAGATCATCACCTCCACCGACCACAACGTCGTCTCGGACTACGGGCCGGCGATCCAGGAGGCGGGCGCGGGCAAGTACCTCGCCAGCCTCATCGGCGACGAGGTCACGACCGCGGGCTGGGGCCACTTCGGCGCCTTCCCGCTGCCGCAGCAGCTCACGAGCGCGGGCCACGGCGCCGTGCAGGTGCGCGGCCGCACCGCGGCCGCGATCTTGCGCGGCCTCCGCGAGCAGGTGCCGGGCGCGCTCATCAACGTCCACCACCCGCGGCTCGACCCCGGCGTCGGCTACTTCCTCATCGGCCGCTTCGACGACGCGACCGACACGGCGCGCACCCCCGGCTTCTCCTTCGACTTCGACGCGCTCGAGGTGATGAACGGCTACCAGGACCCGGACCGCCGCAGCGTCGACCGCACCGTCGCCGACTGGTTCGCGCTGCTCAACCACGGCCACCTCGTGACCGCGACCGGCAACTCGGACACCCACCACCTCACCTACAACCTGGGCGGCTACCCGCGCAACTACGTCTACCTCGACGAGGATCGGCCCGAGCTCGTGACGCCGGCCGCGATCGCCCGCAGCGTGCGCGAGCGGCACGTGCTCATCACGACCGGGCCGTTCGTGCGCCTGCGCGTCGGGGGCGGCCGCATCGGCGACATCGTCCCGGCGAAGGGCGGCCGGGCGAAGGTCGAGATCGAGGTGCAGGCCGCCCCCTGGGTCGCGGTCTCGCGCGTGACGCTGTACGTGAACGGCAGGGAGGCGAAGCGCTACGCCGTGCCGCCGATGCCCGACGCCGTGCGGCTGCGCACCACCTACGACCTGAGCGTGAGCCGGGACAGCTGGGTCGCGGTGCGCGTCGACGGCGACGGCTTCCTCACGCCCGTCGTCGGCGACGGCCGCCGCTTCGCCGTGCGCCCCTTCGCGCTGACGAACCCGGTGTTCCTGGACGTCGATGGCAACGGTGCGTTCGACCCGCCCGCGCGCCACGGCGCCCACGCCCCGCCCGACCGCACGCCGCCCGCCGGGATCGGCACGCACGCCACGCCCCCGGCGGCGGTGCCCGCGGGCGGGCACCGGCCCTAGTTGGACTCGAACGAGGAGGGACGCATGACCCCGAGCCGCATCGCCCTGTGCTTCGCCGTCATGAGCCTGGCGGCCTGTGAGAAGGTCCACTCGAGCGCCATCCGGACGGCGGGCATGTACGCCGACCTCAGCGTCACCGCGCACGGCGACGGCCACGCCGACGTCGGCGCGACGCTGCGGGTGGGCGGCGCGCTCTCCAACACCTACGTCGAGCTGACGTCCGGCGACGAGCTCGCGGCGGTGTCGGGCGGCGAGCGCCACGTGCTCGGCAAGCGCGCCGACATCTTCAACATCGTCGTCTACGGCGCCACCTTCGCCGGCGACGACGAGGACCAGGCCTTCACCCTCGCGTTCGACCGCGCGGACGACACCAGCGCCCCGTCGTCGACGGCGACGCTGCCAGCCCCCTTCACGATCACGGCACCGGCCGCGGGCGCGACCTTCACGCCGGCGTCGCCCATCCAGGTGACCTGGAGCCCGGCCGGCAAGGACGACGAGCTCTCGCTCGCGGCCGACGCCTGCAGCACCCACTTCGCGGAGAGCGTCGCCGACACCGGCACCTACACGATCCCGGCCGGCGCGCTCACGCCCGCCGGGGCGCCGCAGAGCTGCGCGGTGACGATCACGCTGCACCGCCGGCGCGCGGGCCACGTCGACCCGGCGTTCGGCGAGGGCGGCAGCTTCGTCGCGACGCAGGAGCGCGAGGTGCAGGTCCAGGTCGCGCCGTGACCACGGCCCCGCGGCCGCCCTACCGGGCCGACGAGACCGCGCTCACGTTTCCGACGGGCGGCTACCTGTGGCCCGGCATGGGCGACGACCTCGCGGGCTCGGCGCACGCGCCGCTGCTCGCGCAGGCCGACGCGGCGCTCGGCGCGCTCGGCGTCGCCCGGGGCGCGCTCGCGCGGCTCATGGCCGGCGACGGGCAGGCGCGGCGCGCCCGCGAGCCCGACGGCTGGAGCTGGTCGGGCGACTTCCCCCTGAGCATGGTGGCCCAGGCGGTGCTCGGGGTCGCGCTCGCCCGCGAGGCGGTGCGGGTCCACGGCGCGCCCCGCGTCCTGCTCGGCGAGAGCATGGGCGAGATCGCCGCCTACTGCGCGGCCGGGGCGCTCCCGCTCGCGGACGCCGTCACCCTCACCTACCGCTGGGCGCAGGCGCTCGCCGTCGCCTCCGACCACCTCGGGCTGCGCATGGGCGTGGTCGAGGACCTCGAGGAGGGCGAGGTCGAGGAGCTCGCGCCGGCGCTCGACGCGCGCATCGTCGTGGCCGAGGGGCCGCACCTCTTCGTCGTCGCCCTGCCGCGCGACCGCCTCGAGGCGCTCGCCGCCGCGGTCGAGCGGCGCGGCGGCCGCACCCACGTCTCGAACAACCACTGCGCCGCCCACGACCCGCGGCTGGCGCAGGTGGCCGGCCCGTGGGACGCGCACGCGGCGCTGATCGCGGCCCTGCCGCTCCAGGCGCCCGCGCTGCCGCTGCTGTCGACGCTCGACCCCGGGCGGCCGCTCGAGACCGAGGCCGCGCTCCGGCGCAACCGCCTCCTCACGAGCTTCACGCGCGTGCGCTGGGACGAGGCGCTGCACACGTTGCCGGCCCTCGGCGTGCGCAACGTGCTGCAGCTCGGCAGCCCCTCGAGCGCCTACGCGCTCAAGAAGCTGCGCGGCGAGGACGCCGGCTTGCGACACGTGCGCATCGACGTGGTCGGCACGCTCGCGGCCGTGCGCGCGCTGCCGGCGCGGCTGCCCCCGGCCGCCCGCGCCGGCTCGCTCTGACTTGCGCGCCGGTCGCCACCTACTTACCAACTACGCCGTGTGGGCCCGCCGCCGAGGCGGGCAAGGTGGAGGTGATCCGATGCGTGTGTGTCTGAAGGCGACGATGCCGGTCGAGGCGGGTAATGCGGCGCGAAAGAGCGGGCAGATGGAGGCGCTGATCGAGCAGACGATCGGGCGCACGAAGCCGGAGGCGATCTACTTCATGGCGACCGGGGGGGAGCGCAGCTTCTACTGCTTCTTCGACCTCAAGGATCCCTCGGACATCCCCTCGATCGCGGAGCCCCTGTTCGCCGGGGTCAATGCCAGGATCGAGGTGACCCCCTGCATGAACCTCGACGACCTGCGCACCGGCCTGCAGCGCGCACCGAAACCGAAGTAGCGGTACGAACGCCGACGGGTGACGGGCCGCCGCGGCGGCCCGTCACTCGGGCGGCGACTCCGACCCGACGCACTCGGGGCTACGGCGGGACGATGAAGCCGTAGTAGCGCGCCATCCAGTAGGGCGCGAGCACGTCGGCGCCGTCCATCTCGATCCCGCCGCTCATGCCGCCGTCGACGCGGTACTGGTCGGTGTTCCAGCGATCGCACCGCCGCTCGTCGTAGGGGATGATGCGCCCGTCGGCGCGGATGCTGCCGTCCGGGTGGGGGACCGGCGACGGGATCAGGTCGAGCCGCTGCGAGTTGTGCTGGTCCCAGCGGATCATGTCGACGGGCGCGAGCCGCAGCCAGCGCGCCGCGGCCGTGACGTCGGGCGCGTCGCCGCCCACGACGGCGTTGACCAGGTCCCACCAGGCCCCCTGCTGCGGCGCGAGGGTGGTGTAGGTGTTGCGCCAGCCCTCGAGCCAGCGCGCGCGCAGCGCCGGATCGGGCTCGTAGCGCAGGAGCGAGAACCAGGACTCGGTCGCCATCTCGGCGTTGTCGCTGCTCTGGGGGCGCATGAGGTAGTTGGCCTCGCCGACGGCGTTGTCGGCGTAGTGGTACCGGTCCATCAGCTCGCGCTTGGCGGCGGTGAAGCGCTCCTCGCCGGTGAGGTAGTGGGCGAGCGTGAGGCCGGCGAGGATCTCGACGCTGCGCAGGCCGCCGTCGCCGTACTTGCCCTCGAAGCCCTCGTTCACGTACGCCGGGTCCCACTGGCCGTATTTGGTCACCGCGTTCGTCACCGGGTCGATGAGCTGCCAGCCGTGGTCGATGATGCCGCCCATGATGCCGCCGATGTGCGCGCGGATGCGCGCGCGCTGCGGCTCGTCGGCGCACAGGTCGTAGGCGTGGCCCATCATGAAGACGTGCGCGATGACCTCGTCGTTCGAGGTGTCGCGCTTGACCCACCACGCGCCGTCGGGCGAGGTGAACCAGGCGCCGTCGTCGGGATCATCACAGTCGTCGAGGTTGCAGCCATCCTTGCGGATGACGGCGCGGGCGACGAACCAGTCGGTGCCGGTGACGTCGCGCAGGCGCAGCATGGCCTCGAGCGCCGCGTCGAAGTGCGCCTTGGCGTCGGCGGCGCCGGTGACCTGCGCGCGGAAGCACTCGGCGAGGAGCCAGTAGCTGGTCCACGAGCCGTCGTTGTCCGAGTCCCACGGGATGTTGCTCGTGAGGTCGCCGCGGCGAGGCAGGTGCGAGTCGGCGACGGCGCCGTCGCGGTCGTGGCGCGCCACGATACGCGCGACGAAGCCGGTGAGCTTCTCCTCGAGCGTCAAGCGCTGCCCGGTCACCGTCGCGAGCCCCGCGGCGGTGGCGAACCAGATCGGGCCGTCGGCGACGGCCGGGTCGGTCGCGAGGCCGCGGACGTCCTCGGACGGCAGCCAGCGCTCGGCGTTGTAGACGCGCCACTCGGGACCGCTGCCGCGCTCCATGAGGCGGGCGGCGCCGCCGGCGGTGGCGACGATGACCCCGCCGTCCGACGCGCGGGCGGCGGCGCGGGGCCGGTCGAGAGGCACGCGGCCGGGGGCGAAGTCCGGCACGGCGACGACCGCCGGCGCCGCGGGGCCCAGGGCGACCGCGGCGATGCCGTCGGCGCCGACGACGACGAGGTCGAGCGCCTGGGGCAGCGTGACGCCGGCGACGAGCGCCCGCACCGTCCCCGCGGTGAGCCCCTCGGCCGGGCCCAGCGTGAAGCGCGGCGCCGCGAGCGCGGCGCCGCCGGGCGGGGCGTAGGCCGCGATGCCGGCGGCGCCGCCGACGACGAGCGTGTCCGCCGTCTCGAGCGCCGCGGTGGCCGCCGGGCCGCCCACGGGCCACACGGGGTCCTGGCCGGCGCGGCGCCAGCCGAGCCCCTGGTCGGTGAGGAGGTAGACCGCGTCGGCGCCCGGGGCGAGCCCCGTCAGGGTCAGCCCCGCGGGCGCGGGGAAGGCGGTCACCTGGCCGTCCGCGGCCACCTCATGGAGCGCGTCGGGGCCGGCGAGGTAGAGCGCGCCGCCCGCCGCGGCGGCGGCGACGAGGTCGGCCGCCGCCGCCGGGATCGCGAGCACGGCCGTGCTCCCGCCGGCGTGGCGCACCAGGCCCCGCGGCGTCACCTGCGTCGGCGCGTCGAAGCCGGCGTACGCCGCCGGCGGCAGGACGACGGCGACGAGCGGCCCGAGGCCGGCCTCGACCTCCGGCGTCGTGTGGTTCTGCTCCTGGAGGTAGGGGACGTCGACGTAGGGCGCCGCGGGCGGCGGCGGCGTGTAGGGCACCGCCAGCGCCGGCGCGCCCTCCCCGCCGCAGCCCGGAGCGAAGGCCGAGAGCAGCGCGACGGCCGCCCCGTAGAGTGCGTGTGCGCGCATGAGGCCACCAGCGTACCCGCAGAGCCGGGTCCGGCGCCAGGGGGCCCCGCCGGGGAACACGCCGGCCGCCCGCGGGGGCGGGCGCCGGCGAAAGAATGGATACCCCCAAGCTCCTCTTGCCGCGCCGCTCCATTCACCGCATATGGAACTGCGCCGGCGCCGGGCCGTGCGCGCGGAGCGGCGGCAGGCGCGGGCAGCTCGAAGGAGTCAGGCCATGCAGTCGGCGCTCCCGCTCACCGTCGCGGATCTCGGGCCGGGCGATCACCTGTGCGGCCTGTACGAGACCGACGACGAGCACCGCGAGCTGCTCGGCGCCCTGCTGCGCGCCGGGCTCGCCCGCGGCGACCGGATCGTCTTCATCGCCGAGCCCGCCGTGGTCGAGGCCATGGGGGGCCCGCTGCGCGCGGCCGCGGCCGCCGCGGGCCGCGGCCGGGCGTCGGTCGTGCTGGTGACGCCGCGCGAGGCCTGCCTCAGCCACGGCGTCTTCACGCGCGAGGCGCTGACCGCCTTCCTCGCGCGCGAGACCGCGCGGGCCCGCGGCGAGGGCCACGCCGGGCTGTGCGCGGTGGTCGACATGTCGTGGGCGCTCGGGCCGGTGCCCGAGGCCGACCGCCTGATGGAGCTCGAGGCCCGCCTCACCGAGCACCTCGCCGGCAGCGCCTGCCTGCTCGCGTGCCAGTACGACCGCCGCCGCTTCCCGCCGCCGCTGCTGCTGCACGCGCTCGCCACGCACCCGCGCGCGGCCGTGGGCGCGCGCGTGTACGACAACCTGTACTTCGTGCCCCCGGCCGAGTACCTCGGCGGCGACCCGCAGGGCGCGGTGGTGCGCCGCTGCCTCCGCGGTCTCGAGGAGGTCGCCAGCGCCCGCCGCGAGGGCCGCGGCCGCCACGAGCAGCTCCTCGGCCGCGCCATCGAGCTCACGGCGTGGAACCGGGAGCTCGAGGCGTTCTGCGACGCCGTCTCCCACGACCTGCACGCGCCGCTGCACAGCCTGGACGGCTTCAGCCGGGCGCTGCTCGAGGACTACGGCGCGCGGCTGGACGTGCGGGCGCGCGACTACCTCGGGCGGGTGCGGTCGGCGAGCGCGCGCATGAGTGAGCTCATCGACGGCCTGCGGGCCCTGTCGCGGCACAGCGGCGGCCCCATGGCGCTCGCGGACGTCGACCTGAGCGCGCTGGCCGCGGTGATCGTCGCGGATCTGCGCGCGGGCGAGCCCGCGCGCACCGTCGAGGCGGTGATCCAGCCCGGCCTGCGCGCCCGCGGCGACGCGGGGCTGCTGCGCGTCGCGCTCGGGAACCTGCTCGAGAACGCCTGGAAGTTCACCGGCCGCCGGGAGGCGGCGCGGGTGGAGGTCGGCGCCCGCACGCGCGGCGGGCAGACGGCCTTCTTCGTGCGCGACGACGGCGTCGGCTTCGACGCGCCGCGCGCCACGAAGCTCTTCGGCGCGTTCCAGCGGCTGCCCGGGGCGGTCGACTTCCCCGGCACCGGCGTCGGCCTCGCGACCGTCCAGCGCATCGTGCACCGTCACGGCGGCCGGGTGTGGGCCGAGGCGGCGCCGGGGCAGGGCGCGACCTTCTGGTTCACGCTGGACCCCGACGCGGTGGGGCCGCTCGAGGCCCGCAGCGCGGAGCCGCGCGATGAGTGACGGCGGGCGCACGCTGCGGGTCCTCATCATCGAGGACGCGGCGGACCACGCGGCGCTGCTCGAGCGCGAGCTGCGCCGCGGCGGCTACGAGCCCGCCGCGCTGCGGGTCGACAGCCTGACCGCGGTCGCCGCCGCGCTCGAGGAGCAGCCCTGGGACGTGATCCTCTCGGACTACGCCCTGCCCGGCTTCGACGCGCTCACCGCCTTCGACCTGGTCCAGGAGAAGCGGCCCGAGACGCCCTTCATCCTCGTCTCCGGCGCGATCGGCGAGGGCGTCGCGGTCGAGGCGATGAAGGCCGGCGTCTACGACTACATCCCCAAGGGGCGGCTCGGGCGGCTGATCCCGGTCGTAGAGCGGGCCGTGCGCGAGCACGCGATCCGCGTCGAGCGGGCGCGGATGCAGCAGCAGCTCCTCGCCTCCGAGCGCATGGCGACGCTCGGCGTCCTCGGCGCCGGCGTCGCGCACGAGATCAACAACCCCTTGTCCTACGTGAAGGCGAACCTCGACCTGCTCGCCGAGGCGCTCGAGACCGCCGCCGCCGGGGGCGAGCCGCTGCCCGCGGCCGCCGTGGCCCAGGCGCGCGAGTGGGCGCAGCGCGCCCGCGAGGGCGCCGAGCGCATCCGGGTGATCGTGCGCGGGCTGCGCACCTTCTCCCGCGTCGACGACGAGACCGTCACGCTGTGCGACGTGCGCCGCGTGCTCGACGCGGCGGTCGGCATGGTGTGGAACGAGATCAAGCACCGCGCCCGCCTCGTCCGCGACTACGGCGAGCTGCCGCCGGTGCGGGCCAACGAGGCGCGGCTCGGGCAGGTGTTCCTCAACCTGCTCGTCAACGCCGCGCAGGCCTTCGGCGACACCGCCGCGCCCCGCAACGAGATCCGGCTGCGGGCCCGCGCCGCCGACGGCTGCGTCGGCGTCGAGGTCGAGGACAACGGCTGCGGCATCGCCGAGGAGAACCTGCCGCGCCTCTTCGAGCCGTTCTTCACCACCAAGCCGATCGGCGAGGGCACCGGGCTCGGCCTGGGGATCTGCCACGGCATCGTGACCGGGCTCGGGGGCACCATCGACGTCGAGAGCCGCCTGCGGCGCGGCACGGTCTTCCGCGTGACCCTGCCGGCGGCGTCGCCCGAGGCGGTGGCCGAGCTCTCCGGGCCGGTCGCCGTCACGGCGCCGGCGGGGCGGCGCGGCCGCATCCTCATCATCGACGACGAGGAGATGCTCTGCAGCACCATGCAGGCGATCCTGCGCGCCCACGAGGTGGTCACCGCGACGAGCGCCGGCGCGGCGCTCGCGCGGCTCACCGCGGGCGAGCGCTTCGACATCATCTTCTGCGACATGATGATGCCCGACATGACCGGCATGGACCTGCACCGCCGGCTGCGCGAGACGGCGCCCGAGCAGGCCGAGCGCATCGTCTTCATGACCGGTGGCGCGTTCACGCCGCGCGCCCGCGAGTTCCTCGCCGAGGTGCCCAACCTGCGCCTGGCGAAGCCCTTCGACATGCACCACCTGCTCGCCATGGCGCGCGAGCTGCTGGCCCGGTAGGCGACGCAGCCCCGGCTCGCGTACACTCGGCCGGATGCGCCGCCTCGCCTGGGCCGCCGCCGCGGTCGCGCCGCTCGTCGTCGTGCCGGCGCTCTTCGTCGCCGTCGTGCGCGCCGGCGACCCGGCGCCGCTGGTGCGGCGCGCGTTCCCCGACGAGCCGTACCGCGCGCAGCGCTGCACCTGGTACTGCCACAACCACGGCTGCCGCCACCGGCCGGTGCTGCCGGCCGTGCTCAGCGGCGACGACGGCCTCTTCGGCGCCGCCATCCGCGGCCTCTACGGCCTCGGCCGCGTGCTCGTCCCGGGCCGCCGCGCCGCCGGCTACGGCGCGGCCAACCTCCTCGTCTTCTGCGTCGTCTGGCCGGTGGGCATGTACGCGCTCTACCTCGTCGCGCTGCGCCAGCGGCGGCGTCTGCGGGAGCTGCGCCGGAGGCCCGGGTGATCGGCCTCGCGTTCGCGCTCTACGCCGCGTGCGTGGACTTCATGCTCCACGCCGCGGACCTCCTCGGCGTCACGTACCGCGACGCCAACGCGCTCATGTTCTTCGTGCTGTGGCCGCTCGTGACGGTCGGGCTCGTCGCCGTCGTCGCGCTGCAGGCGCGGGCGCTGCGGCGGGCGCGGCGGGGGACGCGGTGACGAGTCGCTCAGCGCAGCGCGAGGCCGTGCTCGCCGAGCTCGCGGGTCCGCGTCGGCCCGACCGCGACCCGCAGCTCGAGGCTCGAGCCGTCGGCGAATGACATGCGCAGGTTGGGCCCGATGGTCGTCCGCACGCCGGCGACCATCCGCCCGGTGCGCGGGTCGAGGTCGAGGAACATGTCCGCGTCGACGCGCAGGGCGAGATCCACGCGCCGGCTCAGGCGGTAGTACGGCGTCCCGACCTCGACGCCGGCCATCACCCGGAAGCGCAGGTCGAGGTCGGTGAGCGCCAGCACGCGCACCTCGCCGTAGTCGGAGCGCCACGCGAGGCGCGGCCCGAACCCGCACCATCCCTGGCGCCCGACCGAGCACTGCACCTCGAAGCCCCCCGCGGGCGCCGACTCGGCGTGGGCGCGGGCCGGCGCGAGCGCCGGCGCGAGCAGCAGACAGACGAGGACCAGCAGACGCATGGACCACCCTCCTGCCGGCGGAGCGCCGGGCCGTCGCGGATGAGACCGGGCGCGCGGGCCGAGCGTTGCTTCGCCACGGCGGCACGACGGGGGTGCGGCATCCGCAGCCGCGCAGCGCGGAGTCCGCAGCCGCGGCGTCCGCGCGACGGGCGAGGTGCGACGCAGGCGCCGGAAACTCCACGCGGTCCCTCAGGGCGCCGTCGCAGCACGAGCCGTGCTTTGCACCGACGCGTCGCCGCGGATCCCACATCCCCCGCGTGGCGCGACGCCCTCGTGTGCCGTCGTCCGCATCCCGCGAAGTAGTCGAACCGCGCGAGATCGCCGCCCTACGAGGCCACGCGCGACGCGCTGTCGGCCGCGGACGGCAGCTGCCGGCGCTCGTCCACCAGGCGCAGCCCGATGAAGAGCGCCACCGTCGACGCGAGCAGCAGGGAGGCAACGAGGGCGGGATCGGCGAGGACGGGCGCCCGCGGCCAGAGGTGGGTGGGCAGGGCACCGGCGACGAGGGCGAGGCAGGTCAGGCCGAAGGCGAACCCCGCGCGGCCCGGGAGCAGCGCCATCGTCGCCGCCAGCGTCACGGGCATCGTCAGCTGGAAGAGCAGCATCCCGGCCACCGCGATGGGGGCATGGCACCGGCTGCGCCTCCAGCGGCGCGGCGCCCGCGAGCGCGGCCATCGCGCTCGTGTCTCTCGCCGCGCTCGCCGGCTTCGCCTGGTCGCGCCGCCGCCGCTCCTGACGTGCTCGACGCCTGGCTGCCCGCCTTCCTCCTGACCTGCGTCCTCGAGGTCCCCATCTACGCGCTCTTGCGGCGGCGCCTCGGGCCGCCGCGCCGCCACCCCGTGCGCCGCGCCGCGCTGCTCGGCCTGGCCGTCAACGCCGTCACGCACCCGTGCGTGTGGTTCCTCTTCCCGCGGCTCGGGCTGCCGTACTGGCGTGGGCTGGCGCTGGCCGAGGTGTGGGTCGTGGTCGTCGAGGGCGTGCTGCTGGCGGCGGCGCTGCGCGTGCCGCGCGGGCGGCTGTGGGTCCCCGCCGGCGCGGCGCTGCTCGCGAACGCCGTCTCCCTCGGCGTGGGCCTGCTCGCGCGCTACCTCGCCTGACGCAGCCGCGCCCCGGGCACGAGGCCGGGGATCGCGCGCCGCAGCGTGCGCTCGACGAGCGCCTCGAAGCCCGCGCGCCCGCCCGGCACCGCCCGCGCCGGGCCGTCGATCCAGAGCATCGCCAGGCCGTGGACCAGCGACCACGCCGCCAGCGCCAGCTCGTCGACGGGCGCGGGCGCCCCGGGCACGGTGGCGGCGAGGGCCCCGACGGTGTCCGTGAGGGCGCGGTAGGCGCGCTCCCCCTCGCGCTTCAGCGGCTCCGGCGCCGTGATCTCGTTGCGCCGGCCGTGCCCGAAGATCACGCGCAGGTACGCGGGGCGATCGATCGCGAAGCGCACGTACGCGCACCCCACCGCGACCAGCCGCCGTGACGGGTCGGACTCCGTCCGGGCCGCGGCCTCGAGCGCGTCGGCGAACGCGGCGAACCCCTCGGTCGCGACCTCGACCAGCAGCGCGTCGCGGTCGTGGAAGTGGTGCGCGGGGGCGGCGTGCGACACGCCGAGGCGGCGGGCGAGGGCCCGGATCGTGACGGCGTTGACCCCCTCCTCCTCGATCGCCCGCAGTGCGGCATCGAGGAGCGCGCGCCGCAGGTCGCCGTGGTGGTAGCGGCCGGGGCGCTTGCGCCGGGGGGCGGAGCGGGTCACGGCGTCGCGGGGCGGGCGGGTCATACAGAAATCCTAGCGGATCATCTTGACAGTGACAACACTCGGGCTCACACTGTATCTTGACGGTGGCAAGTTGTCGCGCCGTGCACCAGGAGGCGACCCCATGCGCGTCACGATCCTCGATGGCGACCCCCGCGGCCCCGGCACCCCGCTCGAGCGTGCCCTCACCGACGTCGTGCGCGCGGCCGCGGCGCGCGGCGACGCCTGCGAGTGGCTGCGCCTGCGCGAGCTGCGGCTGCACCAGTGCGTGGGCTGCTTCGACTGCTGGGTGAAGACGCCCGGCCGCTGCCGCCTGCGCGACGACGGCGCGCGCATCGTCGCCGCGGTGGCCCCGGCCGACCTCCTCGTGCTCGCGGCGCCCCTGCGGATGGGCTTCACGAGCGCCCTGCTCAAGCGCGGCACCGAGCGCGTCCTCCCGGTGCTGCTGCCCTACATCGACCTGGTCGACGGCGAGTGCCACCACCGCCCGCGCTACGGCCACCCCATGGACCTCGCGCTCGTCGTCGAGCGCGGCGACGCCACCGACGACGAGCTGGCCGCGACGGAGCAGGTGTACCGGCGGCTGGCGAAGAACGTGGGCGGCCGGCTCGCGTGGGTGCGGCGAATCTCCTCGGACGACATGGAGGCGCGTCATGCGCTGGACGCTGCTTGACGGCTCGCCGCGCGGGCGGCGCAGCAACACCGGCATCCTCCTCGCGCGGCTCGCGCGCGGCCTCGAGGCCGCGGGCCACACGACCGAGCTCCTGGTCCTAGCGCACCCCCGCGACGCGGCGGCGGCGCCCGCGCGCTTCGCCGCCGCCGAGCGGGTCGTGCTCGGCTTTCCCCTCTACACCGACGCGATGCCCGGGCAGGTGATGGCCTTCATCGAGCGGCTCGCGCCCTACGCCGGCCGCCCCGGGAACCCGCCGATCGCGTTCCTCGTCCAGTCGGGCTTCCCCGAGCCGGGTCAGTCGCGCGCGGTCGAGCGCTATCTCGAGCTGCTCGCGCGCCGCCTCGGCGCGCCCTGCCTGGGCACCATCGTGAAGGGCGGCGTCGAGGGCCTCCAGGCCATGCCGCGCTGGATGACCCGCGGGCTCCTCACCCGCGTCGAGGCCCTCGGCCGCGACCTGGGCCGCCGCGGCCAGCTCGACCCCGCGGCGCTGCGCGCGCTCGCCGGTCCCGACTGGTTGACCGGCTGGCGCCGGCTGGTCCTGCGCGTGGCGCTCGCGCTGGTCTCGGCCCGCTACTGGGACGGGATGCTGCGCGCGAACGGCGCGTGGGAGCGGCGGCTCGAGCGGCCGCACGCCGAGAGCGGCGCGGCGTAGGCCGACGCGCGGCGCGAGGTCCGCGCAACCGGCGTTGACTTCGGGCTCGGGCTGGCCCATGGAATTCTTTTGGGAGTCTTGTCGTGCAACGCCTGGCCTGGCCGTCGTCGTGGCGCCTCCATCGCGTTCGCGTCGGGCTGGCGGTGGCCGCGGTCGCGATCGTCGCGGGGCTCACGGGGCTGCTGTGGGCGAGCACCCCGGTGATTGCTGCCCAGCTGAGGGAGCGGGTATTGCCCAAGCTCTCCGCGCAGCTCGGCCGCCCCATCGACGTGCGGACCATCCGCGTGCACCTGTTCCCGCCACGAGGCGAATTCGAGCAGATCCGCATCGGCGGCCTCCCTGGCGAGCCGCCGCTCGCGGAGGTGGCGCGCGTGCGCGTGTCCCTGCGCGTCCTGCCCTTGATCTTCAGCCGGGGGCACGACGTCGAGCTGCGCGCGCTGGAGCTCGAGGCGCCGCGCATCAACCTGGTGCGCGAGCGGGATGGCCGCTGGAGCCTCCCACGTGGCGCGAGAACCGCTGGCTCGCCGGCTCCGGAGCTCAGCATCTCGCGGCTGCGCATTCGCCGCGGTGCGTTGCACATCATCGACCGCGCGTCGCCCCCGCCCGGGGACGCCATCGCGCTGGAGCGCATCGAGGCCACGGCCCGAAACGTCGGCGGCGGCGGGGCGATGCACCTGGATCTCTCGGCGGCGCTGGCCTCCGATCGGCCGAATCTGACGGCTGCGCTCTCGACGACCTCGACCGGAAGCCCGCGGCAATGGCGTGGCTCCATCAGGGTCGATCCCCTTCAGCTCGAGCGGCTGCGCGAGTTCCTGCCCGCGGGGCTCGAGCACCTCTTCACCGGCGGACGGCTGACCCTCGACGCGGCGCTCGCGACGCTCGCCGACGGCAGCGTGGAGGCGCACGGGCACCTGGATGCGCGCGCGCTGTCGCTGCGGGGCCGACCCGCGGCGGCCGCGGCGGATTTCGTGGTCCGCTCCCCGTCGCGAGCGCCCCGGGCACTCACGGTCGAGCTCGCGGGGATCCGGTTGGTCGGCCCCGGCGTGCACCTGAGCGGGACCGCCTCGATGCGCGGCCAGTCCCGGCGGTTCGGCTTCGCCCTGGCCGGGCCGCTCTTCAATCTCGACGCGCTCCTGGGCGCTCTGCCTCCTGCGCGCGCGACGGGGGTGCCCTCCCCGCCGCTTCCCGCCTCCGTGAGAAGGCAGATCGCGGGGATCGCCGCGACCGGCACCGTCGCGGTCGAGCGGCTGATCGCCGGACGGCTGAACGCCCAACACGTCGTCGCCAGCGCGCGACTCGAGCGGGGCGTGCTCACCATCACCCGGGGGACGGCGGAAGTCTATGGTGGGACCCTCACCGCCTCGGGCTCGCAGGCGGAGCTGACGCGGCCAATCCCTGCCTGGAGCTTGCGGGGCCGGTTGGCCAATGTGGATTTCGAACGCGCCATGCGGGAGGTGACGGGGGCGAGCCCGCTGAAAGGGCGTCTCAACGGGCGCCTCGACCTGCGCGGTGCGGGCGTGGACTGGGCGCGCCTGCGCGACACCATGACCGGCAGCGGGGAGTTCAGCATTCAGGGCGGCGCGTGGACCACGGTCAACCTGGAGCAGGCGCTCGCCGCGCCGCTGCGCGACGCGCTCAAGGTCGTCGGCGGGAAGACGGCCGCGGCCCAGGGAGGAAGCGGGGCGGGCCAGCCGACGCCGCTGCGCGGCCTCGAGGGCTCGTTCACCGTGAGCCGGGGCGCGCTGCATTTCGCGCGTCCGCTCGAGGTGCAGTCGAGCTTCGGCGACGCTGCGCTCACCGGGACCGCGGGGCTCGATCAGCGCCTGGACCTGGCCGGGACCGTGCAGCTGCAGCTCGACTTCGTCGCGCGGGTCACCGGGGTGCGCCCCGGCCAACCGATCGCGGCGGGGATCAGCGTCAAGGGTACGCTCGCGTCCCCGGACGTGCAGGTCAGCAAGGGCGACATCGCCAAGGGCGTGGTGAAAGAGAGCCCGCCCGGACGGCTGATCCGCAAGGGTCTCCGTTGGTGGCCGTTCCACCGGAGCTGAGATCGCGCGGCGCCCCGCCCAGGCACGGGGTGCGGGCGCCCGCGCCGCCCCGCTTGCGCCGACCCGCGCCCCGCTGGCAGGATATCGCGCATGCGCTTCGCCGCGCTCCTCGCCGCCGTCGCCGCCGTCGCTGGCTGTGGCGCGCCCGGGCCGCCGCCCGCGACGCCGACCCGGTTCGGCGCGGAGCTGCTGCGGCGGGCCTGTGAGGCCGGCGAGACCGCGGCCTGCGCCCGGCTCGTGCCGCCCGCCGAGGCGCGGGCGCCCGCGCCGTGCGCCGACGCGGCGGGCTGCCGCGGCCGCGACTGCGTGGCCGCGGGCTACGCGTTCGAGACCGGGCGCGGCGTGACCGTGGACCTCGGCCGCGCCCGCGCCTGCTACGAGCGGGCCTGCGAGGGCGGCGCGCTGGTCGGCTGCACCAACGTCGGGCTGCTGCACCACACCGGCCGGGGCCGGCCGCGCGACGACGCCCGCGCCCTCGCGATCTTCCGCCGGACCTGCGCCGCGGGCGAGCAGCTCGGCTGCACCAACCTCGGCCTCATGCAGCTCCACGGCGACGGCCTCACCGCCGACGCCGCGGCCGCGGTGCGGCTGCTCACCCCCGCCTGCGAGCGCGGCATCCTGCACGCGTGCGCCGCGCTCGGCTGGCTGCGGCAGACCGGCGAGGGCGTCGAGCAGGACTACGCCGAGGCGCTCACCCTGTGCCGCGACGCCTGCGCCGGCGCCGACGCGCTCGGCTGCACCAACCTGGGCGCGCTCTACCTGCATGGCCGCGGCGTGGCGCGCAACGACGGCCTCGCCGTCGAGCTGTTCCGCTACGGCTGCGACCACGGCGATCCGCGCGGCTGCACCAACCTCGGCGTCGCCGCCATGCACGGCCGGGGCGTCGCCGCCGATCCGCGCCGCGCCGCCGAGCTGTACCGCCGCGGCTGCGACGGCGGCGACGGGCTCGGCTGCACCAACCTCGGCTTCCTGCACGAGCGCGGCCGCGGCGTCGCCCGCGACCTCGTCGTGGCGGCGGAGCTGTACCGCCGCGCCTGCGACCGCCGCGACCTCGTCGGCTGCACCAACCTCGGCATCCTGCACGAGCAGGGCCGCGGCGTGGCGCAGGACCACGGCGCCGCCGCCGCGCTCTACCGCATCACCTGCGAGCACGGGCAGGTCGAGGGCTGCGCCAGCCTGGCCCTGCTGCTCGACGAGGGGCGCGGCGTCCTGCGCGACCTCGCCGGCGCCGCCCGGCTGTACGGCCGCGCCTGCGACGCCGGCGTCGCCCGCGCCTGCAACAACCTCGGCGTCATGCACCAGCACGGCCGCGGCCTGCCCCGCGACCTCGCCCGCGCGGCGCGGCTCTTCGAGACGGCGTGCCGCCGCGGCAACCCGGCGGGCTGCCGGAACCTGAAGGCGCTCGAGGACGGCCCGGCGCGCAAGGGCGACGAGCCGTAGCTCACCCGCGCTTCGCCACCGTCACTTCCCACGCCCCCGGGCCGACCGGCGCGCTCTGCACCTCGACGTCGAGGAACTGCGCGACGAGGGCGGCCTGGGTGCGGGCGTGGGACGAGAGCGCGAGGGTCCGGAAGACGCCGCCGCCGGCGAGGGCGAGCGGGAGGAGGAGCTGGTCGCACAGGTGCTCCCCGACGGGGACGCCGGCGCCCAGGTACTCGGCCACCGACTCCGCGAGGCGGGCGGCCACGGTCTCGGCCGGGATGCCCTTCGCGCCGAAGCCCGTCAGCACCTCCGTGACGTGCTCGCTCTCGAGCGTGCACATCACCACGTTGCCGAGCCCGACGGCGTCGCGGATCTCCTCGGCGCGGCCCCAGGCCGGGTCCCACCCGAGCCGCGCCACGACGACGCCGATCTCGCGCTCGGCGATGTGGGCGGGGAGCGACGCGACGAGCGCCCGCACCTCGCGGCGCACGAGCGCGCCGCGCGCGCGCAGGTCGAGCGGCGCGAGCGCCGCGGCCGGGGTGATCGCCAGGCGCATCTCGCCGCCGCCGGCCGGGTAGAAGCCGGGGCGCACCAGCGTGGCCGCGACGTGCGCGCCCATGCGCGCGAGCAGCGGCAGGTAGGCGCGCGCGAAGGAGTCGAACGGCGGTGCCAGCGGGTTGTGGGTGCCGCCGCGCAGCGTCAGGCGCGACGGGCCGCCGGCTCGCAGCAGGGCCGGCAGCAGCGTCTGCGCCACGAGCGTGGTCGAGCCGGCGCTGCCGACGTCGAAGGTGTAGTCGCCGGGACGCGGCGCGCCGGGGCGAAAGGTGAGCGCCTGCGAGCCGAGCGTGGCGCCGTCCAGCTCGGCCCCGCTGATCGCGGCCGCGGCCGTGACCGCCGTCAGGTGCTGGCGCAGCAGGCCCGGCTTGCGCCGGCCCGCGCGCACGTTCTCGAGCCGCAGCGGGACGCCGGTGACGAGCGAGAGGGCGATCGCGGTGCGCAGCACCTGGCCGCCGCCCTCGCCCTGGGAGCCGTCGATCGCGAGCATGCCGCCCCATCATACCGGATGCGGCGGGCGGGCGAGCCCCGCTCAGGTGAGCCGGCCCATGCGGCCGGCGCGGTAGTCCGCGATGGCCTGGGCGATCTCGGCCTCGGAGCTCATCACGAACGGGCCGTAGCGCGCGATCGGCTCGCCGAGCGGCTGCCCGCCGATGACGAGGACGCTCACCGGGTCGCTCGCGTCCGGCGCGCAGGCGAGCGTGATGGTGCCGCCGGCGCGGCTGAAGACGACGACCTGGCCCGACCCCGCCCGCACCCGCTCGCGGCCGAACCGGCCCGCGCCGTCGATGACGTAGGCGAAGACGTTGAAGGCGGCGGGCGCGGGCACGGCGAGCTCGCCGCCGGGGCCGGCGGTGCAGTGCAGGAAGAGGATGGGGGTGCGGGTCTCGACCGGCGCGCGGGCGCCGAGGGCCTCGCCGGCGATGACCCGCACGGCCACGCGGCCGTCGTCGCCGCGCACGAGCGGCAAGCGCGCCGCGGGCACGTCCTGATAGCGCGGCGGGATCATCTTGTCCGCCCGGGGCAGGTTCACCCACACCTGGAAGCCGTGCATCCGCCCGCCGTCGCGCAGGAGGTCGGGACCTGGCAGCTCCGAGTGCACCACGCCCGCGCCGGCGGTCATCCACTGCACGTCGCCCGGGCCGAGCGTGCCCGTGTGCCCGCCCGAGTCGCGGTGGTGGAGCGTGCCCGCGAGCAGGTAGGTGACCGTCTCGAAGCCGCGGTGCGGGTGCTCCGGTGTCCCCTTCGCCTCCCCGGGGCCGTACTCGGTCGGGCCCATCTCGTCCAGGAGCAGGAAGGGATCGAGGTGATCGAGGTTGTGGGTGGGGAAGGCGCGCCGAACGGCGACCCCGTCACCCTCCATCACGGCCAGGCTGCCGAGGACGCGCGCCACCGGCCGCGGCCCCCTCGGGGTGGAGTCGGCGGTGTCCATGACCACGTGAGATGCGGCCGTGGGCCGCATCGGTGCGCACCGCGGTCCGCACGACCGGCCGTCTTCCGGTCAGGCGCACGCTCCGCTAGACTCGCACGGCCATGCCGCTCCACCGCAGCCTCGTCGAGCTCCGCATGCTCCTCGGCGCGGGCCACCTGACCGCGACCGAGCTCGTCACCGCCGCGCTCGAGGCGCTCGCGCGCACGCAGCCGACCCTCAACGCCTTCGTCGCCGTGCACCGCGCGCGGGCGCTCGCCGAGGCGGCCCGGCCCGGCGGCGGGCCGCTCGCCGGGGTGCCGATCGCCGTCAAGGACAACCTCGACGAGGCCGGCGTGCCCGGGCCGGCGGGCTGCCGGGCGTACCGCGACCGCATCCCGCCGCGCGACGCCACCGCCGTCGCCCGGCTGCGCGCGGCGGGCGCCGTCATCGTCGGCCGCACGAACATGCACGAGCTCGCCGACGGCATCACCTCGGCGAACCCGCACCACGGGCCCGTGCGCAACCCGTGGGGCCGCGACCGGCACCCGGGCGGCTCCAGCGGCGGCTCCGGGGCAGCCGTGGCCGCGGGCGTGGTGCCGGCCGCGCTCGGCACCGACACCGGCGGCTCGGTGCGCATCCCCGCCGCGCTCTGCGGCGTCGTCGGCCTCAAGCCCACCCGCGGGCTCGTGCCCACCGGCGGCGTGGTGCCGCTCTCGCCGACGCTCGACCACGTCGGCGTGCTCACGCGCAGCGTGGCCGACGCCGCGGCGCTCCTGGCGGTGCTCGCGCCGGCGGCGGCCGAGCCGCTGGCCCGCCCGGGGCGCGGGCGGCTGCGCCTCGGCGTCCTCGAGGGCTTCGCCGCCGATGCCGACGGGCCGGTGGGCGCCTGCTTCGCCGCGGCGCTCCGGGTGCTCGAGGGGCTGGGGGCCCGGCTCCGGGCCGTGTCGGTGCCGCGACTGGCCGAGGCGGGCCGGCTGCTCGGCCGCATCTACCGCCCCGAGGCGGCGCGCGCACACGCGCTCCAGCTCGCGGCCCGGCCCGCGGACTTCGGCGCCGAGGTGCGCGCCACGCTCGAGCGCGGCCTCCGCGCCGACCCCGCCGGGCGCGAGGCGGCGCTGCGCGAGCGCGAGCTCCTCGCGGCCGAGGTCGCGGCGGCGATGGAGGACGTCGACCTCCTCGTCAGCCCGACCACCCCGCACCCCGCGGGGCCGCTCGGCGCCCCGGGGCCCGCGACCTACCTCGCCTTCACCTGCCCCTTCAACCTCACCGGCCAGCCGGCGCTGTCGCTGCCGATGGGCCTCGTCGACGGTCTGCCCGTCGGCCTGCAGCTCGCCGGCCGCCCCGGCGAGGACGCGCGCCTCCTGTGGGAGGCCGCGGCGCTGGAGGAGCGGCTCGGCTTCGATCACTCGCCGGCGGGCCGAGGCGTGTAGCCGCGCAACACCCGAGCGGCTGCCGGGACCATCTCATAGAAAGGGACCCTGGGAGGGTCCCTTTGACCTCCCGCGCAGAGTGCTGGCAGGCAAAGCCCGCCAGCACTCACGCGGTAATAGAAGCACTGTCTTCCGCTGCGGCGGCTACCACTCCGAGGGCGACCCTGAAGCCGATCGATAGGTTCATCCGCGTCGAGGGCGCGCGGCAGAACAACCTGAAGGGGATCTCCGTGCGTATCCCCGTGGGCGCCGTGACGGCCGTCACGGGCGTGGCCGGGGCGGGCAAGTCGTCGCTGGCCTTCGACGTGCTCTACGCCGAGGGCTACCACCGCTACGTCGAGACCTTCAGCCCGTATGCCCGGCAGTTCCTCGACCGGCTCGACCGGCCGCAGGCCGACCGCATCGACGGGGTCCTGCCCGCGATCGCGATCGACCGGGTGGCGCCGGTGCGCACCTCGCGCTCGACGGTCGCCACCATGACGTCGGTCGCCGACTACATGCGCGCGCTCTGGGCCCGCGCCGCCACGTTGCACTGCGCCACGTGCCGGACGCCCGTCACGCGCCACTCGCCCGCGAGCATCTTCGCGCACCTGCTCACGGCCGGCGACGGCCGGCCCGCGCTCGTCTGCTTCCGCTGCCACGTCGGCCAGGTCCGCGGCGAGGCGCTGCGCGAGGTGCTCCTGACGGCCGGCTACCGCCGGGTGCTCGAGGACGGCCGCGCCGTCGCGCTCGAGGAGGCGCGCCTCGCGCCCGACGGCGACGCGCTCACCGTGGTGCTCGACCGCGTCACCGTCGGCGCCGGCAAGCGGCAGCGCCTCATCGACTCGCTCGAGGGGGCGCTGCGGGCCGGCCGCGGCGAGGTCGAGCTGCACCTCGAGGGCGCGGCCGCGCCGCTGCGCTTCAGCGAGGCGCTGCGCTGCGACGGCTGCGGGGCGGCCTACACCGACCCGACGCCGGCCGTCTTCTCCTTCAACAACCCGATCGGCGCCTGCGAGAGCTGCAAGGGCTTCGGCCGGACCATCGAGATCGACCCCGACCTCGTCATCCCCGATGACCGGCTCAGCGTGGCCGACGGCTGCATCAAGCCGTTCCAGACGCCGTTCTTCAAGGAGTCGCAGGACGATCTCCTGCGCTGCCTCAAGCGCCACCAGCGGCCGGCCGACGTGCCCTGGCGCGACCTCGACGCGGCCACCCGCGGCCTGGTGTGGGAGGGCGAGCCCGACGGCCGGCGCGAGTGGCGGACGCGCTGGTACGGCGTGCGCGGCTTCTTCGAGTGGCTGGAGTCGCGCACCTACCGCATGCACGTGCGCGTCCTGCTGGCGCGCTACCGGCGCTACCTCCCCTGCCCGGCCTGCGACGGCGCCCGCCTCAAGCCCGGGGCGCTCCTCTTCAAGCTCGACGGTCTGAGCCTGCCGGCGGTGGAGGCGTTGCCCATCGCCGCGGCCGCCCGGTTCTTCCGCGCGCTGCGGCCCGCGCCGCCGGACCCCGCGACCGAGCTGCTGCTGCGCGAGATCCGCGGCCGCCTCGGCTTCCTCGTCGACGTCGGGCTCGGCTACCTCACGCTCGCGCGCCAGTCGCGGACGCTGTCGGGCGGCGAGGCGCAGCGGGTGACGCTCGCGACCGCCCTCGGCAGCTCGCTCACGAGCACGCTCTACGTGCTCGACGAGCCCTCCGTCGGCCTCCACGCGCGCGACGCGGGCCGGCTCGCGGGCGTGCTGGCGGCGCTCGCCCGCGCCGGCAACGCCGTCGTCGTCGTCGAGCACGATCCCACCATCGTGAGCCGCGCCGACCACGTCATCGAGCTCGGGCCGCGCCCCGGCCGCCAGGGCGGGCACGTGGTGTACGAGGGGCCGCTCGCGGGGCTGCTCGCGACGCCGCAGTCGCCGACGGGCGCGTTCCTCGCCGGGCGGCTCGCGGCGCCGGCGCCGGCGGCGCGGCGGCCGCCCGATCCCGCCCGCCGCCTGGCGGTGCGCGGCGCGCGCGAGAACAACCTCAAGGACCTCGACGTCGACGTCCCCCTCGGCCTCCTCGTGTGCGTGACGGGCGTGTCGGGCTCGGGCAAGTCGACCCTCGTCGACCAGGTGCTGTACCGCAACCTGCGCCGCCGGCGCGGGCAGGCGGAGCAGGAGCCCGGGCAGTGCGCCGCCATCGACGGCGCCGACGAGCTCGGCGGCCTCGTGCTCGTCGACCAGTCGCCGCTCGGCCGCAGCTCGCGCGTCAACGCCGCGACCTACATGGGCGTGCTCGCGCCGCTGCGCGACGCCTTCGCCGCCACCGCCGACGCGCGCACGCGCGGGCTCAAGGCGGCCGCGTTCTCGTTCAACTCCGCCGCCGGCGCCTGCCCCGCCTGCACCGGCGCCGGGTTCGAGAAGGTGGAGCTGCAGTTCCTGCCCGACGCGTACGTGAAGTGCCCGGCCTGCGACGGCACCCGCTACCGCGCCGAGGTGCTCGAGGTGCGCTGCCGGGGCCTCACCATCGCCGAGGTGCTCGATCGGCCCGCCGAGGAGGTGGCCCGCCTCTTCGCCGACGACGCCAAGGTCGTGCGCGCGCTGCGGCCGCTGCAGGGCATCGGCCTCGGCTACCTCGCGCTGTCGCAGCCCGCGCCGACCCTGTCGGGCGGCGAGGCCCAGCGGCTCAAGCTCGCCGCCCACCTGGCCGAGGCGGCCGAGCACGAGCGCCTGCTCTTCATCCTCGACGAGCCCACGACCGGGCTGCACGCGGCCGACGTCGCCCAGCTCCTGGGCGCGCTCCACCGCCTCGTCGACGCCGGCCACTCGGTGATCGTGGTCGAGCACAACGTCGAGGTGATGCGCGCGGCCGACTGGCTCATCGACCTCGGTCCCGAGGGCGGCGACGAGGGCGGGCGCGTGGTCGGCGCGGGCCCGCCGGAGCAGGTGGCGGCGCTCGCGACGCCCACCGCCACGGCGCTGCGCGAGGGGCTCGCGGCCCGCGAGCGCGGCCGGGCGGCGGCGGGCGCGGCGCGGCGGGCGCGGGCGCCGGCCGCCGGGCGCGCGCCGGCGGCGGACGGCGGCGCCGCGGACGGGGCGGCCCGCGCCCTCGGCATCTTCGGCGCGCGCGAGCACAACCTGCGTGACGTCTCGGTCCAGCTCCCGGCGGGGCAGCTCATCGCCGTCACCGGCGTGAGCGGCTCGGGCAAGTCGACGCTCGCCTTCGACGTCCTCTACGCCGAGGGGGAGCGCCGCTTCCTCGACTGCCTGCCCGCCTACGCGCGCCAGTTCATCCGTCCGCTCGCGCGCCCCGACGTCGACCGCATCGAGGCCGTGCCGCCGACCGTCGCCCTCGAGCAGAAGCTGAGCCACGGCACGGCCCTGTCGACCGTGGGCACCGCCTCCGAGGTGTACCACTACCTGCGGCTCCTCTTCGCCCGCGTCGGCGTGCCGTACTGCCCCAGCTGCGACATCCCCGGCGAGGTCGCCTCGGCGCCGGCCATCGCCGAGCGCATCGTGCAGGCCTTCTCCGGCGAGGAGATCATGCTGCTCGCGCCGCTGGTGATGCGGCGCAAGGGCTACCACAAGGACGTCATGGCCGCCGCCGCCCGCCGCGGCGTGCGCGAGATCCGCATCGACGGCATCATCCACGGCGCCACCCGCCTGCCCAAGCTCGACCGCTTCCGCCTCCACGACATCGAGGCCGTGGTCGAGCGCGTCGGCCCCGGCCCGAGCCGCATGGGCCGCCTGCGCTCGGCGGTCGAGCGCACGCTCGAGATCTCCGGCGGCGCCATCATCGCGGCGGCGCGCGGCGTGCGCGGCGACCGGCTCTACTCGACCCGCCGCGCCTGCCCGCGCTGCGGCTCGGGCCTGCCGGTGCCCGACCCGCGCCTCTTCAGCTTCGGCCAGAAGTTCGGCGCCTGCCCCGACTGCGACGGCCACGGCGTCACCGGCGGCGCCGACGGCGACGGTGACCGCGCCACGGAGGCCGCCGACGACGCCGCCCCGTGCGCGAGCTGCCGCGGCACCCGGCTGCGGCCCGAGGCGCGCGCGGTCAAGATCGGCGGCACCCACATCGGCGAGGTCGCCGCCGGCAGCGTGCGCGAGACCCGCGCCTGGCTCGGCGGCCTCGGCCGCGCGCTGCCCCCCGAGGTGCTCGCGCGCATCCTCCCCGAGCTCGAGGGCCGGCTCGCGATGCTCGACCGCCTCGGCCTCGGCTACCTCACGCTCGCCCGCGGCACCGACACCCTGTCGACCGGCGAGGCGCAGCGCATCCGCGTGGTCGCCCAGCTCGCCTCGAACCTGCGCGGCGTCTGCTACGTCCTCGACGAGCCCACCGTGGGCCTGCACCCGCGCGACTCGGCCGCCCTCGGCGAGGCGCTCTTCGGCCTGCGCGACCGCGGCAACACCGTCGTCATCGTCGAGCACGACGAGCCGCTCATCCGCGCCGCCGACCACGTCGTCGACCTCGGCCCCGGCGCCGGCCCCGACGGCGGCCGCGTCGTCGTCGCCGGGCCGCCCGCCGTGGTGATGCGCGCCGCTGCGTCGGTCACCGGGCGCTGCCTGCGCGGCGACGGCCCGCGCGCGGCGTGGCCGCGCCGGCCGCTCGCCACCGCGCCGCGCCTGGTCGTCGAGGGCGCCCGGCTGCACAACCTGCGCGACCTCACCGTCGAGGTGCCGCTCGGCCGCCTGGTCTGCGTCACCGGGGTGTCGGGCTCGGGCAAGTCGACGCTCGTGCGCGACGTGCTCTTCCGCGCGCTCAAGGCGCGCCTCGCCCGCCGGCGCCTGCCGCCGGTGCTCGCCGCCCTGCGCGGCGGCGAGCTCCTCGGCCGCGCCGTCGAGGTCGACGAGGCGCCCATCGGCCGCACGCCGCGCTCGGTGCCGGCGACCTACGTCGGCGTCATGAACGCGATCCGCCAGCTCTTCGCCACGGCGCCCGAGGCGCGCGCGCGCGGCTACGGCGCCGGCCGCTTCTCCTTCAACCTCGCCGGCGGCCGCTGCGAGCGGTGCGAGGGCCAGGGGCGCCTGCGCGTGACGATGGCGCTCCTGCCCGAGGTGTACATCCCGTGTGAGACCTGCGCCGGCCGGCGCTACAACGCCGACACCCTCGGGGTGCTGCTCAAGGGCCGCAGCATCGCCGACGTCCTCGCCATGAGCGTCGACGAGGCGCGCGACTTCTTCGCCGCGTTCCCGGTCGTGCGGCGGCCGCTCGACCTGTGCGCCGAGATCGGTCTCGGCTATCTCGCGCTCGGCCAGCCCAGCCCGACGCTGTCGGGCGGCGAGGCCCAGCGCATCAAGCTCGCGGCCGAGCTCGCGGCGACCGGCGCGGGCCAGTCGCTCTATGTCCTCGACGAGCCCACGACCGGCCTGCACATGGCGGACGTCGCGAAGCTCGTCGCCGCGCTCCACCGCCTCGTCGACCGCGGCGACTCGGTGGTCGTCATCGAGCACAACCTCGACGTCGTGGCGGCGTCCGACTGCCTCATCGACCTCGGCCCCGAGGGCGGCGCCGAGGGCGGCCGCCTGGTCGCGACCGGCACGCCCGAGGAGGTCGCCGCGATGCCCGCGTCGCGGCTCGCGCCGTACCTCGCGCCGGTGCTCGGGCGGACGCGGCGGGCGGCGAAGCCCGGGGCGGCGCGGGCGGCGGCGAGCGCGGAGTAGCGGGCTCGGGCAGCGTTCATCGCTTCTCCGCGTAGTAGTCGACGGGATGGAGGTCCGCCTGGAGCTTCTGCAGCTTCACCATCCTGGCTTCTCCCAGCAGGTTGAAGAAGGAGTGGCCCGCCTCGACCCACTGGTTGAACCCGACGTGCGCCCGGACGTTCTTGTAGCCTATTCGCTTCAGCGCCTTGACGACCAGGCCGGAGCGGTTTCCCACCGCGCAGTAGACGACGATCTCGGCGTTCGGCTCACGGAGCGTGCGGGCCAGCTTGAACTCGGCCGCCGGCTTCATCCTGGCCGCGGCGACCGAAGGTGCCGACCTGCACACCTCCATCGTGTTGACCGAGCCGATGGCCCTCGTCGCCAGCCCCGCATCGGACCTGGCGCGACGCCCGAGGCTCACCGTCCAGGACCTGGCCGGCCGCACGTTGCTCGTGCCCAAGCACGACTGCGCCTACCGCATGGAGCTCGAGCAGAAGCTCAGGGAGGCGCGGGTCGAGACCGCGGCCACCATCGAGCTGAACAGCCTCGCGGCCGTGGTGCAGTGCCTCAGAGTCGGGCTCGGGGTGGCGGTGGTCCCGCAGCGAGCGGTGGCCGAGGATCTCACCGCCGGGCGGCTGCAGCGGCTGGCGTGGTCTGAGCCTCTGGCCGCCGACCTCTTCCTCGTGCGGCATCGCGACAAGCCGCTCACGGGCGCCTACGGCGCGTTCATCGCCATGGCCGAAAAGTACTTCGCCGAGCAGCGCGCCCGCCAGACGATCACGCCCGCGTCGCCGCGCGCGCGATGCACGTCCCGTGGCGCGAACGCCAGGCACGGGCGGTGACCGGAGCGGTTGCGCCGGATATACTCAGCGCGCCATGATGCCGACGCCCCCCGCCCCGCGCGGCGTCCAGACCCGCGCGCTCGTCGCGAGCCTCATCGGCAGCTCCATCGAGTGGTACGACTACTTCCTCTACGGCACCGTCGCCTCGCTCGTCTTCGCCAAGCGCTTCTTCCCCTCGAGCGACGCGCGCACCGGGCTCCTGCTCGCCTACGCCTCGTTCGGCATCCCCTTCTTCTTCCGCCCGCTCGGCGGCGTGGTCTTCAGCCACCTCGGCGACCGCGTCGGCCGCAAGGTGTCGCTCGTCCTCACGCTCACGCTGATGGGCACGGCGACGGTCCTCATCGGCTGCCTGCCGGACCACGCCTCCATCGGCGTGGGCGCCCCCATCCTGCTCGTCGTGCTGCGCCTGATCCAGGGGCTCGGCATCGGCGGCGAGTGGGGCGGCGCGCTGCTGCTCGCGGTCGAGCACGCCGGCCCCCGCAACCGCGGCCTGTACGGCAGCGTGCCGCAGATGGGGGTCACGGTCGGCCTCCTCCTCGGCACCATCGCCATCTCGCTCGTCAGCCGCCTGCCCGAGGCCGCCTTCCTGGCGTGGGGCTGGCGCCTGCCGTTCCTCGCGAGCGCCGTGCTCGTCATCGTGGGCCTGTGGATCCGCAAGGGCATCGACGAGACGCCCGCGTTCCGCGCGGCGCGCGCGCGCGGCGAGGTCGCGAAGGTGCCGCTGGTCGAGACGCTGCGCCACCACAAGCGCGCGGTGCTGCTCGCGATCGGCCTCAAGGTCGTCGAGACGGCGCCGTTCTACGTCTTCTCCACCTTCATCATCTCCTACGCGACCACCCAGGTGGGCCTCGACAAGGTGACGGCGCTCAACGCGGTCACGGCCGGTACCCTCGTCTGCTGCGGGACCATCCCGCTCATGGGCCGCCTCGCCGACCGGGTCGGGCGGCGGCCGCTCTACATCGGCGGCACGGTCGCGATCATGCTCTTCGCGGTCCCGTACTTCGCGCTCGTCGGCCTGCGCTCGCCCGTCATGCTCACCCTGGCGACGGTGGTCGCGCTCGGCGTGCTGTGGGCGCCGGTGACCGCGGTCCTCGGCACGCTCTACTCCGAGATCTTCGCCACGAACGTCCGCTACACCGGCGTCACGCTCGGCTACCAGATCGGCGCCGCGCTCGCCGGCGGCACCGCGCCGCTCGTCGCGACCACCCTGCTCGCGGCGTTCGACGACTCGTGGGTGCCGGTCGCGCTCTACGTCATGCTCGCGGGCGCCGTCTCGCTCGGCTGCATCCTGGTCACGCGCGAGACCCGCGGGGCCGACCTCGCGGGGACGGGCGCGGAGGCGCCGCGGGCGGCCGCGCCGGCGCCGCGGGCGGAGTCCGGTGAGCCCCGCTGAGGCGCGGCCGCTGCGGCGGCTCTTCGCCCTCGGCTTCGGGCTGCACCTCGCGCTCGTCGCCGCCCTCGTCGCCGGCGCCTACCTCGGCTGGCTGCCGACGACGCTGCCGGCGGTGCCCCACGCCGATCTGCTCGGCCACGCCGGGCTCATCGGCCTGCTCGCCTTCTTCCTCGACGGGCTGCTCGGCGGGCGCCCGGTGACGCGGCGGGTGCCGGCGCTCGGGCTGGCGCCCGCGCTCGTGCTCCTCGTCGCCGGCATCGAGGAGCTCTGCCAGCTGCTCTCGCCGCGGCGCACCGCGAGCGTCCTGGACTTCGCCGCGGACGTCGCCGGCGTCGTCCTCTGCACCTGGCTCGCGCGGCGCGCCCTGGCCCGCGCGGCGGCGGCGGCCGCGCGCCGGGCCGCGGCCGCGGCGAAGTCTGGCACGGCGGGCGGCATCTGACCAGGCAGAGATCCTGCTGCGGGGGGCCCCGCATCGAAGGCGCGGTCGAGCCGCCGCCTTACGGTGAGGTCCGTTCTGTGGTACTCCAGCCGGAATATTGGAGGTGTCGCCTTGACTAGACTGACGGTGCTCGCGCTCGCCTCGTTGTTCGCGTTCGGCTGCGGCAGCAGCTCCAAGGCCACGCAGCAGGACGCGGCCGTGGCGCATGACGGCCCCGGGCAGAGCGACGCGCCGATCCAGCGCGACGGCGCCCGCGACGCGGCCCAGGCCACCTGCGACCTGCCGACCGACCTCGGCGCCCTGGGCGCGCTCACCGGCGACGTCTTCCTCGCGAGCGACGCCACGCCGAGCGAGTACTTCGTCTACGACGCCGCCCTCGACACCAACACGACCCCGAACCTCTTCGAGATCGAGTTCTACGCCGGCTCGGGCGTATTCACGAGCGGGATCGCGCCGGGGACCTACACCATCAGCGACAAGGAGCTGAATTACGCGACCTGCGGCCTGTGCGTGAAGCTCCTCGGCAAGGTCGACCTCACCACCTTCAACGTCGACCAGATCTACATGGCCACGGGCGGCACGGTGACCCTGACCTCGGTGACCGGCACGCTCACCGGCTCGTTCACGAATCTCACCTTCGAGCACGTCGACATCGACTCGACCACGTTCGTGTCGACGCCGCTCAACGACGGCTGCTCCTCGCAGACCGCCTCGGGCACCTTCACCGCCCCGATCCCGGTCCCCGACGGCGGCGTGCCGCCGACCGACGCGGCCCCGACCGACTAGCGCCGCCGCCGCTTCCGTCCTCCCCGACCCACCGCCCTCGCGCTAGAATGATGCCGCGGCGTTGACCGCCGCAAGGCGCTGCTGCGCGTTTGGGGGTATCGCATGACCAAGCTCACGATGTTCGTCGATGGCCCGGCTGGCCGGCTGCACCTCGATGACGGCGGCACGGGCGGGGTGCCGGTGTTGTTCGTTCACGGCGGCGGGGCGAACCTGAGCCAGTGGGCGGCGCAGCTCGCGCACCTGCGCGCGAGCCGGCGCGCGCTCGCGTTCGACCTGCGCGGCATGGGGCAGTCGGACCGGCCGGCCGATGGCGACTACGGTCTCGAGGCCATGGCCGGCGACGTCCTCGCGGTCGCCGCGGCGCGGCGCTTGGGCCGCTTCGTCCTCGTCGCGCACAGCTACGGCGTCGCCGTCGCGTGCGCGTTCGCCGGCGCGCACCCCGACCGCCTCGCGGGCCTCGTGCTGGTGGACGGCTACGGGGCCAAGCTCGTGCTCTCGCCCGAGGAGGAGCGCCAGATGGCCGAGGGCTTCCGTCCCGAGCGCTACGAATCGTTCACCGCCTCGTGGTTCGAGCCGCTGCTGGTCAACGCGCGGCCGCGCACGCGCGAGGCGGTGCTCGGGTCGCTGCGCGCGACGCCGCCCGAGGTCTTCACGCGGTCGCTCCGGCAGTCCATCGGCTTCGACCCGGGCGCGGCCCTGGCGCGCTACCCCGGCCCTCGCCTCGCGATCGCGTGCGCCGCGCTCGACAACCCGCAGATGATGCAGCACGCGATCCCGGGCATCCCCTGCCGCATGGTCGAGGGCGTGAGCCACTGGATCCAGCTGGACGCGCCCGACGAGGTCAATGCGATCCTCGACGAGTTCCTCGCCGGCCTGTGAGCCCGCCGGCGCCGCCGCGGGTGAGCCCGCCGGCGCCGCCGCGGCCCTGCGCCTCCGCGCCGTCCCCCTCGCCGCCGCGGCCGCGACGCTCCTCCTTCATCTGCTGACCACGGCCGGCTACGGCTACTTCCGCGACGAGCTGTACTACCTCGCCTGCGCCGAGCACCTCGGCCTCGGCTACGTCGGCTGCTGCCCGCGGTCTGCGGCGCGGCCACCGTCTACCTCACCGCGCGCCTCGCCCGCCGCCTCGGGGGCGGCCGCTTCGCCGAGGCCCTCGCCGCGGCGGGCGTCGCGCTCGCGCCCTTCTCGCTCGCGCTCTTCGGCCTGCTGACGATGAACGCCCTCGACGTCCTCGTCTGGACGACTGGCGGCACCTGGGCCGCGGCTGGCTGTGGCTCGGCGCCGCCGTGGCCGCGGCGCTCTTCGCCCCCCACCTCGGGTGGCAGGCGGCAGCCCACGGCTGGCCGGTGCTCGAGTTCATGGCCCACAAGCGCGCGCACTCGATCACGCCGCACTCGCCGCTCGGCTTCCTCGGGCAGCAGGCGCTCCTGATGCAGCCGCTGGCCGCGCCGGTGTGGCTGGCGGGCGCGCGGGCTCAAGGTGGATCTGCGGGCGGCGTGGGCGGGGGTGAAGCAGTACGAGCCCCCGGCGGGCGGGCGTGGCCTCTCGCGTGCGCGCCGCCGCGTCGGTGGTGGTCCTCACGTGAATGCGTGTTACACTGATCCCGTGAATCAGTGGAGGAGGACGTGGAGAAGCAGAATGTAACGATTTCGCTGCCCAAGGACATCCTCCGGCGGGCCCGTCACCTCGCCGTGGAGCGGGGGACGTCACTCTCCGGCCTGCTCGCCGAGTTCGTGGACCGGGTGGTCCGCGAGGACGAGCAGTATGTGGCCGCGACGCGCCGGATCAAGCGCCGGCTGAAGCAGGGAATCGACCTGGGCACGAAGGGCACGATCACCTGGTCGAGAGACGAGCTGCATGAGCGGTGAGTTCCTGGACACCAACGTCCTGATCTACGCTCACGACAGCACGGCCGGGGCAAAACGGGAGGTGGCCGTCGACCTCATCACGCGGCTCGCCGAGGGGCGAAAAGGACTTCTCAGCGTGCAGGTGCTGATGGAGTTCTACGTGAACGTGACGCGGAAGATCCCCAAGCCCCTCGCCGCGACCCGCGCGTCGGAGATCATCGCCGATTTTGCCGCGTGGCCGGTGTTCTCGCCGAGGGTGCCGGACCTGCTCGAGGCGATTCATATCGCGGGGCGCCATCGGATCGGCTTCTGGGACGCGCTGATCGTCAGGGCGGCGCTGGGGCTCGGCGCCGACGTGATCTGGTCGGAAGACCTGGCGGATGGCCAGCGCTACCAGGGCGTGACCGTGCGCAACCCCTTCACCGCGCCCTCGGCCTGAGCACGGTCCGTCCCCGGGTGATCGCGCCGCTACCGCCCCACCGCCTTCATCATGCTCTCGGGATACCGCGCGCCGGCCGCGACGCCCTGGGGCGCGAGCGCGTCGATGCGGGCGAGCTCCTCCGGCGTCAGCTCGATCATCAGCGCGCCGACGTTCTCCTCGAGGTAGCGGCGGCGCTTCGTGCCCGGGATCGGCACGATGTCGTCGCCGCGCGCGAGGACCCACGCCAGCGCGAGCTGGGCCGGGGTGCAGCCCTTCTGCTTCGCGAGCGCGCCGAGGTGCGTGACGAGGTCCAGGTTCTTCTGAAAGTTCTCGCCCTGGAAGCGCGGCGAGTGGCGGCGGTAGTCGTCCGGGGCGAGGTCCTCGGGGCGACGGATGGCGCCGGTGAGGAAGCCGCGGCCGAGCGGGCTGTAGGCGACGAAGCCGATGCCGAGCTCGCGGCACGTGGCGAGCACGCCCTCCTCGGGGTCGCGGGTCCACAGCGAGTACTCGGACTGGAGCGCCGTGATCGGGTGCACCGAGTGCGCCCGCCGCAGCGTGGCGGGCCCGACCTCGCTCAGCCCCAGGTGGCGCACCTTGCCCTGCCGCACCAGGTCGGCCATGGCGCCGACGGTGTCCTCGATCGGCGTCTCGGGGTCCAGGCGGTGCAGGTAGTAGAGGTCGATGACCTCGACGCCGAGCCGCTGCAGGCTGGCGTCGCACGCGCTGCGGACGTACTCGGGCCGGCCGTTGAAGCCGCGGGCGTGCGGATCGGCGCTGCGCACGAGGCCGAACTTGGTCGCGAGCACGACCCGGTCGCGCCGCCCGCGCAGCGCCCGGCCGACCAGCTCCTCGTTGGTGTGCGGGCCATAGACGTCGGCCGTGTCGACGAAGGTGACGCCCAGGGCGAGCGCGCGATCGATGGTCGCGAGCGACTCGGCCTCGTCGCGCGGACCGTAGAACTCCGACATCCCCATGCAGCCCAGCCCGAGGGCGCTGACCTCGAGCGAGCCGAGCGTGCGGGTACGCATCCGGTGCCTCCTCTGGCGAGTCGTAACGCGGGGGCGGGCGGTTGCAACTACTTGGGGCAGGGCAGCATCTCGGGGTAGCGCGCGAGCTGCTCGAGCGCGCCCGGGGGGACCTTGCCCTTGAGCGTCGCGAGGCCGCGCTCGACGATGCTCTGGTTCGCCGCCGTGGTGTAGTCGCGGAAGCGCTTGGTCGCGTCGCCGGCCGCGGGGGTGTCGAGCTCGAGGATCGGCACGGGGCGCGGGCAGGCGGCGAGCAGCGGCCGCAGCTCGACCGTCTTGATGGTGGCGCGGTCACGCGTGCGGAAGTGCACGCGCAGCCGGCGCGGCTCGTAGACGATCTGCCACTTGGTGTAGTCGCCCATGCGCACCCGGTCGAGCACGCCGAAGGCCGCGCCGACGAGGTCGCGATCGGGCACGGGGCGGCTCACCGCCGCGGCGGCGCGCGCGAAGCGCTCGAGCGAGCCGCGGCCCGCGGGCAGCGGCTGCGCGCCGCCGAAGCCGGCGTGGCGGGCGAGGAACGCGCGCGAGTCGGCGTAGGTGTCGTTCGTGAGCGCGCGCACCGGGAGCCCGGCGCCGCTGCTCACGACCAGGCGGCCGCCCACGTGCTCGAGGGCGGCGCAGGCGCCGGTGCGATCGCAGGCGAGGTAGTGCACCCGCGCGTAGACCCGGCTCACCCGGACCGCCTGCGCCTGGCACACCGCCTCGGCCGTGGTGGCCGCGGTGTCGAGCAGGTACTGGATGAGCTGCAGCTCGGAGACCGTCGCGCGGTCGTCGGCCGGCGGGGTCACGCTCGAGTCCAGCCACATCACCTCGACGACCAGGCCGGCCTCGTTCATGCCGCCGTTGGGCAGCTCGCGACCGTACTGGTTGAACGTGAGGCTGCCGTACTTCGCGAGCCAGCGCGCGGGCCGCTCGCCCTGGCTGAGCGTGAGCGCCTGCTTGGCGACGCCGCGCCGGTTGACCATCACGAGCCCGTGGGCGAGGGACCAGTCGTAGCTCTTGCCGACGACGATCTCCTTCTCGCGCTCGAGCAGGAACGTGGTGCAGGCCGCCGCCGGGCGCGCGGCGCCGGCGAGGACGGCGAGCAGGACGAGTGAGCCGAGGCGCAGCATGGGACCCCCTTTCATCGTGGGCGGATGAGCCGCCGACCCATCATGGCGAGGCCGAGCGCGAGCAGCGCGCCGGCGACGAGCGCGAAGGGATTGCCGGGCGCGACGCGGCCGCGCAGGGCGACGGCCGGCCGGTCGATCACCTCCTCGAGCCGCAGCGGCGTGCCGTCGGCGAGCAGGACGGCGCCGCCCGGGGTGAGGCGGTGCACGCGCTCGGGGCCGGCCGCGCGCGCGACGGCGATCTCGGCGAGGGCGAAGCCGCGTCCCATCGGCCGCAGGTCGCGCAGCACGAGCCGCGTGCCGTCGATCTCGCAGCCGCTGCCGAGCTCCGCGACGCAGCGCTCGGCGCCCAGGGCGAGCCGGGCCGCGCCCGCCACCGCGCCGTAGTCGGCGAGCAGACCGAGCCGCGTGCCGAGCCCGGCCGAGAGCGGCTCGTTGTAGCCGACCGTCGCGCGCTCGACGCCGAGGCGGCCGGGCCGGGTGAGCTCGATGATCGCGCGGGCCGAGCGCGGCATGCCCGAGGGCAGCCGCGCGACGGCGAGCGCGGCGGTGCGCGCGACCCGGCCGTCGGCGAGCGTGACCGGCGCGGGCCCGACGACGACGGTGCCCTCGTCCCGTCCCAGGAGGCCGCCCGCGCCGTGGGCGAGGAGCGCCACCAGGAACGCGAGGTGCATGACGGCGCCGGCGTAGGCCGCGGGCGCGCGCACGCCGCGGCGCCACCGGCGCACCACCGTGTCGTAGGTGCAGAGCAGCGTGTTCACGGCGTAGAGCGTGAGCGTCGGGATGAGCAGGTAGAGCCACAGGTGCGCGAGGGACGGCCGGGCGAAGAAGACGGTGAGGTCGTCGCCGGCCACGCCGCGCGCGGCGCCCGCGGCGGTGACCGTCAGGGCGACCGAGCCCGCCGCGAGCAGCGCCACCGTCGCGAGGCCGCAGGCGACGCCGAGCCCCTGCGAGCGCAGCCAGGCGAGGCGGGGTGGCGGGGCCGGGGCCGGGACCGGGGCTGGGGCTGGGGCGTCAGAAAGCATGGCTCGACCGGCCGAAGAAGAACGAGGTGCCGACGTAGGCGATGAGCACGAAGACGAAGCCGCAGAGCGCGAGCGCGGGCCGCACCCACGCCCGCCCGGCGAGGGCCGGCGTGAGGCGGACGTGCACGAAGGTCGCGTAGTGGAACCACAGGATCACGGACCAGATCACCTTCACGTCCCACAGGAAGAAGGAGCCCCAGGCGAGCACGCCCCACACCCCGCCGCAGATCATCGAGAGGGACCAGAGGCCGAAGCCCTGCAGCGCGAGCGCGTCGACGCGCCGGAGCCACTCGTCGCTGCGCGCGGTCAGGGCGACGAGACCGGCGCTCGCGGCCGCGGCGAAGAGGCCGTAGGCCACGAACGCGAGCGGCACGTGGAGCGGGTACCAGACGGTGCGCATGAGCGGCGGCGGCGGCGTGAGGTGCAGGCCGAAGCGGAACGCGACGGCGAGGGCCGCCGCGGCGAGGGCGAGCAGCGGCACCGTGAAGAGGCGCTCGCGCCGCCAGGCGAGCAGCGCGACCAGGCCCACGCCCAGCGCCGCCGTCGAGAACGACTCCATCTTGTTCGTGAGCGGGAAGAAGCCGAGCAGCCAGCCCCGCTGCACCATGGCCGCGAGGTGCACGGCGACCGCGCCGAGGAGCAGGCCGCGGCCGACGCGCGGCCGGGCGAGCGTCACGAGCAGGGCCGCGCCGTAGAGCCCGAGGGCCGTCCCGAGGAGCGCGACCTGGCCGGCGGGGACGGCGGGCGGCACTACGCCTCCGGCCCGCCCAGCGGCCGCGCGACGACGACGACGTTGCCGTCGGGGTCGGCGAAGTAGGCCGCCTCGTCGCCCCAGTCGCGCGGCGCCCGCGGGCTCAGCGGCCGGGCGCCCGCCGCCGTCAGGCGCGCGACGGCGTCGGCGAGGTCGTCGACGTGCAGGTACAGCTCGGTCGGCGCGAGCGCGCCCGGGGGCGTCGCCGCCGGCACCACGCCGGTGTTGCGGCCGAAGCCCTGGCGGCCGTACAGCCCCAGCCGCATGCCGCCCGGCGCGCGCAGCTCGACGTAGACCGGCACGTCGACGACCCGCTCCCAGCCGAGCCCCGTGGCGTAGAACGCGGCCGCGCGGGGGACGTCCGCGACCGCCAGGATCGTGAGCACGTGGCGCGCCGTCATGGCGCGTGATCATCCGTCGGGCCGGCGCGCGGCGCAAGCGCGCTCTCGGGCTTGTGCTCTCGGGCTTGCGCCGCGCCGGCTGCCGGGTACGCTCCTCGCCATGAGCTCTGGCGTGACGCTCTCGCTCGCGGATCGGGTCGTCCTCATCACCGGCGGGTCGCGCGGCATCGGCGCCGCGGCCGTGCGCCTCTTCGCGCGCGCCGGGGCGCGGGTCGTCTTCAACTACAAGCAGGCGGCCGCGGCGGCGGCGCGGCTCGTGGCCGAGCTCGGGGCCGAGCGCGTGGCCGCGCTCCCGGCGGACCTCGCGAGCGCCGAGGCGGGCGACGCCCTCGTCGCGGCGGCCGTGGCGCGCTGCGGCCGCCTCGACGCGCTGGTCGTCAACCACGGCATCTGGCCGCCCGCCGACGTCGGCATCGACGCCATGACGACGGCGCGGTGGCGCGAGACGGTGGCGGTGAACCTCGACAGCGTCTTCGGGCTGGTGCGCGCCGCGGTCGGGCAGCTCAAGCGCCAGGGCGGCGGCGGCCACATCGTGATCGTCAGCTCGACGGCCGGGCAGCGGGGCGAGGCGTTCCACGGCGACTACGCCGCGACCAAGGGCGCCGTCATCAGCCTGGTGAAGGGGCTCTCGACCGAGCTCGCGCCGCAGGGGATCCGCGTGAACTGCGTGGCCCCCGGCTGGGTCGACACCGACATGGCGGCGCCGGCGCTCGCCGACCCGGAGACGGGCGCGCGGGTCCGGCGCACGATCCCGCTCGGCCGCGTCGGGACGCCGGAGGAGATCGCCGGGCCGATCCTCTTCTTGTGTACGGAGTACGCCGGCTTCATGACCGGCGAGATCGTCAACGTGAACGGCGGGGCGGTGCTGGTCGGCTAGCGCTGCTACTTCGCGATCTTCTGCTCGAGGATGATCGTCGTCGAGGGCGCGGCCGGGTTCACCTTGCCCTCGGCGGTGATGATGAGGACGAAGCTCACGTCCGGCGACGTCGCCTCGAGCGCGCCGGTCCGCTTGTCCTTGTCGTACTTGAGCGCGCCGACACGGTTGTAGCTCTCGCCGCCCTTGCTCCAGGCGACGAAGTGAGTGGCGCCGCTCGCGAAGCGGTCCGGCGGCGCCAGGTGATCGAGCTGCATCTGGAGCAGCGTGATGCCCTGCTCGTCGGCCACGTTCGCCTGGATCTTGCAGTCGAGATCCGGCGCCTTCGGCGTGCCCTTGATGTTGAACTTGAGCGGCCCGCCGCAGGCGGCCAGGGCCAGGACGAAAACAGACACCAGCCCAATCACGTACTTGCGCATTTCGGCCTCCTCAGTCCGACGAGCATACCGAAACGCGGGCATCCTGAAAAGCCCGGTCGCGCCGCGCTACTCGCCCGCGGTCAGGACCTTGCCCGAGTGAGTCAGCCGACCCGGTGGGCCACCTTCAGCAGATCGCCGAAGACGCCGGCGGCCGTGACCTCGGCGCCGGCGCCGGGGCCGCGGATGACGAGCGGGTGCTCGTCGTAGCGCTCGGTGCGGTAGACGAGGATGTTGTCGGGGCCCGTGAGCTGCCCCGCGGCGCTGCCGCGATCGACCGCCGTGAGCCCGACCGCCACGCGCTCGGCGGTGATCTCGGCGAGGTAGCGCAGCACCTGCCCCGCGGCCGCCGCCGCCGCGGCGCGCGCGGCGAACGCCGCGTCGAGCTCGGGCAGCCGCGCCATGAAGGCCTCGACGTCGGGGAGCGCCATCAGGTCCGGCGGGACGAGCGCCTCGCGGGCGACGTCCTGCATCTCGGCGGCGAGCCCGATCTCGCGGGCGATGATGAGCGCCTTGCGGGCGACGTCCATGCCCGAGAGGTCGTCGCGCGGATCGGGCTCGGTGAAGCCGCGCTCGCGCGCGACGGCGACCGCGCGCGAGAAGGGCGTGCCCTCGTCGAGCATGCTGCAGATGAGGCCGAGGGTCCCCGAGAAGCACCCGGAGATGCGGATGATGCGGTCGTGGGTCGCGAGCAGCTCCTGCAGCGTCGAGAGCACGGGCAGCCCCGCCCCGAAGGTCACCTCGAAGCGGTAGTCGAGCCCGCGGGCCGCGGCCGCCTGGCGGATCGCGCGGTAGAGCGGCAGCGGGCCGGCGAGCGGCTTCTTGTTGGCCGAGACCACGTGCAGGCCGTGGACCAGGGCCTGCTCGTGCAGCGGCCCGGTCTCGGCGGCGGTCGCGTCGACGAGCACGATGTCGAGGCGGCGGGTGCGCGCCACCTGCTCGAGCAGCTCCGCGTCGGCCGGCCGGGCGGCGCCGCCGAGCTCGCCGAGGGGCGCGCCCTCGCTCGCGCGGCGCAGCCGCTCGTCGTCGATGCCGAGCGGATCGAAGAGCCACTCGGTCTGGCCGGTGACGCCGATGACCGAGAGGCGCAGGCCGTGGTCGCGCGACAGCCGCTCCTTCGCGCCGAGGAGCTGCTTGAGCAGCGTGCGCGCGATGAGGCCGCGGCCGAGGAGCAGCACGTGGGTCGTGCGCGTCAGGCCGAAGCGCGTGTGGACGGCGCCGACCGCGCGGCCGAGGTCCTGCTCGTCGACGACGACCGAGACGTTGAGCTCCGAGCTGCCCTGGGCGATGGCGAGCACGTTGACGCCGCCGCGCCCGAGCGCGGTGAAGAGCTTCTGGCTGACACCGGGCGTGCCGCGCATGCCCTCGCCGATGATGGCGAGGATGCCGACGGGCGCCTGGACGTCCACCCGGTCGATGCGGCCGCGGGCGAGCTCGAGCTCGAACTCGCGGCTCACCTCGGCGACGGCGCGCTCGCCCTCGGTGCGGGGCACGAGGAAGCTGATGTTCTGCTCCGAGCTCGCCTGCGAGATCATGTACACGCTGATGCCGGCGCGGGCGGTGGCCGAGAAGAGGCGGCCGACCACGCCCGGGACGCCGATCATGCCGCGCCCCTCGACGGTGACCATGGCCATGCCGGCGATCGAGGTGACGGTCTTGACGCCCTCGAAGCGCTCCTTGGGGCGGCTCGTGATGAGCGTGCCCGGCGCGTCGGGGTTGAAGGTGTTGCGCACCCGGATGGGGATGTCCTGGTGCACCGCCGGGATCATCGTGCTCGGGTGCAGCACCTTCGAGCCGAAGTAGGCCATCTCCGCCGCCTCGCGATAGGAGATGGCCTCGAGGACGCGGGCCTCGGGCACGACGCGCGGGTCGGCGGTCATGGCGCCGTCGACGTCGGTCCAGATCCAGATCGCCTCGGCGTCGAGGAAGGCGCCGACGAGGGCGGCGCTGTAGTCGCTGCCGCCGCGGCCGAGGGTGGTGACGGCGCCGTCGGGCGCGGCGGCGAGGAAGCCCGTGACCACCGGCACCACGTGCTCGGCCAGCGCCAGGAGGCGCTCCCGGGCGAGCAGCCGGCTGGTCTCGAGGTCGACGTTGGCGGCGCCGAAGTGGGCGTCGGTGCGGATGACGTCGCGCGCGTCCACCGGCTCGGCCGCGAGCCCCGCCTGGCGCAGCGCCGCCGCGAGCAGCGGCGCCGCCAGCCGCTCGCCGAGCGAGCTGATGAGGTCGAGGGAGCGCGGCGAGAGCTCCTGCAGCAGGCGCACGCCGTGGAGCACCTGGTCGAGCTCGAGCAGCAGATCGCGCACCACCCGGAGCAGCGCCTCACGGTCGGCGCCGGGCGCGGTGACGACCTCCGCGGCCGTGACGTGGGCGAGGCGCAGCGCGGCGAAGCGCGCGTCCACCGCGGCCGTCTCGCGCCGCTGCGCGAGGCGCGCGAGCGCGATGAGCCCGTCGGTGACCCCGCTCATGGCGGAGGTCACGACCACCGCGGGCCGCCGGTTCGCGGCGACGATGCGCGCCACCGCCTGCATGCGCTCGCCGCTCCCCACCGAGGTGCCGCCGAACTTGTGGACCAGCATGGTCGTCTCCACTCCTACGGGCGATGAAGGATAGCAGGGATCACGGAGCGTGGTCCGGCCGCCGCGGGATCCCGTACGGGAACGCGGCGAGCGCCTGCGCGAGCGCCGCGCGCAGGTCCGCGGGCGCGCCGGGCGCCTCGAGGCGCGCGGCGAGCGCGGCGGCGCCGGGGAGCCCCGGCACCGCGCGCAGGGTCGCGGCGAGCTGGCCGAGCGGCGGCGGCGCGGCCCCGGGCGTGTCGAGCGCGGCGAGCGCCCAGTGCGCGAGGCCGGTCGAGACGCCGAAGCGCAGCAGGGCGCCGCGCACGTACGTGAGGTCCGCCGCGGCCGCGAGGTGCCGGGCCGTCGCGCGCCGCCGCCGGCGCGAGCGCGCCGACCGGCACGAACCGCCGGCGGTCGCGCACCCACGCCGTCTCGGCGGCCTCGCCGGCGTCGGCCTCGCGCAGCAGGCGTCCCAGGTACTCCTCGCGCAGCGCCACGCACAGGGCGAGGTTGGGCCAGCGCCCGAGCCGCACGACCGCGTCGACGACCACGGCCCGGACGTCGGCCGGACAGTCCGCGAGGAGCGCCCGCTCGAGCTGGTCCAGCACCGCGAGCAGCGGGCTCTTCGTCGGCCACGCCTTGAGCACCTTCACCATCGCGGCCAGGCCCTCACCGCGGTAGTCCGACAGGTAGAGGGTCGTCACCCCCTGCGCGAGCGCCCACGGCACGAGGCCGGCCCGGAGCAGCGAGGTCTTGCCGCTGCCCGAGGCGCCCCAGACGAGGGTCGGCGTGCGCAGGGCGACGGCCGCGCACAGCCGGCGCGTGAGGTCGTCGCGGCCGTAGAAGCGCGCGGCGTCGGCGAGCCCGAAGCTCTGGAGCCCCAGGAACGCGCGCGGCGCCGGGTCGGCGTCGAGCGGCACGCTCCAGTGCAGCTCGAGCGACAGCGCGGGCGCGCGCAGGTGGTGAGCGCCGCCGTGCACCGTCGCGCCGCCCGCCGCGACGAACGCGCGGGCCACCTCCGGGCGCAGGCCGGCGGCGAGGGCCGCGACCTCCGCCTCCTGCCCGCCGACGGCGGCCTCGCCCTCGCCGAACAGGCTGCGGCGCCCGTCCAGCTCGACGGCCAGCCACTCCTCGAGGTCGGTCGTGACCGCCATGAGCACGGCCAGATCCGAGGGCTGCACGCGATGGGCCTTCTTCTGGTGGTGGCTCGCGTAGTTGCCCCAGGCCAGCAGCGTGTGCAGGTGCAGGGCGATGCGCGCCGGCAGCACCTCGGCGTCGTGGTGCAGCCACTCGATCACCTTCGTCGTCTGGCCGATCGCGAGGAGCTGCTCGTGCCGCCGCCGGGCCGCGGCGTCCACGCGCCCGCTCGCGAGCGCGCGCGTGAGCGCGTGCTCGGCGCTCACGCGGAACTGCGCGATCGCCTCCCGCCGGTAGCCGAGCTCCCACAGGACCAGCGTGTCGTGCAGCCGCCGCCGGACCTCCTCGACCTCGATGCGCGCCAGCAGCCGGCGCGTCGGCTCCAGCGGGTCGCTGCCAAGCGGGTCGGGACCAGCGGGGGCCACTCCGGCGATTATACGGCCCCCGCGGGGCCGCCGTCACCCGCGCGCGCGAGGGCGGTCGCCGCGCGGCGCGAGGACCCGTTGCTTCGGGCGGGCCGGCCCGGTACCGTGGGCGGCGGAGGGATTGACGTGGGCGGAACCACTCTCGCGCGCGGCATCGGGGTCGCCGGGGCCTTGACCCTCGAGCGGCTGGTCCGCGCGCTCGGGGCGCCGCGGCTGCGCGGCGTCGCGCGCGGTGCGGTGACGACGGCGCTGCGGGGCCAGCGGCTCATCCCGGCGGCGCCGGCGTGGCGGGCCGTCCGCGATCTCATCCTGCGGCCGGCCGCCTGCTGCCCCGACGGCGGCGCGCACTCCCGGTTCCTGCACGGCTACCTCGAGCTGATCGAGCGCGCGGGCGGCGTCGCCGCCATCGGCGAGTACCTGCGCGCCGCGGATCCTCCCGCCGCCGCGGTGCGGGTCGAGGCGTTCGCCCGCATCGCGCTCCTCGGCATCCTGCGCCATGAGGTCCTCGGACGCTGGCGGGACCTCACCGGGGCGCCGCCCGTCGTCCTCACGGACGCGCAGATCGCGCCGTACCCGGACTGCGATCGCGACTGCGCCGGCTGCTACTCGCGGGACGACCGCGGGGGCGCCACGCCCTCCGGCGCCCACCTCGCCTGGCTCGTCGACGAGGCGGCCGCGTGCGGCGCCTGCGCCGTCCACGTGGCCGGCAAGGGCGAGCCGTTCCTCGACGCGCGGCGCGGCGCGGCGCTCCTCGACGTCATCGCGGCGCGCCCGCACCTCCTCTTCACCGTCGCGACGCACGGCCTGGCGATCACCCCGGAGCTCGCCGCCCGCATGGGCCGCCTCGGCAACCTCCTCGTCCTCGTGAGCGTCGACGGGCCCCAGCCGGTCCACGACGCCCGCCGCGGCGCAGGCAGCTTCGACCGCGTCCAGCGCGCCCTCGTGCTCCTGGCGCGGAGCGGGGCCCTCTTCGGCTACGCGTCCCTCGTCGCGGCCACCACGGCGCCGGCGGTGATCACGCCGGAGTTCGTGCGGGCGCAGGCGGCGGCGGGCTGCGTGATGGGCGTGTACTCGCGCTACTTCCCGCTCGCGGCCGCGCGCTGGGAGGAGCTCGCGCTGGGCCCGGTCGCGCTCGCGGCGTACCGGGCGGGCCTCGCCGAGGCCCGGCGCGCCGCCGCGATCCCGCTCCTCGACCTCGACGAGATGGAGGCGCACACCGGCTGCCGCGCCCGGGCCGGCGTCAGCGTCTACATCGACGGCGTCACCGGGGCGGTCGCGCCCTGCATCCGCGTCCCGTTCGCGCCGGCCGCCTGCCGCCTGGATCCGGCGCGCGGCATCGGGCTGGCCGAGGTGCTGCGCCACCCGTTCTTCACCGCGTACCGCGCCCGCCCGGCGCACGGCTCGTGGTGCGGCGCGGACCTCGGCGCGGAGCTGGGCTACGTGCAGACCGCGCTCGGCGCCCCCTCACCCCGGCTCGCCGCCTACCGCGACCGGGCCCGGCGCGCGGCCCGCGAGGAGGTCCCCTCATGAACGGCTATCCGCCACCGCCGCCCGGTTACCCGCCGTCAGGCCCGCCGCCGCCGCCGCAGTCGACCCTCGGCGTCGCGGCGCTCACGCAGGTGCTCGTCGCCGCCTTCCTGTGCGTGATCCCGTTCGTCGTCGGCCCGAAGCTGAAGGAGGAGCTCGGGTGGGTCATCGTCACCGTGGGCTCGCTCGCGCTCTGCGGGACGGTGTGCGCCATCGTCGGCCTGGCGACCCGCCGGCGCGAGCCGATGCCGGTCCGGACCGGCTTCCTCACGGCGGCGCTGATCGTCGGCATCCTCGAGCTCCTGGCCGGACCGATCTGGAGCATCGGCGCCTGCTCCGCCACCGGCCGGAAGGCCTCCTGCCCGCACGTCTACGCCCACGACGGACGGTCGTACCGCCTCGATGCGGACCCGCTGTCGGGCGCGCTCTTCGCCGGCGGCGAGAGCGACGACCTGGACCGCCTGGAGCACCTCGCCCCGACGGCCGGCGAGTACCGCCTGCGCGTCGTCAACGAGCTCGAGGAGATCGACCACATCGACCGGGTCGCCCTGCTGGTCGCCGATCACCCCGCCGGCGAAGAGGTGCTCCCGACGCCGGCCGGCGACCTCGTGCGCGTCGCGGGCGCGGCGCCCCCGCTCGACGCGCGGGACGGCCGCGGCCGCGACGTCCTCGCCCAGGTGCGGCGCGCCGACGACGACGGGTTCGTCAGCCGGGCGGCGGACTTCGCGGCCGACGGCGCCGCCGAGCCCCGCGAGCGGCTGACGCTGCGCTTCGCGCGCCCCGCCGGCGACGGGCGCGTGCTCCTGGTGCTGCGGACGCGCAGCACCGCGTTCGCGGCCGACGCCTTCGCCCGCTACCTCGCCGAGATGGGGCCGGGCACGGCCTGGCTCATGCGCTGGGCCCAGGACGCGTCGCACTACAATTATCGCGACCGGCTGCGCGACGAGGTCGAGCGGCTCGGCCTCGCGCTCAAGGTCGCGGTCAAGGACGGGGAGCGCTGGACGCCGGCCGCGACCGTGCGGCCGATCGGGCCCGCGGTCCTGCGCAGCATCGCCGTCCCGCTCACGCTGCCGCCGGGCGACGGCGCCGTCGAGATCCGCCTCGACACGGCGCCGCTCTTCTGGGAGCTCGACGAGGCGCGCCTCGGCCCGGCGCCGAGCGCGCCGGTGCAGCCGCTGGTCCTGCGGCCCGTGGCGGCCCACGGCGGCGGGCGCGACCTCACGCGCGCGCTCGCCGAGCCCGACGGCGACCGGGTGCGGCTCGATCGCGGTCAGCTCGTCGAGCTGCGCTTCGCCGTGCCGCCGCCGGCGGACACGGCGCGGACGGTCGTGCTCGCGATGCGCGGCTACTACGAGCTCGAGCTGGGCCCGGGGGTGGCCTTCAATCCGGCGACCATGGTGCGGCACCGGGTCGGCGCCATCTCGCTGCCGCGCTACGCGCTGCGTCTCGCCCGGCGCTGACGGCGGCACGCTGCACGCCGTAGGGGCGGCCTCAGCGCCGTGCCCGCCACCACGGCGCCAGCACCAGCGCGGCGAGGAGCGCGCCGCCGCCGAGCGCGGTGAAGACCGCGGACCAGCCGAAGCGCGCGCTCATGATCGCCGTCGCCGGCCCGCTCAGGATGGGGCCGAGCGAGCCCAGGCCGTTGATGACGCCCGCCGCCGTGCCGGCGTCGCGGGCGCCCCCGAGGTCCTGCGCCACGGTCCCCGCGAGCAGCGAGTCGGGCCCGAAGAGGCAGAAGCCGACCACGGCGAGCGCGATGACGTTCGCGCCGATGCCGTAGCGGGCGGCGAAGCCGTAGGCCGGCAGCGCCAGCGCGAGGCCGAGCAGCGCCAGCACGGCGACCGGGATGCGCCCGCCGGCGCGGTCGCTGAGCCAGCCGATGGCGAGCGCACCGCCCGCGCCGCCGACCTCGAATGCGAGCGGCAGCGTGGCGGCGATGCCGGCCGAGTAGCCGAGCGCGTCCTGCATGTAGTACGGCAGCCAGAAGAGCAGGACGTAGCGCGTGAGCTTCATGAAGAAGTACGCGGCCCCGAGCGCCCACAGGAGCGGAACGCGGAGCACCGCGCGCCCGCCGCCGGCCGTCGTCCCCGCCGGGCGGGCGGCCTCCTCCTCGGGCCCCGGCCCGGCGGGCAGGAGCGCGAGCACGAGCAGCGCGACCCCCGCGAGCGCCAGCGCCGGCCCGTGGAACGCGGCGCGCCAGCCGCACGCGACCAGGAGCGCCGCCGCGACGGGGTTGGCGATGAGACTCCCGACCTGGTAGTTCGTGCTCCAGACGCCCATGACCGCGCCGCGTCCGGCGCGCGGGAACCAGCCCGCCATCACCTTCACCGTCGCCGGCCAGCCGGTGCACTGGAAGATGCCGTTCAGCCCGAAGGCCACGGCGAAGCCCACGACCGTCGACGAGAGCCCGAACGCGACGGCGCAGGCCGCGCTCGCCAGCATGCCCCCGACGAGCACGCGCTTGGCGCCGAGGCGGTCGACCAGCAGGCCCCACAGGAACATGCCGCCGGCGTAGGCCGCCAGGTAGCCGGTGTCGATCCAGCCGAGGGCCTCGCGGCTGAGGCCGAGCTCGCCCTCGAGGGTCTTCTTGGCGACGGCGAAGTCCTTGCGCGTGAGGTAGTACGCGGCGTAGGCGCCCCAGGTCAGCGCGAACACGCGCCAGCGCAGCGCCGGCGCCGGGGTCACGGCCGCCCCCGCGGTCACGGCCGCCTCCGGCGGACGGGCGGGAAATGCGTTACGATCACCCCATGGCCGATCCGGTCCCGTACTGGATCCTGATCTCGATCCTGTTCAGCTCGCTGCCGCTCTCCGAGGCGGTCGCGCGACGCCTGCACCAGGCGGCCCTCGAGCTCTACCGGCGCGACGAAGGGGTGACGCGCATCGTCGGCGAGCTGGCCCAGGGCGAGGTCCGCAACCTCAAGAAGGACCTGCTCATCGGCACGCTCGGCGGCTCCGGCTTCGAGGCGCAGCTCGACACCGAGCGCGGCTCCGGCACGGTGCGGTTCCTGCTCACCCGGCAAGGCCTCGAGCTGCTGGCCGAGGCCGACGCGCCGCCGCCGCACACGCTCAACTGAACGGGCCATCACCGCGCCGCCGGGCCGAGCGCGACGGGGATGCGCCACGCGCGCGCGGCGCCCGCGGGCGCGAGCGCGAGCGCCGCGGCGAGGACGAGCACCCCGGCGCGGGCGGCGCGGCGCAGGGCGCGGCCGAAGGCGGGGTCGATGTCGTCGGCGGGCGCGACCGAGACGACGTCCGCGCGCTGGGCGAGGAACACGATGGCGGCGGGGGTGCCGCGGCGGGCGAGGCGGGCGAGCTCGCCGCAGTGGCGCGCGCCCCGGGCGGTGACGGCGTCGGGGAAGAGCGCGGCGGCGCCGCGGGCGAGGGTCACGGACTTGACCTCGACGACGGCCGCGCCGGCGTGGAAGTCGAAGCGCGAGCGGCCGTGGGTGACCTCGGCGGTGAGCGGCCCGGCGGGCAGCTCGGGGAAGAGGCCGCCCGCGAGCAGCCGCGGAAAGACGCGGTTGGCGTACACCGGCACCGTCGCGACCCAGGTCGAGCCGGCGCGCACGGCGAGCAGCGTGTAGGGGCACAGGCGGCCGGGGTGGGGCCCGTCGAGGAGCACGGGGCAGCCCGGCGCGAGGTTGCCGGTGAGGCGCCCCGGGTCGGGGAGGTGCGCGATCACCTGGGCCCCGCGCAGCCGCACCTGGCAGGTGAAGCGGCTCGGCCGCGCGACCAAGCGGGCGCGCAGCGGCCGCGGGCGCAGCCGGGCGAGCGGCGGCCCGGTCAGGGGCAGGACGAGCGCGGGCCGGGGGCGCGGGGGCATCGCGGCCTCGGCGCCTACGGGCCGGGCGCCTGGCGGCGCACGAGGTCACAGCGCGGCAGGTGGCCGGCGCACAGCGCGGTCCGCCCGCCGAGGCCGCGCGCCTCGCCCGCGGGGGCGCGCCCGGCGAGGCCGACCACCGTGACGGCGCTGCCAACGAGCGGCTCCCAGCGCGACCGCACGACCGTGCGCACGCGCACCTCGGCGCCGTCCATGAGCGCCAGCGTGGCGTTCGCCCACATCGGGTCCTCGTCGTGCGCCTTGAGCGCCGTCAGGCGGCCGAACGCCTGCACCCAGCGGTCGTCGTGCGCATCCAGCTCGGGGCCGGTGCGCACGACCGGGGGCGACGGCAGCTCCGTCGGCACCGCGACCGGCTGCGGCGTCTCGCCCGGGGCGAGCTCGATGCGCTCGGGCCGGACGTGCGGCGCCAGCACCTGCTGCTCCTGCGCGCCCACGCCGGCGTCGCGAAAGACCCGGCCGACGACGATGACGCGCCGGTCGAGGTAGACGAGCTCCTCGGGGACGGGGCGGTAGGCGCGCACGAGGCGCGTGCGGTCGGGCAGCACGATCGCGGCCGCCTGCAGCCGCTTGCCGCCGGGGACGGGCTCGACCTCGTAGCGCCCCTCGATCAGCACCCGCTGGCCGTGCAGCCGCTCGACGTCGGCGCGGGAGGCGCAGCGCGGCAGCGCCGCCGTCCCGGACCGGGGCGCCGCCGCCGCGGCCGGCGCGGGCCCGGCGGCCGGCGCGGTCGCGCACCCGAGGGGGACGCCGAGGAGGCAGAGGGCGACGGCGTGGCGCAGGCCCATGGCGTCATGTGGCCACAGACCCGGGGACGGGTCAAATGCGGCGGCGCGCGTGCTATCGTCCGCGCCATGCGCTTCGCCGGCCTCGCCGTCGCCGCCGGGATCACGCTCGCCGCCGGGCTCACCCATGCCCAGGGGGGCGGACGGGCCGTCATGCTCAACCTCCTGCCGCCGGCGCCGGTGCCCGGGCTCGGCCCGGCGGCGACGGTGGCCACCGGCATATGGACGAGCTGCGCCGTGGTGAAGGGCGAGGTGTGGTGCTGGGGCGAGATGGGGGTCTTCGGCGGCAACGCCCCCGACCGCCACGTCCCCCGGAAGACTGCCGGGCTGCGCGACGTCACCCAGCTCTCGGTGAGCCAGACGGGCGCCTGCGCGCGCACGGCCGCCGGGCACGTCCTCTGCTGGGGCCGCGGCTTCGGCGGGCGCACGCCGCGCCGGGTGCCCGGCCTGCCCGCGGCGACCAAGGTGAGCGCGGGGTCGAGCTTTGCGTGCGCGCTCACGCAGGACGGGCACGTGGCGTGCTGGGGCGACAACGACGCGGGCCAGCTCGGCCAGGAGCCCGGCGGGCCCGCGCCGGCGTCGGGTCCCACACCCGCCCGGGCCGCCCCGAAGCCCCGCGCGCAGGCCCGGAAGCCCGGCATGCGCGTGCTCGAGGCCATCCTCGCGGGCCCCGGAGTCCCGGGGAGCCCCTTCGGCGCGGACGCCGGCGGGCCGGGCGCCGACGAGCCGGCGGCGCCGCGTCCCGCCGCGTCGCTCCGCGCGCTCGTCGTGCCCGCGCTCGACGAGGTCGTCGATCTCGCCGCCGGCGACCGCCACGCCTGTGCCGTCCGGCGCACCGGCGAGGTGATCTGCTGGGGCGACCGCGACATCGAGCGCCCCCGCAGTCCCTTCGAGCTCGCCGGTCGGCCACGGGCTCCCGACGAGCCGCGGACGACGACGGTCATCCGGACCGGCGCGCAGCACCGGATCCCCAAGCTCGACGACGCGGTGGCGGTGAGCGCCGGCGACCGGACCTCGTGCGCGCTGCGCCGCGGCGGGCGCGTGAGCTGCTGGAACGAGTACGCCCACCGGAGGCCACTCGTGGGCCCGCACGAGTGCACCGGGCTCGACGACGCGGTCGCGCTCGCCGATCACGCGCGCTACGCCGTGCGCGCGACCGGCGACGTGGTCCCGGTGGCCTCCGGGAGCTGCTATCAGCCCCGCCCCGTGGCCGGCGTCGCCGACGTCGTCGAGGTCAGCAGCCATTGCGCCCGGCGCCGGGACGGCACGATCGTCTGCTGGGGCACCAACGAGCACGGCGAGCTCGGCCGCCCGCGGGCGCCGTTCTACCTCAAGTGACCCCGCCCGCCCACCTGCCCTTGACAGCGCGCCGCACCGGCTCAATATTTAGGTTGGTCAACCAACTAACAAACAGGATCGCCGCCGATGCCGCGCCCCTCCAACACCGATGAACGCCGCCAGCAGATCGTCCACGCCCTCATGCAGGTGATGGCGAAGAAGGGCTACGACGGGGCGTCGGTGGCCGACATCGCCGCCGCCGCGGGCCTGACGCCGGGGCTCGTGCACTACCACTTCAAGAACAAGCTCGAGATCCTCCTCGGCGTGCTCGCCACGCTCACGAGCGAGCACGACACCCGGCTGGCGGCGGCCCTCGCCCCGGCTGGCGACGACCCCGTCGCGGCGACCGCGGCCTTCATCGACTTCCACCTCGGCCTCGGCGCCCACGCCGACCCCGCGGCGCTCGCCTGCTGGATCACGCTGAGCGGCGAGGCCCTGCGGCAGGCGCAGGTCCGCCGCGCCTTCGCGACGGCGATCACCGCGCTCGTGGACGGGCTGAGCGAGCTCATCCGGCGGGGCGTGCAGGCGCGGCGGTTCCGGTGCGCCCGCCCGGAGGCGGCGGCCAGCGCCCTCGTCGCCGCGATCCAGGGGTACTTCGTGCTGGCGGCCACCGCCCGCGAGGTCATCCCCCGCGGCTCGGCGGCGACGTCGGTCAAGAGCATGGCGGACGGCCTGCTGCGCCCGACCCGGCCCCTCGGCCGGGGAGCCCCACGATGACGACCACCGCTTCTGCAGGAGGTGCCGCCGTGCGCGTCGCCGTGTACGCCGGGACCTTCGACCCCATCACGCGCGGACACGTGTCCGTGATCGAGCGGGCGGCGCCGCTCTTCGACCGGCTCATCGTGCTGGTCGCCGTCAACCCCGAGAAGCGGCCGCTCTTCACCGTGCCGGAGCGCCTGGCGATGATCGCGGAGGCGACCGCGCACCTCGGCGAGGTCGCGTGCGACGCCACCGACGGGTGGGTGGTCGAGTACGCCCGTGCCCACGGGGCCCGGGTGCTGGTGCGGGGGATCCGCGGCGCGACCGACGCCGCGGCCGAGACCGCGCTCGCCGACGCCAACCTCGCGCTCGCGCCCGAGGTGGTGACCATCTTCATCCCCGCGCATCCCCGGCTCTCCGCGGTGAGCTCGAGCCGGCTCAAGGAGCTCGCCGGACGCGGCGAGGACCTCGCGCCGCTCTGCCCGGAGGGCGTGGCGCGACGGCTGGTCGACAGGCTCGGGCGCGCGACGGCGCGCCTGCAGGAGGCCCCCCATGCCGCTTGAAGTGATCGTGCTCGGCGTCGGCGACGCGTTCTCGGAGCGGTACCACCCCTCGGCGCTGCTGCTGCGCTGCGACGGCTTCACGCTCGCCGTCGATTGCCCGGACATGTACCGGGCCGCGCTGCGCCGGGCGGGCGCGCGGGCCGGGCTCGCGCTCTCGGTCGGCGCCGTGGACGCCTTCCTCATCACCCACGTCCACGGCGACCACGTCAACGGGCTCGAGGCGGTGGCCTTCTACACCCACTACGTCGAGCGCCGCCGCGTGATGCTCCTCGGTGGCCCCGCGCTGCTGGCGACCCTGTGGGAGCAGCGGCTCCGCGCGGCCATGGGCCGCCTGTGGGACGGCCAGACGTTTCGCGAGATGACGCAGGACGACTACTTCGACGCGCGGCCCCTGAGCGCGACCGGCCCGACCGAGGTGGGCCCGTTCCGGATCACGACCCGCGCCACCCGGCATCACGTGCCCACGACCGCCCTGCTCGTCGAGGCGGCCGGGCGCCGCCTCGGCTACTCGAGCGACACCGCCTTCGATCCCGAGCTCATCGACTTCCTGGCGCCGGCGGATCTCGTGATCCACGAGACGAACCTCGGCCCGGCCCACACCCCCTACGGGGACCTGCTGCGCCTGGCGCCCGCGCTCCGGGCGCGCCTGCGCCTCATTCACTACCCCGACGAGCTCGACCCGGCCGCGTCGGCCATCGCCTGCCTCCACGAAGGCGAGGTGCTGCATGTCTGACCGGCTGCTGCTGCTCGGCCTCGGGGGCGTCGTCGTCATCCTCGGCGTGCTGGCCTGGCCCGGCTGGTGACCGAGAAGGTCGGCCAGGTGCTGGCGGCGTGGCGCGTGCGGGACGCCCGCTGGGTCAGCGTCGGCAACGAGTCCCCGGTGGGCAGCATCGCCGGCATGGTCGCCGGCGTGCGCGAGATGCTGGCCGACCGGCGCGGGCCGACCAGCACCTGAGAACGCTGCAACGGAGCGCCTTCCGGCAACATCCAATTTCCAATCGCATTAGAACGATTCCACGTCGCACGAAGGGGGTTTCGGCATGCGTAGCGTGTGGGCGTTGTCGGCAGTTCTGGTGCTCGCGTCCGTCGCGAGCTGTGGGTCGGGCGCGGACATGACCACGGACGCCGGGTTGACGGACGACGGCGGCGGCGGCTGCACCGCCGCGACCGCGGTCGCCGCGACCGCGGTGACGGTGAGCGACTTCAAGTTCGCGCCGGCCTGCATCAAGGTCGCGGCCGGGGCCACGGTGACGTGGACCAACACCGGCATGCCGATCCACACCGTGACGAGCGATTCCGGGGCGCCCGTCACGTTCAACAGCGGCGCGCTCGGCAGCGGCGGCACCTTCCATTTCACCTTCCCGGCCGCGGGCACGGTGGGCTACCACTGCATCCCGCACCAGAGCCTCGGCATGGTCGGGACCGTCGTCGTCGAGTAGGCGCGCCCGCTCAGGGCGGCGGCGGCGGGCAGGCCGACGCGCAGCCGTAGTCACCGTCGTGGCAGCACGGCTGGGGCATGAGGCAGCGCTCGCTGGCCATCACCCCGGAGGTCGGGCAGCAGACGAGGCCGGGCCGGCAGTCCCCGCGACAGGAGTCGCCGACGTCGCCGGGCAGCAGGCAGTCCGCCGCGACCACGCACCCGCGCTGCGCGTCGTAGTTGCGCCCGGGGCCGCAGTTGCAGCCGGCGCGGTCGCAGGCCCCCACGGCCACCAGCTCACCGCACCGGTACCCATCGCACATCGGGTCGACGGTGCCGCCGGTCGCCTGGCAGATCTGCTCGAGCGTGGCCACGCAGGCGGGGTCGGGCTCGCAGCCGCGCCCCCCGGCGAACGTGCGGTGCGGGCCGCAGTCGCACCCGTGATGGTCACACGGGTCGGGCCCGGGGCCGGGGGGATCGCACTGGCAGAGCGGGCCCGTGGCCTCGCCGCAGACGTAGTCCTGGCAGACGTTGAGCGGCGCCCACGTGCCGCCGGTCGCCTGGCAGAAGCTCGGGTCGTCGCAGCCGAGGTCGACGACGCAGCCCTGGCCGGCGGCGAACGACCGCCCCGGCCCGCAGTCGCAGCCGGCGTAGCAGCACGGCTCCGGCGGCGGGACGCCGCAGAGGTAGTCGCCGCACGGCCCGCACGGCTCGGCCGGATGGAAGACCCCGCCCGTGCCGCGGCAGAGCGAGGCGTCGCAGCGCACGTGGAAGGCGGCGCACTCGTCGAGGCTCCGAAACGCCGCGTCGCAGCCCTCGCCCTGACAGCCGCAGGCGTCCATCGCGAAGCACTGCACGCCGTCCCAGAAGGCGCGCGGCGCGCCGGAGCCGCAGTACTCGCAGCCGCTCTGCGTCACCGGCTGCGGCGCACAGGTCGCGCGGTAGCAGCTCCGGTGCGCCTCGACGCAGGCCGTCATGGTCGGCGCGAGCCCGCCGCAGTCGGTCCCGACGCACTCGCAGCCGAGCGCGAGGCAGTTGCTGCCGTCCCAGACGAAGCCGATCACGGTCGCGCAGGCGGCGATCGGACGCGCGTCCTGGGCGGCGCAGGACGCGGCGCCGGCGTCGGGGGCCGGGCCGCCGTCGAGGCCACGGTCGCGGGCGGCGGCGGCGTCGCGCGCCCCGGGGCCGGCGGCGTCTCCCGGCGCGGCATCGGGGCCGGCGCCGAACAGGCCGCGGTCAGCGCAGCTGCAGCCCGGGGCGGTCGCGGCGAGCACGAGGGCCGCCGCCGCGGCGAGAACGAGGCGCATCGGAGTCTCCGGAGCGGTGGAGCCGACTCGTGATGCAAGGCGCGCGCCACGGCCGAAGTGCGCGAGATCGAGCGGTGTGAGCCCGGGCGAGGCGTGGTCCGATCACAACACCTGTAGTCTCGAGGCAACGGGGCAGCGGCGCGCCGGCGGCCTCACCACAACCGGAGCTGCTCGGGCGCCTTCGCCGTCTTCGCGGGCAGCGCGGCCGCCTCGAGGCGCGCGACGAGCGCCGCGCCGAGGTCGGCGAGGAACGGCGAGGGCGCGGCCTCGGCGGCGACGCCGCGGCGGCTGCGCCGGCGGGCGTGGCAGAGCACGAGGTGCGTGCGCGCGCGGGTCATGCCGACGAAGAAGAGGCGGCGCTCCTCGTCGAGCGCGGCGCCGGCCGGGGCGACGGCGCCGAAGCGCAGCGGCAGCAGGCCGTCCTCGCACCCGACGATGAAGACGACGGGGAACTCGAGCCCCTTCGCCGCGTGGAGCGTGAGCAGCGAGACGCGGTCGGCGCGTGGGTCCCAGGTGTCCACCTCGGCCCCGAGGCTGAGGGCGGCGTGGAACGCCGCGGCGTCGGCGCCGCAGCGGACCGCGAGCGGCGCGACGAGCTCGGCGGCGGCGGCGCGGGCGGCCGCGTCGGCGGGGTCGGCGGCGGCGCAGGCGGCGGCGATGCGCGCGGCGACGCCGCCGGCGTCGAGCCCGGGCAGCGGCGGCTGGCAGTCGGCGCGCAGCGCGGCGCACAGCGCCTGCACCTCGGGCCGCGCGAGCAGCCGGTCGTGCGAGCGCTGCTGGAAGGGGACGCCGGCGCGGGCGAAGGCCTCGCGCAGCGGCTCGACCTGCGCCTCGGTGCGGTAGAGGACGGCGAAGTCCGCGAACGACAGCGGCGCGGCCTCGGCGGCCGCCGCGACCCGGCCGCTGTCGAGGGAGAAGTGCGACCAGCCGCCGAGGAGCTGCTCGATCGTGTGCACCACGAGCTCGGCCTCGGCGCGCTCGGTCGGGGCCGCGTGGACGAGCACGTGGGCCGCGGCCGGCGCCGTCGCCGTCGGGGTGAGGCGCCGGCCCGGGGCGAGGGTCGCGGGGGCGATCGCCTGCAGCGCCCCGGCGACGATGGCCGGGCTCGAGCGGTAGTTGCGCGTGAGCTGCACCGTGCGCGCGGCCGGGTAGTCGGTCGTGAAGCGCAGGAAGAAGCCGACGTCCGCGCCGCGGAAGCCGTAGATGGCCTGGTCGGGATCGCCGATGGCGCAGAGGTTCCCGTCCTCCGGCACGAGCTGGCGCACGAGCCGGTACTGGGCCGCGTCGATGTCCTGGTACTCGTCGATGGAGACGAAGCGCCAGCGCTCCTGCAGGCGGCGCCGGAGCGCCGGGTCGGCGGCGAGGAGCCGCGCCGGCAGGTCGATGAGGTCGTCGAGGTCGACGAGCCCCGCCGCCCGCAGCGCCGCGACGTAGCGGCCGAGGAGCGGCGCCTCGGGCGGCTCGCCGCCGTCGCGGACGAGCACGGCCCGGAGCTTCAGGAGCCGCTGCGCCTCGCGGTCGGAGGCCGCGCCCGCGGCCCGCGCCAGGGCGAGCCGCTCGGGCTCGTCGGCGATGCGCCAGCCCTCGGGCAGGCCGAGGGCGGCGCGCGCCTCGGTGATGAGCCGCAGCCCGAGCCCGTGGAAGGTGGTGACGAGCGGGCCCTCGGCCGCGGGCGGGGTGAGGCGCGCCAGGCGCTCGCGCAGCTCCTCCGCCGCCCGGCGCGTGAACGTGAGGGCCAGGCACGCGGCGGGCGCGACCCCCTCCCCGCGGATGAGGTGCGCCAGGCGGTGCGTGAGGGTGCGCGTCTTGCCCGTGCCCGGGCCGGCGAGGATGAGCAGGGCGCCGCGCGTGATGGCGGCGGCGGCGCGCTGATCGGGGTCGAGCCCGGCGAGCAGCGGCGGCGCCGCACCGTCGGCGCCGGGGCGGGCCACGGCCTGGTCGGGCGCCGCCACGCCGCTCGGGGTCACGCTGGCGAGCGCGTCGTCGGCCCCCCGCCGCGCGGCCGCGGGCGCGGGGGGCCGCGGCGGCGCCGCCGCGGGCTCGGTCGCCGGCCCCGGCGCGAAGAGCAGGCCCGAGCGCCGGCGGCCGCCGCCGCGCGCGCCGCCGAGCTCGCCGGGGGCGAACATGCGGATGACGCCGTACTCGCCGTCGTAGCCGGCGTCGCGCACGACCTCGCCGCGGCGCAGCCGCGCGAGGGCCTCGACGAGCGGCGCCGCGGCCGCTCGCCCGACGTCCGCGAGCGGCAGCTCCGCGAGGATCGCGAGCTCCGGCCCGAGCTGCTCGCACAGCCCGGCGACGTCGGCGCCGACCGCGCCCGACGTGGCGCCCACGCCGCGCACCTCGCCGACGATCTCGGCGAGCGGCACGAGGCGGGTGAACGGCGCCGCGCCCGCGGGCACGCGCCCCTCGGGCTGGTCCGCGAGCGCCTCGACGCGGTGCTGCACGCCGACCGTGACCCGCTTGCCGCACGCGGGGCAGAGGCCGCCCTGGCTCCGCGTGTCGGCCGGCGCCAGGCGCACGCCGCAGGCGCGGTGGCCGTCGAGGTGGTACTTGCCCTCCTCGGGGAAGAACTCGACCGTGCCGCCGAAGCCGGCGCCGGTGCGCACGGCCCGCCACAGCGCGTCGTACCCGAGCTCCGTGTCGAAGACGCAGGCCTCCCGGCCGAGCATGGCGGGCGAGTGCGCGTCGGAGCTGCTGAGGAGCCGGTAGCGGTCGAGCGCCGACACGCGCCAGTTCATGGCCGGGTCGGAGGAGAGGCCGGTCTCGACGGCGAAGACGTGGTCGGCGAGGTCGCCGTAGCACTCCGGCACCGCGTCGAAGCCCGACTTCGAGCCGAGCACCGCGAACCACGGCGTCCAGATGTGCGCCGGCACGAGGCAGGTCCCGGGCCCGGCCTCGAGCGCGACCTCGAGCAGGTCGCGCGAGTCGAGCCCGAGGATGGGCCGCCCGTCCGAGGCGAGGTTGCCCATGGTGCCCAGCCGGCGCCGGAACGCGCCCGCGGCCGCGAAGTCGGGCGCGTAGACGAGGTGGTGGATCTTGCGCGTCCGGTCGCCCTTCTTGTAGATGGTCGCGATCTCGACCGAGAGCAGGAACCGCACCGGCCCGCGGCACGCCGGCGGCACGCGCCGCTCGACCTCGCGGGCCAGGTCGTCGCGCAGCCGGTACAGCCCCGCCTCCGCGGGCACCAGCTTCTCCTCGAGCTCGGCGAACCACGCCGGATGCGTGAAGTCCCCGGTCGCCACCACGGTGATGCCCTTGCGCTGCGCCCACAGGCTCAGGTGCTCGAGGTCGCAGTCCCGGCTGGTCGCGCGCGAGTAGCGCGAGTGGAGGTGCAGGTCGGCGTAGAAGCGCACGGCGCCGCATCCTAGGGGACACGCAGCCCCCTGGCAACCGCACGAGACAACTCGGGTTTTCAGGCATACCGCGCATTTCGCGCAACCACGCGGAATCGGGCGCGTTTTCGGCGCCGAGCGAAATGCGCGGTGTGGTCAGAAACAGATGTGTTTACGGCGGTTTATGGGGGGGCTGCGTGTCCCCTACACCACCGCGCCCGCCACCGTCACCTCATCGCGATCGTGATACAGCTGCCGCGCCTGCAGGCTGGTCCACCCGCCGTCGCGCAGGATATCGAGCACGCGCAGCAGGTGCGCGGCGCGCTGCTTCATCGGCAGCTTGATGTTCGCGATGAGCAGCCGGGCCCAGCCGCGGCGCGCCCACTTGGCGAGGAGCGCCGCGACCTCGAGCGGCCGCCAGGCCATGTCGCAGAAGAGCCAGTCGACCGGCTCCTCGGGCGCGAAGTCGAAGGCGCTCGCCTTGACGTGCTGCACGCGCCGGTTGTCGCGCAGCTCCTTGGCGAGGTTCGCCGGGTCCACGGCGAGGACACGGGCGCGGTGCTCGAGCAGCACGAAGGTCCAGCCGCCCGGCGCCGCGCCGAGGTCGGCGCAGAGGTCGCCGGGGCCCGGGGCGCGGTCGGCCCAGGCGAACGCCTCCTCGAGCTTCATGGCCGCGCGCGAGGGGGCGGCGGCGGCGACGTGCGCCCGCAGGCGGCCGCCGGGGGCCAGGCTGAGCGCGTCGCGGGCCGGCACGACGCCGACGGCGGCCCCGGCCTCGCCGAGCAGGCACACCTGCGCGTAGAGCCCGTTCTCGCCGCGGGCCGCGCGGCCGTTCACCTGGCGCAGCGCCGCCCACTCCGGCGCCCGCGTCGCCACCTGCGCGATGAGCTCGTCGCGCAGGATCGCCGCCGGCTTCGCCAGGCGGTTGAGCGCCTCCGTGTCCGGGACGAACACGTCGAGCGCGAAGGCGACCGGCGCCGGCGCGGCCTGGGCGAGCGCCGCCACGACCGCCGCCGCCGCCTCGGCCGGCGGCACGAGCGCCTGCACCGGGAAGCCCTGCCGGGCGAAGGCCGGCGCCACCACGGCCCCGCGCTCCTCGGGCAGGCGGCGCGCGCACACGAGCGCCTCGCCCGCCGGCCGCGGCGCGGTGGCGGCGTCGCGGAAGAAGAGCTCCTCGAGGAGGTCCTGCTCGGCGCTCGCGCGCGTCGTGAGCAGCCACTCGCCCGGCCGCGGCGCGCCGGCGGGACCCACGCGCAGCTCGGGGAAGACCCGGTGCGGCGTCGCGGGGCGCTCGGGGCCGCGCCGCGGGGCGCCGTGGTCGCGCTCCGGACCGCGCCGCGGGAACGGCTCGCGCTCGGGGCCGCGCCGCGGGCCGGGCGCGCCGTCGCCGCCGTGGCGTGGGCCGGGCCGGCCCCGGCCGGGCGCGTGCGGCGGCCGCTTCGGGCCGGGCCGCCCGCGCGGCGCGTGAGACGGTCCCGCGGGGGGACGGGGGCGATCACGGCGGCTCATGGGAGCGGAGCGTAGCCATATCGGGCCGGCGGGGCCAATCACTATTGAGGGCGGCGCGCCGAGTACGCTAGGCTCGCGGCCAGCCCGAGGCGGTGCTGATGAAGCCGTTCTTCCACGTTCAGACCCTGGCGGAGGTGCAGGCCCGCATGGCCGACCTCGCGCCGCTCGCGGCCGAGGCCGTGCCGCTCGCCGCGGCCGGCGGCCGCACCCTCGCCGCCGACGTCACCGCGCCGCGCGACCTGCCCGGCTTCGCCCGCGCCACCATGGACGGCTACGCCGTGCGCGGCCGCGACACGTTCGGCGCCGGCGAGACCGCGCCCGGCTTCGTGACCCTCGCCGGCGAGGTCGTGATGGGGCAGGCGCCCACCCTCGTGCTCGCGCCGGGGCAGTGCGCCCGCATCGGCACGGGCGGCATGCTGCCGGCGGGCGCGGACGCCGTGATCCCCGTCGAGCACACGCGCCCGATGGACGAGCGCACCGTCGAGCTCACCCGCGCCGTCGCCCCCGGCGCGAACGTCCTCGGACCGCGCGACGAGGCCGCGGCGGGCCAGGTGATGCTCGCCCGCGGCGCGCGCCTGCGGCCGCAGGACGTGGGCCTGCTCGCCGTGCTCGGCGTCGCCCGCCCGCAGGTCGTGCAGCGCCCGCGCGCCGCCATCGTCTCGACCGGCGACGAGGTCGTGCCCGTCGGCGCCGAGCCCGCGCCCGGGCAGGTGCGCGACGTCAACACCTACACCCTGCAGACGCTGGTGCGCGAGGCCGGCGGCGAGCCGGTCGTCCTCGGCCTCGTCGGCGACGACCCGGCACGCCTGCGCGCCGCCGTCGACGAGGCCCGCGCCGCGTGCGACCTCACCCTGCTCTCGGGCGGCTCCTCGGTCGGCCAGCGCGACCTCACGGCCGAGGTCTTCCTCGGGTGCCCGGGCGCCGAGCTCCTGGTCCACGGCGTCGCGGTCGCGCCCGGCAAGCCCTTCATCTGGGCGCGCGCCGGCGCGCGGCAGCTCCTCGGCCTCCCCGGCCAGGTCGCCTCGTGCCTGGTCGCGTTCCACCTCTTCGTCGAGCCCATGATCGAGCGGCTGCTCGGCCGCGAGGCGCGCTCCTTCACGCGCTTCGGCACCGTCGCGGCGCGGCTCGCGCGCAACCTCCCCAAGGCGCCCGGCCGCGAGGAGTACGTGCGCGTGCGCCTCGGGCGCGACTTCGCCGGCGTCGTGGCCGAGCCCGTGTTCGGCAAGTCCGGGCTCCTCGCGACGCTCATCCAGGGCCACGGCCTGGTCCGCGTTCCGCTCGAGCGCGAGGGCCTCGACCAGGGCGAGACCGTGACGGTGCTCGTCTTTCCCTAGGAGGCCGTAGGAGGCCGTGCGGAGGCCGTCCATGAAGCGCAACGTCTACCTCACCATGAAGCCCCTCGCCGAGGCGCGCGCGCTCTTCCTCGGCGCGTGGGACTGGGCCGCCCTCGCCGGGACCGAGCGCGTCGACGCCGCCAGCGCCCTCGGCCGCGTCACCGCCGCGCCGGTCTTCGCCGCGCTCTCGTCGCCGTCGTACCACGCCGCGGCCATGGACGGCATCGCCGTCGACGCCGCCGCGACCTACGCCGCGACCGAGGAGCAGCCGGTGCAGCTCGCGGTCGGCGCCGCCGCCCACTTCGTGAACACGGGCCAGCCGCTGCCCGCGGGCACGAACGCCGTCGTGATGATCGAACACATCCACGAGCCCGCCGCCGGCCTCGTCGAGCTGCGCGCCGCCGCCTTCCCGTGGCAGCACGTGCGCAAGGTGGGCGAGGACATCGTCGCGACCGAGCTGGTGCTCCCGCACCACCATCGCCTGAGCGCCGCCGACGTGGCGGCGCTGCTCGCCGCCGGCGTGTTCGAGCTCACGGTCCTGTGCCGGCCGCGGGTCGCCATCATCCCGACCGGGGCCGAGCTCGTCGACTGGCGTGAGGCCGCGGCGCGCCCGCCCGCCCCCGGCGCCATCATCGAGAGCAACTCCGTCTTCCTCGCCGCGCTCGTCACCGAGCACGGCGGCGAGCCGCGGGTGCTGCCGCGCCAGCCCGACGACCCCGCCGCCCTGCGGGCGGCCCTCGCGGCGGCCCTCGCGTCCGACGCGCACCTCGTGATGACGAACGCCGGCGCCTCGGCCGGCTCGAAGGACTTCACCAGCCACGTCCTCGGCGAGGTCGGCGAGGTGCTGGTCCACGGCATCGCCGCCATGCCGGGCAAGCCGACCGTCCTCGGCCGCGCCGCGGGCAAGCCGGTCGTCGGCACCCCCGGCTACCCGATCTCGGCCTGGGTGTGCTTCGACCAGTTCGTGCGGCCGGCGCTCGCGCTCATGCAGGGCCAGCCGCCGCCCGCGCGCGAGATCGTCATGGCCGTCCCGGCCCGGCGCCTGCCGTCGCGCCTCGGCCAGGAGGAGCTCGTCCGCGTCCACCTCGGCCAGGTCGGCGACCGCGTCGTCGCCGCGCCGCTCAAGCGCGGCGCCGGCGCCATCACCTCGCTCACCCGCGCCGACGGCCTGCTGCGCATCCCCGCCCAGAGCGAGGGCCTCGACGAGAGCGAGCCCGTCCCGGTCGAGCTGCTGCGCCCGCGCGCGGCGCTCGCGCGCACCCTCGTCGTCGTCGGCAGCCACGACATCGTCCTCGACCTCCTCGCGGACGAGCTCAAGCGCCGCGCCCCGGACCTCTCGCTCTCGTCGTCGAACCTGGGCTCGCTCGCCGGCCTCATCGCGCTGCGCGACGGCCGCGCCCACTGCGGCGGCACCCACCTGCTCGACCCGGCCACGGGCGAGTACAACGTGCCCGACGTGCGGCGTTACCTCGCCGGCACGCCGGCGCTGCTCGTCACCGTGGCCTGGCGCAGCCAGGGGCTGATCGTCGCCCCCGGCAACCCCAAGGGCCTGCGCGTCCTCGCCGACCTCGCGCGTCCCGACGTCACCTTCGTCAACCGCCAGGCCGGCAGCGGCACCCGCGTGCTCCTCGACCACGCGCTCGCGCAGGCCGGCCTCGACCCCGCGCGCATCCGCGGCTACGACGACGACGAGTACACCCACACCGCCGTCGCCGCCCAGGTCCGCGCCGGCGGCGTCGACGCGGGCCTCGGCATCAAGGCCGCCGCCGACGCGCTCGGCTGCGACTTCGTCCCGCTCTTCCGCGAGCGCTACGACCTCTGTATCGCGCAGCGCTTCCTGGGCGACCCGCGCGTGGTGGCGCTGCTCGAGACCCTGCGCGCCCCCGAGCTCGCCCGCGCCGTGGCGGCGCTCGGCGGGTACGACACGGCGGAGATGGGGCGGGTGGCGTGGGAGGGGTAGGCGGGGAGGAGCGGTCGCCCCAGCCGCGGTGCGCCCCGGAGCCTATCGGCGCCGAGAGCCCGAGGCTCGAGTGTCAAGGTGATCGCCGTCATGGGCGGCTGATCGCGTTGCAGCGGCCGCGGCCGGCGGGGCGGCCGAGGTCAGCTTCTTGTCGCAGCCGGGGTTCTGGTTCCGGGCGCAATAGGCGGTCTTGATCGACTCGGGGTCGAGGCCCTGGGCAATCGTGCGGTTGTTGACGAGGAACGTCGGCGACGCATCGATCTTCAGCGCATCGGCGAGCTTCGCGTCCGCCGCCAGCAGCGCCTTGCCCTCGGGCCCCGTGGCGCACGCCGCGATCACCTGCGGGGCGATGCCGTTCGCCCCGGTGCACGACTGCCAGTTGCCATCCTGGAGGTTGCGGTTTCGGCACCAGATGTAGTCCATGAACTTGTGCCTGGCCGGGTAGTGCTTGATCGCGCAGATCTCGCGCAAATCTTCGTCGATCTCCGCCGGCCCCTTCGTCGATTGCAGCGCGCCGTCGGGGCTGATGCCCACGATGAAGTGCACGGCGAACCGGATGCCGCCCGGCTGCAACGCCGGGAGGACCTCGTTCATGGCATCGAGGGCTCTCATCCCGTGGGGGCACTGCGACATGACGAACAGGTCGAGGCGCGTCTTCTCCTCGGGACGGCAGGCGAGCCGGGCCTTGCAGGTGGCGTCGGCGCAGTCCACCTTGCCGTCGCCGTTGTCGTCCACGCCGTTGTCGCAGATCTCCGCCGTCGGGTCCCAGGTCGCGCCCACCTGCAGCGAGCGATGGGCGCCGGCGGGCACGAGGTACTTGCGGACCTGCGCGTAGCCGCTCTTATCCAGCTCCACCGACCGGTCGAAGAGGAACGCCGGCAGAACCTTGATGCCCGCGGCCTTCATCATCGCCTTCGCCTCCGCGTCGGCGTAGTCGAGGACCTTCGGCTCGAGCCCCTTGAACGTCGTGCGAAGCCCCGCGAGGAGCGTCTCGGTCTGACAGTCCTGGCAGCGCTGGTCGCCGATCACCGCGACCGCGACTTTCGCTCCCGGCAGGTCGGCGCACGCCGCCGGCGGCGTGGTCTGGTACGCCCGGCAGATGGCGCGCAGGAGGTCCTCGGCCTTGCGCCTGCCCTCGTAGGGGGCGCCGTCGACGAACAGCATCGGGCTGTGCTTGACGCCGCGGGCCCGCGACCGGTCGAAGGCCGCCGCCAGCAGCCGCTGACCCTCGGGCCCTTCCTTGCAGCCGCGCACCGCCCGCACGTCGACGCCGCTCTCCCGGGCGCACTTCTCCCACGCGTCGGGGGTGGCGCGCGGGCTCTCATTCATGCGGGCGATGAGGCCGAGGTAGCCGGCCGGCGCGTGCCTGGCCGCGCAGATCTGCACCAGGTCGTCGGCGACCTCGTCAGGCCCCTGCTTCGAGCTGAGCTGGCCGTCCTGGTTGCGGCCGATGAAGCCCAGCCGGAAATCGACCGCCCTACCGAGCTGCTGCAGGACGGGGAACAGCGCCTTCTCGACCGTGATCCCGAAGGGGCAGCGCGACATGAGGAAGAGCTCGAGCTTGACCGGCGTCCCGGCGTACGGCGCGGCGGGTCCCCGCGCGATGGCGGAGTTGGCGACGGCGGACTTCTTGGCGGCCTTGGGCGCCTGGTTGCACGCGACAGCGAGCAGCGCGAGGCAGAGCCAGACGCGGGCACAGTGACGCACGGAGGACTCCTGGTTCTCGGCGGCGGTTATGCTACCGGGCGCCTTTCCGTGCCGTCAAGTCAGGCCGCTGATGGACTGTAAGCCAGTCAGCGTTCTGAGACGGCGTTTAACCTCTGGACCTGTTCGGCCAACAATTGAACACGATTGTCCAGTTCTTGAACACTCGCGCTTGAACACGGCCTGTGGCTTCCATGTAACCGGGCATTATTACACTACGGCGCGCGCCGCAGGAATTGGCCCGTGGATTGCTGTTCGAATGCGAACCAACCCGTCGGGAGGATGCCATGAGGAGCATGACCAGAATCGGCGCGCTGAGTCTCCTGCTCTCGGGCGCGCTGCTCGCGCCAGGATGCGAGGGGCAGGACGGTAGCGCTGGTCCGGCGGTCGCCGCGGAGGGTAGCGTCACCGTGCAGGTGGCCGACGAGGCGGCCGGCCGGCTGGTCATGAGCTACGCCCTGGAGGGCCGCACCCTCACTTTCGAATCGATCCTCGGCCCCAAGCGGCCGGCCGACACGATGCTCCCCGGCGAAACGCGCGACCGGGAGGTTGACGTGCGCGTCCTGGACCAGGAAGGCAATCCCGTCTTCACCATGTTCGGCGGCCACGGGCCCATCGAGCCGTCGTGGGTGCCCGACCAGAGCCTGAGAGTCCACCACGGCGTGACCGTCGAACGGCGCCAGGCGGACGTCCGCCTCGCCAGCCAGGCCCAGTCCGTGCTGCTGGCGGTGACGGTGCCGACGGCGCTCGAGCAGCTGCGTCAAGCGGCGGCGGGGGCCGCGGCGTTCGTCCCCACCGCGCTCGACCCGGGTGACAAGGGTGTCACGGAGGCCGACGAGGCGAAGGTGGCGCCGCGGCTCTACCAGAGCGGCGCCTCGCAGTGGGACTATGCCATCTACCGTGGCGACGCTTTCTTCGACGGTTCCCCGGCTGACCACACCGCCATGCTCGTCCGGGCCTGGAATTCCTCCTACAGCATCCTGGCCTCGTGGGGCTACGGCAACCATGGCCGGCTCCCCTGGGAGAGCGGCATGTCGTACCAGTGCTGCATGTCGGGGTTCACGAACACCGGCGCCACCAGCCCCACGGTCCAGATGTGCGGCGGCGCGTTCCTCGTGACCCACGTCTGCAACAACGATACGTGGCTGGAGCGGGACAACATCAAGTACAACACGACGTACAGCACGTATGGTGGGCACTGCTTCCTGGGCCCGAACCTGTACTGGAGCCCCGGCTGTAACTGATCCGGCGCGCCACGCGCGAACCCCGTAGCGCCCCCCCGAGTCGCTGGAGTCTGGAGTCCGCAGTCTTCCCCTCACACGTGGTTGCGCAGCATCAGCTCGACCGGGTGCGGGTCGAGGAAGACTTGCCGCGCGAGATACTCGACCCCGTGCTTGCGGACATGGTGCTTGAGCAGCGTGAGCGGCGCCACGAGGGGCACGAGGCGGTCGTGGTACTGGCCGATGAGGCCGCGCAGCTCCTGCCTCTCCGCGGCGCTGAGCGCCCCGCGCAGGTGGCCGGCCATGTGCGTGAGCACGTCGGTGATCTTGCGCGCCGTGAGCCTCTGGCCGAGCGCGGCCATGAAGCCGGCCAGGTACTCGTCGTAGAGCCGGCCCACCGGCCGCTCCTTCGCCCCGGCGACGAGACGGCCGAGCGCGGTGTAGGGCACGCGGCCGTGGGCGAGCAGGAGCATCTTGTGGTCGGTGTGGAACTCGACCAGCCGGCCGCGGGTCGCGCCGCCGCGGACGAGGTCGCGCCAGCGCTTGAGGCAGAAGACCCGCTCGACGAACATCTCGCGCAGCACCGGGTCCTGCAGCCGCCCCTCCTCCTCGACCGGCACGAGGGGGAAATGCTCCATGAACAGGCGCGTGAAGATGCCGGCCGCCGCGGGCCGCGGCACGCCGTGCTCGTCGTAGAGCTTGACCCGCTCCATGCCCGAGCTGGGCGACCCCTTCTTGCACACGTAGCCGCAGAGCTCGACGCCCTCGAGCGCCCGCAGCCGCGCGCGCGCGAACTGCACCATGCGGGCGGTGAAGTCCTCGCCGGTGCGGTTGCCGACGAGCCGCGGCGCGGCGGCGTCGCCGACGAGGCGCATGGCCTCGCGCGGGACCGGCAGGCCGCAGTCGACCTCGGGGCACACCCGCACCCACTCGACGTACTGGCCGAGCGTCTCGACGAGGAACGCGTCGCGCTTGTGCTGCCCGTCGTAGCGCACCTTCTCGCCGAGCAGGCAGGCGCTGATGAGGATCTTGATCGGCTCCATGCGCGCCCTCCGACCGCTACCTTGCCGCGGCCGCCCGCGGCGTGCCAGGGTCTTTCACGCGCCGGCGGCCGGCATGCGACACCCGGCCGCGGGAAGGCGTCCAACGGCCATGCGACCATCGGCTCCGGAAGGCACGTTCACGCTCGGCGGCGATCTCACGGTCCGGCGCATGGGCTTCGGCGCCATGCGCCTGACCGGCGCGGGCATCTGGGGCGATCCGCCCAACCACCACGAGTGCCAGGCCGTGCTGCGGCGGGCCGTGGAGCTCGGCGTCGGGCTCATCGACACCGCCGACTCGTACGGGCCGGGCGTGAGCGAACGCATCATCGCCGAGACCCTCCATCCCTACCCCGCCGGCGTGGTCATCGCGACCAAGGGCGGCCTGCTGCGCGGCGGGCCGGACAGCTGGATCCCCGACTGCCGGCCCGAGCACCTGCGCACCGCGCTCGAGGGCAGCCTCAAGGTCCTGCGCCTCGAGCGCATCGACGTCTACCAGCTCCACACCGTGGACCCCAAGGTCCCGTTCGCGGACTCGCTGGGCGAGCTGCGCCGGCTGCGCGACGAGGGCAAGATCCGCCACGTCGCCCTCTCGAACGTCGACGTGCCGCGCCTCGAGCAGGCGCGCCGCATCGTGCCCATCGTCTCGGTGCAGAACCGCTACAACCTCACCGAGCGCCGCTCCGACCCCGTCGTCGACTACTGCGAGCGCGAGGGGCTCGGCTTCCTGCCCTGGTTCCCGCTCGGGGCCGGTCGCGTCGCCCAGGCGGGCGGGCCGCTCGCGCGCGTGGCGCAGCGCCGCGGCGCCACGCCCACGCAGGTCGCGCTCGCGTGGCTCCTCGGCCGCGCGCGCTGCATGCTCCCCATCCCGGGCACCGCGAAGGTGCGGCACCTGGAGGAGAACGTCGCGGCCGCCGCGCTCAGCCTCACCGACGACGACCGCCGCGAGCTCGAGGGCTGACGCGGCGCGCCGGATCCCGCGGGCGGCGCCTCAAGCCTAGTACCGAATGTGCAGCGCAATCGCCGTCGTCGGCGCGCGCACGGCGAAGCGCGCCTGCTCGAAGCGCGGCGGGCTGAAATGGACCCGCACGTCGTTGGAGAAGCCGTAGCCCTCCTTCGGGATCCCGAGCCAGTTCGTGTCCAGCTTGGAGTTGTTGTTCTCGTCGTGGAAGCAGGCGAGCGCGTAGGTGCCCGGCGGGTGGCCGGCGAAGACGAGGACGGCCTCGCGGTGCTGGATCAGGCTCCGCTCGGTGCCCAGGCCGCGGTCGGGCTTCGTCGGGAAGCCGTTCGGGGAGTGGAAGAGCGCGCAGCGCACCTTGCCCTTGTCGTTGCGCAGGCCGAGGACGCGCACGGTGATCGTGGCGGCGGGCCCGTGCGCCGTGCCCGCCGCGGCGGCGGGCGGCGTGGCCCGGACCGCGCCGCCCCCCAGGAGCAGGGTGCACACGAGCAGCCCCGTTGAAACGACCCGCCTCGCGGCCCGCCCCACCGTCGGTGTCATCGACCCTCCAGCCCCCTTGCGCGGCGGCGCTGCGGCGGCATGTGTTGACTCATGCACATTCTCTGGATGCTCATCATCGGTCTCATCGTCGGCGCCATCGCCAAGCTGATCATGCCCGGGCGCGACCCCGGCGGCATCATCGTCACGATCCTCCTCGGCATCGCGGGGTCGTTCCTGGCCGGCTTCATCGGCCGCGCCGTGGGCTGGTACCGCACGCCGGGCTCCGGGCCGGGGATCGTCATGTCGATCATCGGAGCCGTGATCCTGCTCGGCATCTACCGCCTCATCGTCGGGCGGCGGCGAGGCGCCGGCCGCGTCGCTGTCTAGCTGCCCCGGGGCGTCGGCCGGCGTGCGGCCGGCCGGCGTACCCGGGCTCACCGCAGACGCGCCGCGTCTGCGAGCACCTCGTCGGCGTGCACCGCCGGGTCGACGTCGACGGCGCTGACATCCGGCGCCGCCGCGCCCGTGGCGAGCAGGCCGCGGCCCCCGTCGGACCGCACCGGGGCGCTGCAGGCGCCGAGCGCGGCGAGGAGGGGGGCGATGAGCATGGTGGAACGCATCAGCAGCTTGGATGAAAGGGCGGGGCCGGATGGCGCACCGCGGCGGGGCGGGATCAGCAGCCGCAGTCGGAGCCGTCGTCATCGTTCTCGGCGCCCTCGTCGGCGTCCTCGCCGTGGTGGTGGTGGTCGCCCTCGTCGGGCGCGGCGTCGGCCGGCGGCGCCGCGGGATCGCCGCCCTCCTCTTCACACAGGCGCTCGATCTCGTCCACCTCGTCCTCGGTGAGCTGGGTGTCGGCGTCGTCGTCGGCCCAGTAGAGGATCTCGTCGGCGGCGGGCGCGGCGGCCGCGCTCGCGGGCGCGGGCGCGGCCAGCACGGCGCGGGCGCCGGCGAGGGTCAGGGTCAGAGCGAGCAGCGTCGCGAGCGTGCGGTTCATCATCGTCGTCCCTCCTTCGTCCTTCGCCCGGACCCCATTTCACGTTCCGTGCCGGCCCGCGCGCGTCCCCGCGGCGCCGCAAGTCCGCCGAAATCCACGCTGCCGCGGCCGCGTCCCACGCGAGATTTCTACGTTTTGCAGCGCGAGCTCTCTATAATTACCGTCATGCACCCCTGGCTGCGCCGCCTGCGCCACGATCTGATGAAGCCGCTCGTGTGGGTCGCCCGTGACCTGCGCGAGCTCGGCGCCGCGCCGTCGGCGGCCGACCTCGCCCAGCTCGGGCGCGACTTCGCGGGGCTCCACGACCCGGCGGGCGAGCCCGTAACCGCCCGCGACCTCTTCGCGCGCTACCGCGCCGAGGCGCCCGCGGCGCTCGCCGCGCCCGCGCTCGCGGCCTTCGCCCGCGCGCTCGACGAGGCCGCCGCCGCGGTCGCCGCCGGCCCGCCCGCGGCCGCGCTCGCGGCCGTCCTGCGCCTCGAGCCCGCCTTCGACGAGCTGGCACGACTCTTGGAACCCCACCCGTGAGGAGCGCCCATGCCACGCCTGCTCATCATCGATGACCGCGACCGCACGGTGGAGATGTGCCACCGGCACCTCGCCGAGTTCGACTACGTCACCCGCTGCGACCGGCGCATCCCCTGCCAGGTGTGCGATCAGCGCGACCAGGGCTGCCCCCTCAAGTGCGCGCACGACTACGGCGAGGCCGCCGCCACGCTCGCCGCGCTGCCGGCCCTGCCCGACCTGGTCGTGCTCGACCTGCACTTCGGCCTGCCCGAGGAGCGGCTGCTGCCCGAGGACAAGGCGGCGCTGCCGGCGGAGCCCAAGGCCCGCGCCGCGGCCGTCGAGGAGCTGCGGCGCACGCAGGGCCTCCTCATCCTGGCGCGGCTGCGGCGCGACTACCCCACGCTCCCCGTCGTGATGCTGACGACGACCGAGGCCGACGTCGGCGGGCGCCCGCGCGATCCGCTCGTGTACTTCTGCGAGAACGAGGTGGTCGACAGCCGCAGCCTCGCGGCCGAGATCACCCGCGCGCTCGAGCTGCACCACACGGCGCAGGAGGGCGACGTCTACTGGGGCCGCAGCCGGCCGATGGCGGAGCTGCGCCGCTCGCTCGAGGTGCTCGCGCGCTCGCCGCTGCCGCTCCTGCTCGAGGGCGAGACCGGCACCGGCAAGAGCTTCCTCGCCGAGAACGTCGTCCACCCGCGCTCGGCCGCGAAGGGGCCCTTCGTCGTCACCGACCTCTCGACCATCCCGGTCTCGATCCTGCCCGCGCACCTCTTCGGCTCGCGCCGCGGCGCCTTCACCGGCGCCGTCGAGGACCACGCCGGGGTCTTCGAGCAGGCCCACGGCGGCACCCTGCTGCTCGACGAGATCGGCAACCTCGACCTCGACCTGCAGCGCCAGCTCCTGCTCGTGCTCGAGCGGGGCACCGTCACCCGCCTCGGCGACGTGAAGCCGCGGCCGGCGGTGTGCAAGCTGGTCGCCGCGACGAACCAGGACCTCACCGGCCTGGTCGCCGCTGGCCGCTTCCGCGCCGACCTCTACATGCGCCTCAACCCGGCGACGCGCCTGCGGGTGCCGGCGCTGCGCGACCGGCGCGAGGACCTGCCCGACCTCGTGCGCTTCGCCTTCCTCGAGGCGCTGCGCAGCGACGCCCTGCGGCCGCTCGTGCGCGCCTACCTCGCGCGCTTCCCGACGCCGGAGGACTTCCGCGAGGAGGAGAGCTGCGTCAGCTTCGGCAAGCCGCTCGCGCGCGTCGCGCGGCGCGACGCCTTCTCGATCTTCGTCTCGCGCCAGGCGCTCGGGTGGCTGGTCGCGCACGACTGGCCCGGGAACCTGCGCGAGCTGAAGCTCTGTGTCATCAACGCGCTCGTCTTCACGCTGACGCAGCAGCTCGACCTCGCGCCGGCCTCGGAGCGCGCGCCGGCGGTGCTCGCCATCCCCGACCACATCATCGACCGCCTCATCGAGCAGGCGGCGGGCGCCCCGGCCGCCGCCGCACCGGCGACGCCCGCCGCGGCGCGCGGCGCCGGCGGCCGCCGGCTCGAGGTCGAGGTGCGGCCGGGCCCGAGCTTCTCGAAGATCTCGATCGAGGTCGAGCGGCAGTACATGGAGGCGCTCTTCC
>DASXVK010000526.1:0-4504 GCA_036504295.1 Polyangia bacterium
GGTAGCGGACGAGCGCGCCGTTGAGGAACGCGGCGTGCTCTGGCCCGGCGGTGCCGCCGCCGATGAGGCTGCACCGGCCCGGCGCGCCGGCCTCGTCGAGGTAGGCGCGGAGCAGCGGGATCGGCTCGCCCGCGAGCGCGCCGAGGGCGCAGCCGAGGGCGTCGAGGACCCGCAGCTTGAGCTGGTCGCGCGCCGCGGCGGAGAGGTCCGCGCCGCGCGCCCGCGCGACGAAATCCGCCAGCTCGTGCACCTGGGCCATCAATGCCCGACTGCCGGGCGGTGCTCGAGAAGTCAACCCGGGCCGGGGCGGTTGTGAAACCCTCGCGTTTCGCAAGCAAAAAAGTGGCGCACGCGTGCTCACGACGTGCTCCAGTATTATTCAGGGATCGAACTGTACGAGTGCTGCCATTTTGACACTGACGCGGAGGCCGCATGACAGGGGAACAACCGGCAGAGGACCTGGCCGGCCGCGTGCGGCAGCACGCCTGGCTGCTCGCGGTGCTGTGGACCGTGTGCGTCGGGAGCTCGGTCGTCTGGAACGTGCGCGAGCACCGCGGCAAGACCCTCGAGATCGCGCGGAACAGCGCCCTGATCACCTTCGAGAACGACATCCTCTACCGCAAGTGGGCGGCGGCGCAGGGCGGCGTGTACGTGCCGGTGTCCGCGCACACGCCCCCGAACCCGCACCTGCGCGTCCCCCACCGCGACGTCATGACGACCGCGGGCGTGTCGCTCACGCTGGTCAACCCGGCCTACATGGCCCGCCAGGTCAGCGCGCTGGCCCGCGGCACCGCCGGCCGCGGTCACCTGACGAGCCTCCGGCCGCTCCGCGCCGAGAACGCCCCCGACGCCTGGGAGCGGACGGCGCTGCAGGCCTTCGAGCGCGGCGCCGCGGAGGTCGCCGCGGTCGAGCGCCGCGAGGGCGAGCAGCACCTGCGGCTGATGCGGCCCTTCGTGACCGAGAAGGGCTGCCTCAAGTGCCACGCGGCGCAGGGCTACCGGGAGGGCGACATCCGGGGCGGCATCAGCGTGGCCGTGCCGCTGGCCCCGCTGCTGGCGATCGAGCGGCCGCACCTGGTCAACCTGGCGCTCGCCCACGGCGGGCTGTGGCTGCTGGGCCTCGCGGGCGTCGTCGTGTGGCGCCGGGGCCTGGGCCGGCAGGTCGTCGCGCGCGAGCGGGCCGAACGGGTGCTGCGCGCGAGCGAGGCCGCGCTGCGCGAGGCGGACCGCCGCAAGGACGAGTTCCTGGCGATGCTCTCCCACGAGCTGCGCAACCCGCTCACGCCGATCCACAACAGCCTCTTCATCCTCGCGCACGCCGCCGACGGCAGCGACCAGGCCCGCCGCGCGCGGGCGATCATCACCCGCCAGGTCAGCCACCTCACCCACCTCGTCGACGACCTCCTCGACCTGAACCGCGTGACGCGGGGCAAGGTGCAGCTGCGGGTCGAGCGGTGCGAGCTGGGCGCGCTCACGCGGCGCGCGGCCGAGGACCACCGCCAGGCGTTCGCGGCGGCGGGCCTGTCCTTCGACGCGCGGCTCCCGGCGGCGCCGCTGTGGGTGGACGCGGACCCCACGCGCCTCACGCAGGTCGTGGGCAACCTCCTCGGCAACGCGGCCAAGTTCACCCCCGCGGGCGGGACCGTGCTGCTGACCCTGGAGGCCGCAGGCGGGCACGCGACGCTGCGGGTGCGCGACTCGGGCGCGGGCATCGCGCCGGAGCTGCTCCCCCGGATCTTCGAGCCCTTCATCCAGGCCGACCGCACCCTCGACCGGAGCAAGGGGGGCCTCGGGCTCGGCCTGGCGCTGGTCAAGGACCTCGTCGAGCTCCACGGCGGGACGGTGAGCGCGGCCAGCGACGGCGCGGACCGCGGCACCGAGCTCGCCGTGGCGCTGCCGCTCGTCGACGCGCCGCACGCGCCGGCGGCGCCGGCGGCCCCGGCCCCGAGCCGGCGCGCGCTGCGCGTGCTCGTCATCGAGGACAACCCCGACGCCGCGACCAGCCTGCGCGACGCGATCGCGTTCATGGGCCACGAGGCCGACCTCGCCGGCGACGGGCCCGCGGGGATCGCCGCGGCCCAGGAGCGCGCGCCCGACGTCGTGCTGTGCGACATCGGGCTGCCGGAGATGGACGGCTACGCCGTCGCGCGGGCCTTCCGGGCCGACGCGGCGCTGCGCTCGGTGCGCCTGGTGGCGCTCACCGGCTACGCCCACCCAGAGGACCTCGCCCGGGCGCGGGACGCGGGCTTCGACCAGCACCTCGCCAAGCCGGCGAGCCTGGCGCAGCTGCGGGAGGCGCTCACGAAGCCCCCGGCCTCGCAGAGCTGACCGGGCGCCGCGGCGCGAATCATCGTGACGCGGCGCGTGGCGGCGTTTTCGTGCCGATTCTCGTGGCATTGACGGTGCGGTTGAGCCAAGCTCGGGCCATGCTCTCGCGCCGGGTTCCGGTCTTCGCGCGGCTCGCGCCCCAGGGGACGCGTGTGGTCGTCCTCAAGCGCCAGCCGTGCGTCGCCGGCATCATCCGCGAGGTGCGGCGGGAGACGTACCTGCGCACCTATGTCGTCGAGTGCGACGATGGGGAGGTCGTGTTCGCCTCCGCCTGCGATCTCGCCCGCGAGGACGACGCCGCCCGCACCCCGTTCGGCCTCCCCACCGAGCGCTGACCCGCCGCGCCGAGGGGGCTAGCGCCGCCGCGTCGTCGGGAAGATGACGATGAAGGAGCCCGGCCCGCGGGTGATGAGCAGGGTCGTGCGCGGGCCCGCGTGGCGCAGCAGCGGGTACCACGGCTCGCTCGCGAGCGAGGTGTCGGCGCGCACCCACTCGGGCACGTACAGGTCCACCTCGACGTAGCGGCCGCGCGTGGCGCGCCAGAGATAGGCGCCGAACGTCCACGCCTCGGTCCCCGCGGACGGGAAGAGGTCGTTGTGCAGCGCGCCGCCGTAGATGGCGACCAGCCGGCGCGTGCCGGGCCGGAGCCGGCCCTCGGCGGCGGCCGCGGCGAGCTTGCGATCGCGCTCCGTGCGCGCGGTCATCGCCGCCACGACGAGCTTGCGCGTGAGCAGCCGCAGCAGCTGATCGTAGTCGACGCGCGCGCCGCCGAGCAGGAGCCGGTACTCGTCGCAGCTGACCTTGAGGAAGTGCGGCTGGATGGCGTAGGTGCGCAGCGCGACGAAGAGGGTCCCCACCTCGTCCTCGGTCGCCTTGGGCCGCTTCGTGGTCTTCTTGACGTCCTTGACGACCTCGCGCTCGACCTCGCCGCAGGACCCCTCGGGCGCCCAGGTCTCGACGATCACGTCGGACGCGAGCCCCGCGAGCGTGGCGAGCATCTGCTGGGTGAAGCGCTTGAGCGCCGAGGGCACGCGCGCCGCCCCGGCCTGCTGGTGGTACTCGCCGAACGCGATGATCTGCGGCCGCGTGCGCAGGATCTCCGCGAGCGCCTCGGCCGGGGTCGCGAACGCCCGGTAGCGCGGCTGCGAGGCGGCCACGGGCAGCGGCTGCGACGCGGGCGCGGACGCGGGCGCCGGCGCGGGCGCGGGCGCGGACGCCGCCGGACGCGGGCCCGGCGCGGGCCGCGACGCGGGCCCGGGTGCGCGGGCGGCGGGCGGCGCGGGCCGGGGCGCCGCCGGGGGCGCCCCGGTGCCGTGGGTGCACGCGGCGGCGACCGCGAGCACGGCGGCCAGCGCGGCGCGAGCCCAGGCAGCGGAGCGCGGCGAGGCGGACACCGGGACGATCGTAGCACGGCTGGGCGCCGCGCCCGAGTCGATCTACATTGGGGCCGCGGCCCGCCCGTCCCGCGGGTCGAAGGAGGGCTCCGATGCATCCGCGCTCTCTGCTCGCCGCCGCCGCCCTGCTGGTCGCCAGCCCCGCGCTCGGTGGCCCCCCCGTCAAGCCCGTCCCTGGCCGCCCCGAGCAGCCGCCCGACGAGGCGGCGGACCTCCACGAGGCGCACAAGGAGCTCCGCACGCGCCACTGCGCCCACTGGCTGCGCTGGTCGAGCGAGATCGCGAGCGCCGCCCAGGCGCGCGCCGACAGCCTCGCCGCCGCGTGCCGCCTCAAGCCCGGCGACAGCAAGTTCGGCGAGAACCTCTGGTCCGGCACCGCCGGCAGCTACACGCCGCGCAAGGTGGTCGAGAGCTGGTACGCGGAGTCCCGCGCGTACAACTTCAAGAAGCCCGGCTACTCGAAGCGGGCGGCCCGCTTCACGCAGCTCGTGTGGGTCGGCTCGCGCCGCTACGGCTGCGCCACCGCGCAGTGCAAGAAGACCCAGTTCTGGGTGTGCCGGTACGATCCGGCCGGCAACGTGGACGGCGAGTTCGAGCGCAACGTGCTGCCCAAGACCTGCGAGAAGGAGTGAGCGCCGGCCCCCGCTAGGAGCCTGTCGCGCATTGGACCCGCGGGCAGCGCGGGCGGCCTCGGCCTCGGCGCCGCGCCCGAGACAGCCGAGGATCGGGGCTGGGCGCATCCGGAGGCTGCAGAGGGTCCCGGAGTGCCGCCTACGCCGGGG